>DATCXQ010000418.1:0-7492 GCA_036565725.1 Blastocatellia bacterium
CTGCCCAAAGAAGTGTGCATCTGGTTGCATCGGTCTATACAAACGACAAACAACACTTTGAGAAGTACGGTGTGAAGTCATGGGTTTAATTCACTTATTGTTATCCTGGCGCACATGGTACCGGGAGCGGTAGCGACCGGGTCAATGGCGCCTGGTCGCTACCGCTCCCGGTACCGCGCCGCAACCATGGCGATTAAACGAATCGACGGACACCATATCCTCATTTGCAATCAGATAGAACGATTTACGATTGCAGGTACGGTAACAACCACCGGGCGCACGGGGCGCCGCGGGGAAAAGAAAATGAAAAGTCATTGCTCTACCCTACTCATCCCTGCGATCCCCGTGTCCCTCGCGATTGTTCTTTACGTACACATTATTAAAATCCGGGCTAATTCGGCATTGGCCCGGATTTTGTCAGCTTGCGCTCCAAACCGCCCTTCATCGAGATGCTGCGGCGCATCGGGATTCAGCAGTGAGATGGCGCCGCAGAGGCGAAGAGAGAATACACTTGCGGCCTCCTGTATATAATTTGGATCGATCAAGCGGCGACAGCCGCGTCACTCATCGCGCCGGCAGCAAACACGTAAACGGCCTCCCATGCCTCTCTGACATCCGGCGTGAAGCCTGGCCCAAGCCCTTGCTCGAGCGTCCAGAGGAGCGCCTCCCCGACGGTTTCGTAGTCGTGTTTATTGACGCCATAGTCGGCGTGGCGGCGACCCAACGCAGCGAGTACGGGCTTGAGCGTCTCCGGGCGGTCAAGCCCTTTGACCGCCAGCCTAAGCATCTCCATCAGCTTACGCCCTTGCTCGTTCATGTCGCCCTTAAAAAGAGGCTGGAGCGTGGGATCGAGTTCGAACAAACGGCGATAGAACAAGGCGGCGGCCACATCCGCGATTGGCCAGACTTGCTCAAAGCTCGTTTGCACTAATTCCTTCTGAACCATATTCATAATCACTCTCCATGTTTGTGACGTACGGCGCCTCCGCGTCCTCGGCTTCGAGGCTGGCGGTCATCGCCCCTCTTCTATGTACAGACGGAAACGGGAAGGCAAGTTGCCTATTCAAAGAAAAAAATTGCGGACGTGAGACCACGCGTTCGAGCCAGGCCAGAATGGGCCGATCGAGACTCTGCCGGTGTGATCCTTCAAAGTAGGCGTCAATCTTGTTATCTTGTTACCGAAAAAGACTTGGCTATAGGTCCCTCTACCTCTTCTTCTGAAGAAAGAAGAGCATTTCGTTGTCGCTAACAATCGGCGTCAGCAGCGGCGCGATTCATCATTCAAAGAGGAGGGGCAGATGCTGGAACAAATGCAGCTTCGGCAGGAGGAGTTGAAGAAAGAGTTCGAGATTGGGCACAATCGCCCGCAGGAGACCGAAAGACAGCAGGCGATGCTGCGCGAAACGCTGCTGCGCATTAGCGGCGCGATTCAGGTGTTGGAAGAGGCGCTGGCGAACAGCGAGAGCCAGCAAGGCGGGCGTCAGTCCGCAGATGGCGGCCAGGACGCCGGCTCGTCGAAACAGTTCCCGCGCCTGGCGCAAGACGAGGCGCCGATAGCTGCCGAGCAAAAAGAGATGCGCGCAGAATCGTTTGCTTTTTAGACCGCAGGAGACCGCAATGGCCGTCGGGCAAAATGTATTACGAAAAGAAGGATTCGAAAAGTTGACCGGCGCGGCGCGTTATGTCGACGACATCACGCTCGAAGGCATGCTTTTCGGCAAGACCATTCGCAGCCGCATCCCACGAGGCCGGGTCAAGGCTATCAACTTCGATCCGGAATTCGATTGGTCGCGCGTGGTGATCGCCGATTACCGCGACATTCCGGGGGAAAACTATGTGGCGTTGATTGAAAACGACCAGCCGCTTCTCGCCGAGACCGAAATTCGTCATTGCGAAGAACCGATTCTGCTGATCGCCGCCGAGAGCAAACATGAGGCCGAGATCGCCGCGAGACACATCGCCATTGAATACGAGGAAGCTCCTCCGCTGCTGACGATTGAAGAGGCGTTGGGCTGCGACGAGATCATTTACGGTTCGGACAATGTCTTCAAAAATTTTCTGATCGCGCGCGGCGACGTCGGCGAAGGCTTCCGACAAGCCGATCACATAATCACCGGCGAGTATCGAGTGCCGCATCAGGAGCAGCTTTATATCGAAACGCAGGGAATGATTGCGATTCCAGGGAAAGATTCATTGACGTTGATGGGGTCGATGCAGTGCCCATACTACGTCCACAAAGCGATCAAGCAACTTTTCAAATTAAGCGACGAGCAGGCGATCGTGATTCAGACAACCACCGGAGGCGGTTTCGGCGGCAAAGAGGAGTATCCGTCAATGATCGCGGCGCATGCGGCTTTGCTGGCGCATAAGGCGCGGCGTCCCGTCAAGATGATTTACGACCGCGCGGAAGACATAGCCGCGACGCCGAAGCGCCACCCCGGAATCATTCGCCATCGCACGGGAGTGACGAGCGACGGACGCCTTGTGGCGAACGAGATTGACATAGTGTTCGACGGCGGAGCTTATGCTACGCTGTCGTCAGTGGTGCTTTCTCGCGGGGCGATTCACTCGCCGGGGCCGTACAGATGCGAAAATGTCCGCATCACTGCCCGCGCCGTCGCTACGAACACTCCGCCCAACGGGGCGTTTCGCGGATTCGGCGCCCCCCAGGTTACCTTCGCGTACGAAATGCAGATGGAAAAGATCGCGGCGGAACTCGGCCTAGATCCGCTCGAACTGCGCCGCGTCAACATGCTGCGAGAAGGCGATGTCACTGCGACGGGGCAGAGATTGAACTGGAGCGTAGGCTCGGAAGATGTATTGAACGCTACTGTCGAAAATTCCGGCTACGTCGAGAAGAGGCGAAAGATCTCGCAATACAGCAGCGGACCGAAGCGTCGGGGCATCGGCCTTTCGTTCTTCTTTCACGGCGCCGGCTTCACAGGCAGCGGCGAAGCGAAGATGAAGGCTCAGGCCGGCGTAGAGATCACGCCGGAAGGGCGCGCGCGCGTTCTCACAGGCTCGACGGAAATCGGCCAGGGAACTCGCACGATCTTTTGTCAGATCGTGGCGGAGGAATTGGGCGTCGGTTATGACGATGTCGAGATCGAAGAGCCGAACACATCGCGCGTGCCCGACAGCGGCCCGACGGTGGCTTCTCGAACTTGCATGATCGTCGGTCGAGTCGTTCAGTTTGCGGCGCGCGAAGCGAAAGAGATATTGCTTCGGTTCGTCGCCGAACGTTTTGGCGAGGCCGATGCGCAATTGATTGACGGTTGGTTCCTTGCCGGCGGGAAGCGGCTTGCGAGTTTTGGCGAGACCGTCCGCGAGTACATCAACCTGTACGGCCAATTAGGCGCCTTTGCGCATTACGCCAATCCGCCCGGCGTCGAGTGGGATGATGACACTTATACCGGCGACGCTTATCCTGTCTTCTCTTACGGGGCCGAGGTCGCCGAGGTCGAAGTCGATTTGGATACTTACGAAGTGACGACGCTCAAAATCACGACCGCGCAGGACATCGGCCGCGCCATCCATCCAGTGATGGCCGCCGGGCAGATCGAAGGCGGAACGCTGCAAGCGGTCGGCTATGGATTGCTCGAGGAACTGGTTTGGGAGCGCGGGCGCGTTGTGAACAACCGCCTGACAAATTACATCATCCCTACGTCGCTCGACGCGCCTGAGATGGAGACGATCATAATTGAGAAGGAATACCCGCACGGACCTTTCGGCGCCAAGGGAGTAGGCGAATTGCCCATGGACGGAGCCGCTCCCGCGATCGCCGCGGCGATATTCAACGCCACCGGCGCATTCATGAGCGACATTCCAATCACTCCCGAGCGGTTGATGACGGCGATAGAAAATATGTCCGCGCCGCGAGCGATTGATAATCCCGATCAGCAATGAAAATAAATTTTGAGATAAATGGCGTCGTTCGTGAGATTGACGCGCCTCCGATGAAGCGACTTCTCGACGTGTTGCGAGAGGACCTGTGTTTGACCGGCGCGAAAGAAGGTTGTGGCGAAGGCGAGTGCGGGGCTTGCTCCGTGATTGTTGACGGCGAGGTCATAAATTCGTGTCTCGCCCCGATTTGCCAATTGCAGGGCGCAAATGTTCTCACAGTTGAAGGGCTGTCACGCGATGGCCGACTCGACCCACTGCAACAGGCGTTTTTGGAATGCGGCGCGGCGCAGTGCGGCATATGCACTCCAGGCATGCTAATCTCCGCCCGTTCTCTGCTAGACGTCAATCCGCATCCGACACGCGAAGAAATCAGGGCGGCGATTGCGGGAAATTTGTGCCGCTGTACGGGTTATATCAAGATTATTGACGCAATCGAACGAACCGCTAAGACCAATGATTTACTATCCCACAGTCGTTACGCCGACCAGCCTTGAAGAGGTCTACGAACTTCTCGCTGAACGCGGGCGCCGGGCGAAGATAATCGCCGGCGGCACGGACCTGATGGTTGCGCTTAATGCGAACTCGCTTGCCGCCAAAGAGTTCATCGATATCTGGCGTTTAAACGAGCTGCGCGGCATCGACGATGAAGGCGAAACGATTCGCATAGGGGCGCTGACCACCTACACTCAACTGATACGATCTCCGCTGATTCAACTGAGCGTCCCGGCGTTGGTAGATGCGTCACAAACCGTAGGCGCGATTCAAATTCAGAACCGCGGCACTATCGGCGGCAACATCGTCAACGCCTCCCCCGCCGGCGACAGTCTCCCTGTGTTGTCGGCTTTCGATGCGGAGGTCGAGATCGGGAGTGTTCGAGGCGTCAGGAAAGTCAGTTTCAATAATTTTTACACGGGCTATCGTCAAACGGTGATGGAGCCTGATGAGGTACTGCTTGCGGCGAGATTGCGGAAATTGAATCCGAACGAGCGGTCTTTCTTTTTAAAAGTCGGTACTCGTCGCGCGCAGGCCATCTCTAAGGTCGTGATGGCGGTCAAAGCCGGAACGACAGGCGCTGAGGTCAATTCCATCAGCATCGCCCTGGGGAGCGTCGCTCCGGTAGTGGTACGCGCGTTTTGGACCGAGTCGTTGCTGACAAATGCGATTCTCAACGCGACAATCATTGAGCAGGCAAGAAGTACGGTCTCCCAGGAGATCACCCCGATCACGGATGTGCGCTCAACGGAACATTATCGCCGCACTGTTACAGGTAATGCGCTTGCCAGAGTTCTCTGGCGATTGATTTAAATGAAATCTTCGGTCTCCTACTCTGGCGCTAAAAGATAAGAAGGGAGGCGCAAATGAAATTCTTTAACAGACTGTTTGGGAAGGAACCCGCCGTCCCATTTCCCGATCCCATTGACGAGGATGAAGACATTCAGCTAACCGGCTCCCAACCTATCCAAGGTCCGCCGGAGTTCGTTCGGGCTGCCGAGTTGCAGCAGGCCTACTGGACGCACAATGTGGAAGAACAGTCTCAACTGGAGGCGCGCGGGGTTGAGCGACTCAGCTGGCGGGAACGCCTGAGGCTGCATCACTTGACCTGTCTTCAACGGATTTACCCGGGCTCAGAGCGCGCAACCGCCACTGAGAAAAGTCGGCAGAGCGTACGCCGGTTGATTGCGTTCGACAGTCCGTATCGGCCGCGTCCCGCTATGATCTGGCAGGGGCAATTGACTCAACAGGGGAGCAGCCGAGAGCCAGACATGCTGGGCAAGTTTCTGAATGCCTCGCTTACGCATCTCGGCTGCTTGGAGATCATCCGGGGCGATGCCGCGAACCAGCCCACTGGGATCGACTTCGTGAGCTTCGATGAGTTGTCCGGCGTGATTTTTGCTCCCTCGAACCTGATTCGGACGACAAAGCTGTTCTACGAAGACGGCCGGGATGAGATGGTTCTTGTCCCGATGCTTTACGGGGTAACTTGGGCGATCGGGAACGAGCACGACCGCGCGGGGAGGATGACCAGGTTCGTCGCACACATGTACGATGAGGAAGCCAGTGAGCTTGGGACGTCCGGGCTTGGCGTGGGCCAGCAAGACTTCACCATCTTCAAACAGGACGGAGGCCGTAGTTTGTTTGGCATTGGGTCCGTGGCCGAGATTTCCTTCCCGCTCGACATTCGTGATCCGCAATTCGACAAGAAGGCGCGCGCCCGTGGCATCGACCCGGACGAGGTTCGTCGTAAATCGTCGTGGCGGCGGTGAGCAACGGTTCAGCGTGTCGAATCTTCTCCGGAAAACTGCCTGGCAATAATCGCCAGCGTTCCGCCGCCGAGCGGGCCGTGATGTTCGGCCCTGGTACTGATGTAGACGGCGGTATCGCCGATGACGCTGGCTAAGACCGCGCCGAGCACACAACGGGAATATCGCGTGTCGCTGATGTCATCATCAGTGAGCATCGTATGCCGTTTTCCGCGAATGACGCCGCGCGCATCGGCCTCGGATTTGGCGAATACGCCGACAATGCGCTCAGTCTGCTCCGGTTCGAGCTGGATGTGGCATGGAATTTCGAGCCCTTTAAGCACGTCGTGGACCGTTTGTACATCGAGCATATCCCGGAGCGTTCCATGGTGGATGGCCAGATCGCCGGCCCAGTAAGAGCTATTCGCCATCACCATAATCTCCGTGCGCGTCAATCCGGGCTTGGCCGAACACGAAGCGACGCTGGAATACTGCGCCCAATCGCGACAAACCATCTCATCGTTGAGGTTCGAAAGCTCGACTTCGCCCAATGCGAGCGCGGCGCCGAGCGCGGACGCGCCTCGTGAATAGACCATGTCTGATCGCAACGGGCGCCCTGCGGCGATGGCGGACTGCGCTTCTTCGTAGGTGTAGCCCGGAATCGCTCCCTTCATTTGAATCAGATGCACGTCCGCGGGCGAATCCACGCGCAGTTCCGCGACGATGTCGCCAATGACGCGCGCCGTCTCTTCAATTTGCGCCATGCGTCCGATCTCGCTCGGATGAAACGGTCGTGTGAAGCCAATTCCGAGCGCGAGCCTTTTGTTTAAGAGGCGACGGTCAGACGGCGCTCCGGATTTTGTGAAGACGACAATGTGAGGGCTGACGACACCCTCGCAGCCGCCGGACAGCGAAAAAATGATCCGGTCATGAACTTCAGCCGGGGCGATGTCGAGATGCGCGCCGAACAGATTTTCAAACGCCATCATCGCCAGATCGCGACTGTAATCGTTGCGACCGCCGTTGCCTTCAGTCTTGCCGATGATGCACACGACCTCAGCCGGATTGATAACGCCGTCGGCCATCAATCGCTCGAGGCGCCTGACATCCGCCGGCCCATTGGTCGGAATTTTGAATGCTTGAATGCGCATGATTGTCAGTTGATATAGCCTGAAGGTGGAACTACAAACATTCTTTTAGTGCTCTGGAAACTAAGTTTTTTGGCGCTTGTATAAATCAGAATAAGCGATATCGACACATCCAACGAATTTACAACCATCAAAGGAGAGCGTTTAGAGTACCGGCTTTTGCCGGCAGGGCTGAGGCTCCAAGCTCTGCCGGCTAAAGCC
>DATCXQ010000453.1:0-13445 GCA_036565725.1 Blastocatellia bacterium
ATCGGTATCAACCGTCGCTCCGCGACTGAAAACGAATATGCGTTAGTCGACCCGGCTTTGAAAAGCCGGGCTATGCTCAAATGCCGCTCCGCGGCAGGGGAATCTCGCCCCAGCTTTCATGATGTTTGGGAAATAAATGCAATGACTGCTGAATCCCATCTATTGCCCTCGGTCGGATTGCCGAATTCGCGGTTGCATTTATTTCTCAAAGACCATAAACGCCGACGTCGTGTTGTCCTCATCCGATATTTTTGCGAAGAAATACTGTGGCTTGCGGGTTGTCGTTATAACGTTCGCAAAACTATCACCGATTACTTGCCTTCAGCAATTATTGCGCTGTTACACATCGGCAGCGGATCAGTTTTGATCTTTTGCAGCCTTGGCGCGCGCGCGCCAATCGGATTCCATCTTCCGCAGGCCGTCGGCGTCCGCCGCGTCGGGTTTCAAAGCCAGATAGCGGCGGATCGAGTCGGCGGCCTCCTTGAACTTCTGTTCGTGAGCGAAGACCTCGGCCAGATAGACGTGGGCGCGCGCGGCGCTCTCCGGCCCCAGCTTCAAGGCTTCCACCAAACACTGTTTGGCCGGTTCGTAGCGGCTAAGCGAAAGGTTTGCGTATCCGAGCAGCAGCAGCGTCAGAGGGACTTTCGGCTCCATAACGAACGCCTGCTCCAGGTTGCTCAACGCGGCTTCAAACTGCTTTTGCTGAATCTGACAATAGCCAAGTCCGCGCAGCGCCGGGACGTGTTTTTCGTTGAGTCGTAGCGCCCGCTCGAAATCGGCCGCGGCCTCGTTCAATTGGTTGCGCCCCATCAAGAGGTTGGCGCGTTCGGTCAGCGCCTGAAAATATTCAGGGTAAAGGTCGATGGCTTGATTGAATGCTGTGAGCGCCTGGTCTCCCTTGTTCTCTTTTTGCAGTTTGAGTCCTTGTTCGTACGCCTTAAGCGCAGGTTTGGGGATGTTTTGGGTGGCTTCGGAGAGGCTTATTACCCCCGGATTGGCGTCTTTCTTTTCTTTATGCAGTGGGAGTTTCAGATTGATGTCAACTTGCAGGCGATTGGAATAAGCGCGATTAGTGTCGGCCTCAATCGGGTCGCAATATTGCTCAGGCGCATCAGGATTGATCGCATAGACGCGATAGCGCCCGCCGCTCATCCCCCGAATTTCATAATTGCCACTGTCGTCACTGAGCACGTCCCGTCTCAAGCCATTCAATGCCTCAATGAACACTTTCATCCTGGCCTTAGCGGGATGACCATCGGGTAATCTGACGCGCCCAAAGATCACGAAGCCGCCGCCTTGCTGAAAAGCATTGCCGGCGATTGAAGCGCCGCTAAACAGCAGCGCCAGGCTGATCAAGGTGAACAGCCCATTGCGTCTGAGCGAGCTCAGGCCAGGTCGCAGAGTTTGTGAAGTCAACATAGTCCACTCCCAGTAAAAACGGGGGCTGCAAACGCGTTGCAACCCCCGTAGCTTATTCAAACCGTCATCAACCTGCAATTTAGAAGTAGATCTTCACTGCAAGCTGAATGATGCGATTGCCCGACACTGTGCCGCTCAGTCCATTGTATTCGCCAATGCCGTTGCCCAGCCGCGGGTTGCCGCTGAGCGAACTGCCGCGGACATTCTGGATGGGGAAAAGACTACTACCATTGGGCAGGGTCACAGGAGACGAAGAAGCCGTCGGGAAAGTGCCAAACCCACGGCAGGTGTTGGTCAGATCAGTCGGGTTGTTGAAGTTGCCACAAACGTTGAAAGTGGCGCCGCTGCTGAACCCGCTGAACTGCGCGTGGTTGAAGATGTTGAACATCTCCAGGCGCAATTGGAGGTTGCGCTTGCCGTCGCCGCCTAGCGAGAAGTTCTTGAACAATGAAAGGTCCGTAACGTTGATGCCGGGGGTATCCATGTAACCGGCCGGATACCGTCCCTGCAGTTTCAACGCCTCGGCGACGGTCGGCAAACGGAGGTCCTCGAAGTTGAACGCCTTATTGCGGTCCGAAGACCTCTCGATGTCGTCGGTAAAGAGCGCGCCGAGTCCTTCTGTCCATGAACCATTGATGCGCTGATTGAGGTTGACGTTCGGGATTCCGATACCTGCTTGCGCTGGCGACCCCGAAATGAACTGCGTGATGCCGGTGACCTGCCAGCCGTTGGTCACCGCCTTGATGAACGGATTCGCGTCCCTCAGCCCCGGCAGACGCCAATCGTAGTTGATGACCATAAGGTGCGTGCGGTCAAAGTTCAGGCGCCGGTAGTCCACGCAGCGCGAGCAGATCGGGTTGATGAAGTCGGTGTAAGTGTTGGCGGTGCCCATCGCCTTCGACCAGGTGTAGGCCATGCCAAAGTTGACCGAGTTGCCAAACCGCTTGCTCAACGTCGTCTGCAGCGAGTGGTAGTTCGACGAGCCGCCGAATGTGCGCAGGCCGATCGTGTTATATCCAGGGAATCTCTTCAGGTAGTCCGCGTTCAGCGCGTTTGTGCCTGAGAACTTCACGCCTGCATCCCTGTAAACCTGCGCCAGACCGCTTTCTTCAAGCGGTACGCTGCCACCCGCGAATTTCGCCGGGTCCTGCGCCGCCGCGTTGAAGAGTTCGCCGTACGGACTGAAGTTGAGGTTGAGCAACTCCTGTTGATGGCGACTCAGCGTGCCGACATAAGCCACGTTAAACACGGTGTTCCAGCCGACGTCATGTTGCACCTGTAGGCTGAAACTCTGAACATTGGGGACGTGTCCCTCCCGATCAGCGGCGATCACGCCAGTGGTCCCGAGCGCGACTTCCCCGGTGCCGACGTCGGCGAGGTTGGCGAAGTTGAAGGTGGGATTGAAGAACTTCGGCGGCTGGCCGACGGCTGCAAAGGCCAGTTCGTTACCTTGCACGCGGTCATAGCCCAAACGGTACCCGCCACGCACGACTGTCTTCTTGTCGCCAAAGACGTCGTAGGCAAACCCGAACGAAGGGCCGAATTGCACGCCGCGGCTTTTGATGCCGCCCGGGAAGTAGCCATCTTTGCTGCCAACCATACCATTGAACGGATCGCCTGAGCCGGGCACGATGCGTCCGACCAGGGAGCCATTCTTCAGGATAGTCGGGTCAGTTTTCGACTTCGCTTGCGCGTCCAGCGGGCTAGAGGCTCGGGACGGATCGTAGGCTTGGAGGTTCTGCCCTGAACAAGGGAATGTGACTCCATCTTTGCAAGTCTGCCTGTAAAGCCGCACGGCCTTGGACGGGTCAAATTTTTCCGGCACGAAGTAGAAATCCTGGTTGCGCGCGTCGTATTGCGGGTAGATCAGATTGAAGCGCATCCCGTAATCGAGCGTCAGACGGTTGTTGACCTTCCAGTTGTCCTGCATATACCACTCAATGTTGGTCGAGCGATACTGCCCCTGGAAGACGCCGATGTTCGGCTGCCTGAAGGTGTCGAAGTTGCCGAGCAGCGCGTTGGCGTAGGGATGTCCGGCGTTGTTCGGGTTGTTCGTGTTGTTGCTGAAGCTGATGGAGGCGGAATCGCCGGCGGCCTGATCCTTGCGGCTGCGCTGGTAATAGAAACCGGCCTTCAACGTGTGCGTTCCGACGACCTTGCTGACGTTGTCATAAATATCGAAGGTCGTGTTGGAATTCTTGTATGGATACTGGCTGTAGCCATTGGTTCCGCCAAAGTTCTGGTTCGGGGTACCGCCGAAGGTGATGTTGAACCATTGAGCGGCCGGATATCCGGCGAACGGCAGCGCGAAATTGAAGCCGATGCCGTCATAGCTCGCCGCGTCCTCCACCGTCGGATCGAGCGTCAGGTTGTTCTGGCTCGCGCCGAAGATGAACTCGTTGGTCAGCGTCGGCGAGAGCGCGGACGTGACGTTGATCGTGCCGTTCCAGGCCGGCGCCTGTTTGAAGATCAGGTTGTCGAACGGAATCTGGTTGGCGCCGCCCGTCCACCCCAAGCCATAAGGCATGACCTGCTTGTCGGCGTCGCGAGTGTAGCGGACGTAGGCTTTTGTGCTGTCCGACAGATTGTAGTCAACTCGGATGCTAGTCTCTTTGCGTGGATAGCTGACGCTCAACTGCGAGTTGTGGTTGAAGCGGAAGCCATTAGCCGCGCCGCCGAGCGGCGTGTTCTCGAACTTCTGGAAGAGGCTCAGAATCTTCCGGCCGTTCCCGCCATTCGCGTTGATGCGATCGATCGGGATTTTATTGCCCGGGAATGGCTGTTTGGTGACCGGATCGATGATGGTGATCAGGGCGCCGTTGCCGTCCCTGGTGTTGCTGAAATCGCCCGCTACTTCCGCGGCCGTCGGTACGCGCGACTGGCGCGCGTTCTGCGGCACGAGTTGCTCCTGCCATTCCTGCGAGAAGAAGAAGAAGAGTTTCTCTTTCAGAATCTTCTTCGGCAGCAGCACCGGGCCACCGATGTTGTAACCCTGCTGGTTATAGCGGTAGAAATTGCGAGGGTTGTTCTCGAAGCCGTCCGCTCTGCGACCATTCGCGTTGTTGAAATAAGAGTTGGCGTTGAACTGCTCGTGACGGTGGAAATAGTAGCCCGTGCCGTGGAACTCGTTCGTGCCGCTCTTGGTCACGATCTGGATTGCGCCTCCGCCTGAACGGCCGTATTCGGCTTGAAAGTTCGAGGTCAGCAACTTGAACTCGGCGATATTGTCGAGCGAGAGCGCGATGTGCTGCGTGCCGTTCGAACCGGTGTCGACGTTGGTGGTGCCGTCAATCGTCAGGTTGTTTTTTCCCGTGCGCGTTCCGTTGATGTCTATATTGCCTAATCCGCCAGGGCCGGAAGTGGCGAAACTGGTGGTGACGACCACGCCGGGCGTGAGTTTGAGCAGATCCAGGTAATTGCGCCCGTTGACGGCAAGGTTCTGAATCTGTTGGTTGTTGATGGCCGTGCCTTGTTCGCCCGACTCGGTTTTGATCTGCAGTTGGGCGGCGTCGGCCGTCACTTCAACCGTGTTGGAGATGTCGCCGACTTCAAGGACCGTAACGCCGGTTGATTGCCTATCCGACGCGTTGACCACAATGCCTGATTTAACAGACTTCTTGAACCCGGTCGCCTCAATAGTCACTGTGTAAGTTGAGGGCTGGATAACAGGGAAGGTATAAAAACCTTCGCTGTTGGTGGTGGTGTCGACTTGGACAGTGCCACCAGCGTCTTTCAACGTGACCTTGGCGCCGGCGACCGCGCCGCCTTGCGCGTCATGCACGGTTCCGCTCAAGCTGGCGCTGGTTTGCGCGAAGGCTGAAGCGGCTAGCAATAGCGCCAACGACAACAGCATAGGCGTCTTCTTGCGAAGCGAGTTGATATGCATAAGTGTCTCCCTGTCAGGTTAAACGCGAGCCCGGACGGCTGCGTATCGGGTTGAGTCGCCACGCCGCTACGCCTGCCAAGATCAAGTAGGCCTGACGCGACGCGGAATCCAGATTTGAATTATTTCTTCACTTGATCTGTTTCTTTGGACAGAAACTATTCAGGTATGCCTATCATCCCAGCGGCCAACTTCCAATAACCGCGCGGATTATCAAATCGGCTGGATGCGGTGTCAAGCCAATTTGTTCGGGGGACAAACAAATTCTCTCCCCTGGCATCCCTGCTTGAGACACAAGTTCTAAAAATCTTGCGTCCTGTTGAGGGGTTATGGTTGCCTGCAGTGGACAGACAGCCACGAAAGAACAAACTCAACTACTTTTTTTAAATCAGAAATTGTGGAGGAATTATTCGTCCCAGCGTCTTCCAGCAAGCCAACGGGCTTTTGAATATATGGTGATAGTTTTGAACTGCGTCGGCGAGCGGATTATCGGCTCGTTCCATCCAACTGTCAAGATTTGGTAAAACCTTTTGGATGTTCAGCCGGCTGACCATCATTTTTTGTCAGGTTTCTTATCATCGGCTACAATCCACGCAGTTTCGCAATATTCGGTACAGTACCGCGCGTGTAAGCGAGCGGTTGCCATTGACGCGCGCGGTACTGTACCGGCGTCCCAACCTGTGGTTTCAGCGCCTAGAGGAGAAAATGATATGGAAGACCGTCGTGGCTTTTTGAAGGCCGCCGGCGCGGGGGTTCTCAGCGCGGCGGCTTACCGGAACGTCCTCGGCGCGAACGAGCGTGTTCGCGTCGGATTCATCGGCATAGGATTGATCGGTAAACGACACCTGCTCGATTTTCTCGCCCAGCCCGATGTGGAGGCGGCGGCGATCTGCGAAGTCTACGAGCCTCGGCTACGCGAAGGCGTTGCGACCGTCGAGGAGAAATCCGGCAGGAAGGCCGAGGGCTTCAAGGATTTTCGCCGGATGTACGACCGCAAGGACATTGACGCCGTTGTCGTTTCGACTCCCGACCACTGGCACGCGCCGCAGACCGTCCTGGCGTGCGCATCGGGCAAGGACGTTTACGTCGAAAAACCGATGACGCTCTTCGTCCGCGAGGGCCGGTGGATGGTCGAAGCCGCGAGACATTACAAACGCGTCGTGCAGGTCGGCACGCAGCAGCGTTCGGGCGAGCAATACAAACAATGCGTCGAGATGATCCGCGGCGGCCACATCGGCGAGGTCCGCAACATCCGCATCTCCAGCTTCCGCAACATCACCCCCGGATTCGCGAAGCCCGTCGGGACCGAAGACTTGTCGGAACAGGATTGGCAAATGTGGCTCGGCCCCGCGACGAACGCGACTTTCGACAAGAATCGCTGCATATATCACTTCCGCTGGTTCTGGGACTATTCGGGCGGGCAGGCCACGAATCTGCTTTCGCACAACGTCGACATCGCGCAATGGGCGATGCGCGCAATGCCGTCGAAAGTCGCGTCGTTCGGCGGGCGCTATTCGCTGAAAGGTTTCGGCGAGACGCCCGACGTTATGGAGACGATTTTTGAATATCCCGGCTTCATCTTGAACTGGTCGAACAGCGAAATCAGCGCCTCGCGCCGTGGCGGGAGTCTGGAATTTCTGGGGACGAAAGGGATGCTGCGGCTCGAACGCGGCGGTTTTGAAATTTTTCCCGATCCGGAGATTCCTGCCGATGATCAGATTCCGCGCTTCACCGAGCCGCGCAGACCGGCTTCCGCCCCACAGCCTCGCACCGAGGCGATGAAGAAAGACGGGTACGAACAGGTGCGCGACCAATTCGTCCCTCACGTCCGTAATTTCCTCGATTGCGTAAAATCGCGCCAGCAGCCGGCCTCTGGCGTCGAAAGCGGTCACAAGACCTCGATCGCCTGTCATCTGGCCAACATCGCCATGAAGATCGGGCGCATGGTTCGCTGGGACGACGCGAAGGAAGAGATCATCGGCGACCGCGACGCGTCGAAGCTGCTGGTCAAAGAATATCGCGCGCCCTGGGATCGTGAACTGAAAGCCGTTTTGCCCAAAATGTAATCTCATCCACAAAGCCACACGAAGGATCACGAAGATGAAATCAATCCTTAGCGCCTCTTCGTGTGACTTTGTGGATGATTTTCTAAGGAGTAAAAGGAGCCTCCAATGACTTCACGACGTGAATTTCTATATTCAGTTTCCGCGATGGCGGCGACGTCGTTTATCGAACCTGTCGCCAACTCCGCTACGAAAAGTTATGGCATAGCCTACACCTCCTTCCCCGTCCGGATGCGCCAGGCGCGCGAAGCGGCTGGCGGTTCAGGCAATCAAGGCCCGGCTATCCCGGCGGAAAAATTCATCGACCTCTGCCAGAGCTTCGGCGGGGACGGATGCCAGATGGATTTTTCGCAGCTGGCTTCGACCGACGCCGAGTATTTGAAACGCATTCGCGCGCAGTTCGAAGCGAAAGGGATGTTCATGGAACTGGCCGTGAGGGCGAGGGCGCTTGAGAGCGAAGAGGAGGTCGCGAGGATCGCGGCTGCGGCCCATCAGTTGGGCGTTTCGTGTCTGCGCGTGGCCTGTTTGAGCGGGCGGCGTTACGAAGACTTCAACGAGATGGCTAAGTGGAAAGAGTTCGTCGCGCAGTGGCAAAAGACTCTGGAAAAAGCCGAGCCGCTGTTGAAAAAACACAAGCTGCCGGTCGGCGTCGAAAACCACAAGGACTGGCTGGCGGACGAACAGGTCGCGATGCTCAAACGCATCGGCAGCGAGTACCTGGGCGCATGCGTGGATTTCGGCAACAACGTGGCGCTGCTCGAAGATTCGCTAGAGGTCGCCGAGAAGCTCGCGCCATACGCCGTGACCACCCATTTGAAAGACATGGCCGTGCGGCCTTACGACGAAGGCTTTGAACTTTCCGAGGTCGCGTTGGGAGACGGCGCCACGCCTATGGCGAAAATCATCTCGACGCTGCGCAAACATCGCGGCGACATTCACATCTGCCTGGAGATGATCACGCGCGACCCGCTGAAAGTCCCTTACAAGACCGATCGCTACTGGATCACGCATGAGCGTCGCGACGAAGCGCGCATCCGCAAATTCGAGAACACGGTTCTCAAACAGGCGTGGACGAAGCCGCTGCCGCGCGTCACGGAACTCGGCGCCGCGCAGGCGCTGGCTTTCGAAGACGAAAATCTGCGGCGCTGCGCCGCTTACGCGAAACAGACATTGAAACTTTAGCCCTGGGAGCGCGCATCATGCCTGGGAGCGCGCGCTCCCAGGCATGCGTTCCAAAATATGGAGACAAATAACGATGAACATGCCGAACGGCTCTCATAATAATGTGATGGACCTTTTTCGATTGGACGGCCGCGTCGCCCTGGTCACGGGCGGATCGAAAGGGCTGGGGCGCGTCATCGCGCAGGCCTTCGCCGAGGCGGGCGCGGACGTGGCCGTCGTCAGTCGCACGATGGAAGACTGCCGCAAAGCCGCGAACGAAATCGCCGAGTCAACCGGGCGTCGCGCCGCCGCGTTCGCCGTCGACGTGACCAGCGGGGACGAATTGAAGCGGTTATCGGCAGAGATCGAGGAATCGCTCGGCGCTGTAAACATTCTGGTCAACAACGCGGGGATCAACATTCGCGGGTCGATAGACGAACTCAGCGAGAGCGATTTCGAGGCGGTGATGGCGACCAACGTTACCGCGCCTTTCCTCTGCTCGAAAATCTTCGGCCCGAAGATGGCCGAACGTGGCTGGGGACGCGTCATCAATCTGGGGTCGATTATGTCGGTGATCTCGCTGCCGGGCCGCGCCCCTTACGCTTCGTCGAAGGCGGCGATTATGGGCTTGACGCGCACGCTCGCGCTCGAATGGGCCGCTAAGGGCGTGACGGTGAACGCGATCTGTCCCGGCCCCTTCGCCACCGAGATGAATAAACAGTTGCTCAACGATCCCGCCAAATACCGCGACTTCGTTTCGAGGATTCCGATGGGACGTTGGGGCGAGTTACACGAGATTGCGGGCGCGGCGGTCTTTCTGGCCTCCGACGCCTCGGCGTTCGTGACGGGCAGCGCGTTGTTCGTTGACGGCGGTTGGACGGCGCAATGACGGCGAATCGGAAATTCTCCACAAATGTCACAAAGGGGAACACAAAGGTTATAAAAGGACTAAAGGCATAAAAGAGTTTCTTTCTCCATTTTTATGTCTTCAGTCCTTTTTGTGACCTTCGTGTTCCCCTTTGTAACCTTTGTGGTCGATTCCTAGCTAGGCTTGCAGGTCGCTCATTACCTTCAGCAGCGCGGTCTTGAATCTGGCCATTTCTTCTTTCGTCCCGACGCTGACGCGCGCGTGGGTGGGCCACGCGGGCCAGACGCGTCCGATGTAGACCTTTTCCTTCGTCATCGCGTTGACCAGCCGCCGCGCCGGCATTTTGGCGTCGAGCATGAAGCAGTTGCTCACCGAAGGCACGAAAGTGATGTTGTTTTTTTGCAGGAAGGCGAAGACGTCTTCGCGGACGTCTTTGACTATACGGCGGCGTTCGGGGACGAGGTTCTTGACTTTCAGGCTGGCCGCCGCGCCCACCATCCCGGTCATCGGCAACGCGCCCGCGCCGTAGCTCCTCAGCCTGCCGATCAGGTCGGGCCTTCCCATCGCCGCCCCGGCTCGCAGACCGGCCATCCCGTAAAGTTTCGAGAAGGTCCGCAGGATGATCACGTCCTTGTCCATAGCCACCAGGTCGGAGCACACCGGCTCGTCGGTGAGGTGAATATACGCCTCGTCGAGCAGCAGGACGGTCTCTTCCGGCTTGTTGGCGATCAACCATTCGATGTCGGCGCGTGGCGTGATCGTGCCTGTCGGATTGTTCGGGTTGCAGACGTAGATCAAACCAGCTTTGCGTTCGCCCGCCGCTTTGACCATAGCCTTGACGTCGTGGGCGTAGCTCTGCGTGAGCGGGACCTTGACCACCTTCGCGCCGATGAACTGCGCGGCGCGCCCGCCCGCTTCGTAACCCGGGTCGGACATCACGAACGGCTTTTCCTTAGACGTGAACGCCAGCACGGCGCGGTGCAGAGGGTCGCTCGAACCGGCGAAGGGCAGGACGTATTCCGCGTCGAGGCCTTCCCGTTCGGCCAGCGTGTTAACGAAGGCGTCGGTCTCTTCGTACATGTAGCGCCCGCCCCTGGAGATCACCTTGGCGATGGCCTCGGCGGCTTCGGGACAGGGGCCCAGCGGATTCTCGTTGGCGTTGATCTTCACCGCGTCGGGCGGGATCGGGCCGGTTTTGGAAAGCTGCGCAAGCGCGCTTTCGTTGTAAAAGGGCAGCGTCGCGCCCGCGGCCAACAGCGTGGCCATGCGGCTGAACGCCCGGCGGGAGATGGGCGGCGCGCCGTTACGTCGATCGGAGAGTCGTGGACTGGTCATGGTTATTTTCCTCCGGAGCTTGAAGACTGTTTGAGGTTGATCGCCGCCACTGCGAGCGCGGGCGTTCCAGCCCGCTAAATCGGGACAGCGGAGATTGATACAAACTACGAAGAAAGGAAGAAAGCGAAGAGGTTTGAGGATCGAGGATCGAGGATCGAGGATCGGACATCGATATTCGATACGATCCTTTATCCTCCATCTTCGGCGCTCGACTATCTTCGCGCCCTTCGTTTCTTTGCCGGTTGAAAAAGAGGTTAATGGCTGAGGGTTCCTTATTTGCTGGGTCAGGAACGATCGGTTCAAGGCGCGCCGCGCGCTTGACGAAAAGCAGCGATGCTACCAGCGCGCCGGCCCCTACGCCGACGATCAGATCGCCGGAAACTATCAAACAGAATGTGAGCAGAAAGAGCGCGGCCTCGGGCCGGCTCATATTCCGCAGATCGCGAAATCGCTTCCAGTCGATCAACTGCAGGCCCACGGCGACGGTCACAGCCCCCAGCGCGGCGAGCGGAATCCGGCTTACGAAATCGCGCAGCGGAAACAGAAACAGCAGCAGCGCGAGGCTGTGCGCGAGCGTTGACCATCGCGTGACTGCGCCCGCGCGAACGCTGGCCATGGCGCGCGCCAGCATGGCCACGCCCGGCGGCGCTCCGAAAAACGGACAGACCATGTTGGCCATGCCCTGCGCAATCAACCCGCGGTCGAACGGCTCTCGCCGGCGAGCCTCGCTCAAGCGGGCCGTCACCGCGACGGTCAGCGTCTGATTGACGGTGATCAACCCTGCCAGCGTAAAAGCCGGACGCAGCAGAGCCGAAAAGGCTGAGAAGTCCATAGCCGCTAGTCTCGGCCGCGGGAAGCCGTCGGGCAGCGCGCCGACTGACGGCAGTCGCCATCCGAGCGCCCATCCGAACGCATGGACGGCCACCGCGGCGACGATCACCGCGACGAGCGGCGCCGGGACGCCTTTCTTCCAACGCGGCAGAATGAACATCAAGCCGATGACGAGAACGGCCACGGACAGCGTGTGATAATCGCTCCGCTCGCAGGCTTTGAATACGGCCCAGAAATCGTCGACCACGCCCAGGTCGAACCCGGCGGGCGCCGGTTCGACCCCGAAGACCGTTTTGATCTGCGTAGAGACGATGATCACGCCCAGACCACTCGTGAACGCGGCGACGACGGGTTGCGGCAGGTAGCTAAAGTACCTGCCGACGCGCAGCGCGCCGATCAGGGTCATAATCAACCCGCTCAACGCGCCGGCCGCCATCGCCGCGCCCACGCCGTGCGTCTTGACCAACACAGCCAACACCGGAACGACTGTGGCGGACAGACCTGGGGTCGCCAGCGGCGCGTTCGAGATCATTCCCGAAATCGCGCCGCCGATGATCGAAGTGTACAAACCGGCTTCGGGACGCAGTCCCATCGCCGTCGCCAATGCCATCCCGTAAGGCACGGCAATCAACGCCGCGACGGTCCCCCCGAAGAAATCGCCTCGCCACCGCTCAAGCGTCCCCGGCTTGCGCCGGTCGGCGTCGACGCTCTCCGGTTCCGGCGAGCGGTCTGCGTTCTTGGCCAGCTCTTTCATTGCTGCGAATCCCATATGCCATATGGCGGCGAGCGAAGCCCCCGGAAAGATCGGCAAAGAGTAGATTCCTCGCTACTTTTTTGCCGTTTTCCCATCGGGTTCATCCCAAACCCGGAACGGGTAAACAAAGAGGGCCTCGCCCGCTACCGCCCCCGGCGTCACCACATCAAACGCACGCTCAACTGCACGACGCGCGCGAAGTTGGCCTGCGACGTGATGCGCCCGAAATTCGGGTTGCCGACCTGCGTGTTGGGCGCGCGAAAGATCGGCGTGTTGAACCCGTTTACCGCCTCGATCCTGAACTGGGCGTTGAAGCCTTCAATAATCCTGGTGTTCTTGATCACCGAGAGATCGAACAAGCGCGTGCTCGGCGAGCGAACGCCGATCGTGCGCGGCGCATTGCCGAAGGTATTCGGCGCGGCGGAACTGAAAGCCGCAGGGTTCAAATAACCGCCGTCAATCCGCTCGCCGACCGATCCCGGCGTCGCAGGGTCGACGCCGGCCACGACGTTCGGCCGCTGCCCCAGACTGAATGCGTTCGTGTTGTTGACCTGCTGCGTGATCGAAAGGGGAAAGCCGCTCTGGTAAGTCACGATAGCGTTCAACTGCCATCCGCCGACGATGCGATCGACGACGCCGCCGGCCCCCGCAAGCAACTTTCGTCCGCGGCCGAACGGCAATTCGTACGTTCCGCTCAGCGTGAAACGATGAGGCGTGTCCACGGACGAGAGAGAGTAGTCACGGCTGCGGTCGTAAGCGTCTATCACGTTCGACGTGTTGTCCGGCGCAAAGAAATTGCCGTTGCCCACGATGTTGTCGAGCAGCTTGCTGAAGGCGTAAGCGGCGAGCAGCGAGAAGCCCTTCGACAAACGCTTCTGCGCCTTGACCGTCAGCGCGTTGTAGAACGAATTGCCTCCGCTTGCGCCGAGCATGATCACATCGCCGAATTGCGGGAACGGGCGCAGCAATTGCGCCTGCGTGACGGTCGCCGAACTCAGAATGCCGACGCCGGCCGGCGTGCCGAAGAACGGATTGTTCACGCGCGTCTGCAAGTCGGCGCGAGACATGAACTGCGGCGCCAGTTGGTTGATGTTTACGCCGCCGTTGTTTATGCCGCCGAGTTGCAGGCTC
>DATCXQ010000460.1:0-4413 GCA_036565725.1 Blastocatellia bacterium
TACAGACGGCCTAACGCGCCGTTGACCGCCAGCGCATAGAGCTGCCCGTTCGCCGGACGAAAATCAATCCCGACCAACTTCTCGGCGGCTTGTAATCCGGTCACCGCCTTCGGCGCGCTGATCTTGTCCGTCTCCGCCGCCCTGAAGCTAAACAGTTTGTTGGAGGCGTCGAGCGCCCAGACGGTGAAGGCCAGCGAAGTGGGCAACAGAGCGCCCGCCGGCGCGGCGGCGATGTCTTTGATCGCGACTCCGCCGTTGCCGATGGTTCCCACCATTGTGGCGGCGCCCGACTTCAGGTCTATCGTGTAGAAACCCGATTTGCCGTTCACGATCAGCGAAGCATAAGCCGACCCTTCGGCGCCGACAGTGATGTCGAATCCGACGTCGTTTGAGGCGTTGACGCCGAGGGGGCCGACCGGGCGGACCACGCCGCCGTTGGGCGAGGGCGCGCTGTCTATGCCGCCGATGGTCACCAACTGGCCGGCCTTCGCGTCGATGGCGTAGAGCGTCGTCACCTTCGACCCCCCGAAGTTGCGGTCATAAGCCACTCCGGTGACCACCGCGCCCGGGCTGAGCGGGAAGTCGGCGGGGGACACCGCCGCGCCCGTGTCAGGGTGGGCGCGGAAGTTGTCGCGCGAGTCGGCCACCACGCGGATGCGGTCTACGGTCGGGTTGAAGTCGAAGCCGTAGTCCTTGCCCGCGCCGGTCCCGGCCGACTGCGGTACCGCGAACCCGGTCCCAATCGCGCTTGCCGCGCCGGTCAGCGGGTTGATCGTATACAGACGGCCTAACGCGCCGTTGACCGCCAGCGCATAGAGCTGCCCCGTCGCCGGACGATAATCAATACCAACCAGTGAGTCTCCGGCCTTCAGCCCCGTCACCGTAGTCGCGCTGATTATCGAGTTGGGCGCCGAGGCGCTGAATTGTAATAGTTGATTGTTGGCGGCCAGCGCGACGACGAAGTTGGCCTGCGCGGCGGCCAGAACGCGCCCATTCCGCCACTCTCCCAGGCGCCCGCCCCAGATGTCAGTGATGACGGCGGCGAGCGCCAGCATGACCAGCAGGAATCGGCGCGACGAAACTGCCTGCGCGAAAGTGTGTGACCTGCGCGATTGGCGTGTAGAAGCAGTCTTGTTAAGTTTCATAATCACTCCTCGGAAAATCAGTTTGTAGCCCCGCCTTTAAACGGAAGCGTCAGCGCAAAGATCCATTCCGCGACGCCGAACGCTTGGGACTACGGACCACACTTTTCATTCTTTTAGGGCATCATCAAAGACGACACGGACGACTCCTGCGGAAAAGGGTAGGGCGAACTGGAAGTTTGCCCGGTTTTCCCGAAAGACCGCATCGAAGGAGTCAAGGCAAACTTCCAGTTCGCCCCAACCTCGAGCCGCGATTTTCATTCTTTCAAGGCGTCGCAACGCCACATGAAGGCTCTTGCGGAAAATAACAACGAAAGATCGCATCGGCGAGAGACTGCGAACGAAGAGGAGCAATCTTATGATCGGCAACGGCGGTTTTATTCGCAGTCCATGGGGCCTCGGCGAAAGCCGAGCGTGAAGAAACCTCGCTGATCACGCTGAATTTTAGTGCCAGGGGCGGGCGGTGTCAATTTTTAAGCCGCTTCGTTTTTATGCCATTTATGTCGTTTCGTCCCGATTTTCGGCGCCCCGGCCCTTCGTATTGACATTCTGTACGAAGAGTCTTACTCTCCGCCGCGTATGTACAGAACGTCTATAGGAGAGAAAGCATGAAGGAAAAGAAGACCGATCTCTTGCAGGGCACCCTCGACATGTTGGTCCTCAAGGCGCTGGCCCTGGGCCCTATGCACGGGCTGGGGGTTTCAAACCGCATCGCGCAAATCACACAGGGAGTTTTCCAGGTCAAACCCGGCTCGCTTTTTCCCGCGCTGCACCGAATGGAGGAGGCGGGGTGGCTCACTTCCTCCTGGGGAGAGTCCGAGAACAACCGCCGGGCCAAGTATTACCGCCTGACCAAAGCCGGGCAGCGCCAGCTCAAAACCGAAACCGAAGACTGGCAGCGCATCTCGCTGGCCATCGCTAGCGCTCTTCAAGCGAGCTAGGAGGAGAACTCATGCCGTTACTGCCTCGTCTAACCAGTCTCTGGCGCAACCTGTTCCGCAAGGCCCGAAAGGAACAGGAGCTGACGGAAGAGATTGACGCTTATCTGGAAATGCTAGTCGAGCAGAAGATCCTTGAGGGGCTCGATCCGGCGGAGGCGCGCCGCGCGGCCCTGATCGAGCTTGGGGGCAGGGAACAGGTCAAAGAGATAGTCAGGGAGGCGCGCCTGGGACATCAGTTGGAAACGTTGTGGCAGGATCTACGCTTCGCGCTGCGAATGTTGCTCAAGAAACCTGTTTTCACATTGATCGCCGTCTTCACCCTCGCGCTCGGCATCGGCGCGAACACGGCGATTTTCAGCGTCGTGAATGCGGTGTTGCTCAATGCCGTGCCCTACTACGAGCCGCAGCGGCTGGTCTGGGTGACGGAAGCTCAGGAGGGGCGCGCTAGCAGCGCTCACGCTAACAGTTACCTTATATGGCAAGCGCAGTCGCAGGCTTTCCAACATCTGGTCGCATATAACAGAGGCAGACGCGATTTGAAAGGCCGAGGCGAACCGGAGCGACTTGAAAGTCTTAAGGTCACGGCCAACGTGTTTCCGGCGCTGGGACTGTCGCCTCAGTTGGGGCGGGCCTTCACGGAGAAGGATGATCGGCCCGAAGCCGCGCCTGTGGTACTGCTCGGTCACGCGCTCTGGCAGCGACGCTTCGGAGGCGCCTCGTCAATCATCGGTCAATCGTTGACGCTGGGAGGCCAAAGCTGGACGGTCATCGGAATTATGCCGCCCAGATCCCGCAGCCTCCTTCCCCTGGAACGGGCTGATGTCTGGCTGCCGCTCGCAATCGATGTGAAAGATGAGCGCGAATTGCGGGATCACCAATTGAATGTGTTTGGGCGGCTCAAGCCCGGCTTCACACTGGAGCAGGCGCACGAGGAAGTGAACCTGATTATGCGGCGCCTCGTACTGGCCACTCCCGGGATTATGAACACCGAGGCCAGGGCGACGCTACTCATTGAAAACCTGGTCGGCAAATTAAGACGTGGGTTGCTGGCGCTTTTCGGCGCGGTCGCGCTCGTGTTGCTGATTGCCTGCGCCAATGTGGCGAACCTGCTGCTGGGGCGGGCGGCGATGCGACAGAAAGAGATGGCGATTCGCGCGGCAATGGGCGCCGGCCGCGCGCGTCTGGTCAGGCAGATGCTGACCGAGAGTCTCTTGCTGTCCCTGCTGGGCGGAGCGACGGGTTTGCTGTTGGCGGTGTGGGGCGTCAAGGCGCTGGTCGCGCTCGCCCCCGACCAATTGCGTCATATCAGAGAGACCAGCGTTGACGGCGCAGCGCTAGGCTTCACCTTTCTCGCGGCGGTGCTGACCGGCCTCGCCGCCGGCATCATTCCCGCGCTGCAATCTTCGCGGATTGATCTCAACGAGGCGCTGAAAGAAGGCGCTCGTCGGGCAGCGACGTTCAGGCGCCGCGGGCTGTGGCGAGTTTCGCCAACCCTGGTCATCGGCGAAGTAGCCTTGACGCTCGTGCTGCTCACAGGCGCGGGCCTTGTGATCAAGAGCTACCTGCGAGTGCTCGCGGTCGATCCGGGGTATAACCCGAAGAATTTGTTGACGCTGCGTGTCCAACTCGACGAGGTGAAATACCCGCGCGGCTCGCCGCAATTAAATGCTTTCCACCAGGAGGTTCTCACGCGGGTCAAAGCTATCCCCGGCGTCAAGGAGGTCGCAAGCGTAGTCGGCGCGGGAATTCCATTCACCGGATCTGGCAGCAAGACGTTGTTCAGTATAGAAGGCCGGGCGCCGGCGCCCGCTGAGCAAAGACCACAGGTTGATAATACTTTTATCAGCGCGGATTACTTTCGCGCGATGGGCATGCGGTTGCGGGCCGGGCGCAGATTCACCGAACAGGATGACGAAAAAGCGACGCACGTCGTGATCATCAACGAATCGCTGGCTCGTCGCTACTTCAGCGGTGAAGACCCTCTTGGCAAAAGGATCTTGACTCTGTCTTCTCTGCGCACGATTGTGGGCGTAGTGGGCGACGTGAAGCGTTTGGGCCTGGAAACCGAGGCGGAGCCGGAAATCTACCTGCCGTATTCCAAAGATAGAACTCATGGACCGAATGACTTCAGTTTGGCTTTGCGGGCGGTGGGTGACCCGCTGGACATGGTCCCCGCCGTGCGCCAGAAGATCTATGAGCTTGAACCGATCTCCGACGTGAGGATGGAAGAGCAGCGACTGGCCGAAACGCTTGCGCCGCGGCGTTTTCAAGTGTTGTTGTCCGGCGTCTTCGCAGCGGCGGCGCTGGTGTTGGCGGCGGTCGGCGTCTAC
>DATCXQ010000465.1:0-4799 GCA_036565725.1 Blastocatellia bacterium
AACAGACAGCATGGGGACAGAAGAAGTAGACAGGATTCACAAGATTGATCAGGATTTGCAGTCAAGATAACTATCTTTTCGGTCTTCATCCTGAAAAATCCTGTCAATCCTGTCTGAATGTTTTCTGTCCCGATTTAGAAGGTGAACCGAGCGCCGATCTCTGCAGAGAACGAACGCGGCACAATCACACCCGCGGGCGTGATGAACCCGTTCGGCTTGCGGAAGTTCGCACTTTGCACATTGCCGGTGAAGTTGTTGCCAAAATTGGCGCGATTGGTCAGGTCGAAGGTTTGGAAGATTAGTTTCAAGCTTGGCTTATCACCGAACTTGATCTCCTTGCTGACACGCAGGTCGAATTGAAAGAAAGGATCGCCGCGCAGCATGTCGAAAGGCGCCTGGAAGCAATTGCCGGCGGCTATGCAGGCTTGCAGATCGACGGCGTTCATGTCTTTTGTGGCGAGCAGATTCGACGGATCGTCCTTCCTCAGAATCACATGCGCCGCGCCGGCGCCGGAGCCAAACCCGAAAACATCGCGCCCCTGCGTTGCATTATACGGGCGGGCTGACGACAACTGCACAATGGGAGCGAGTTGGAAACTCCAAGGTAAATCGACCACTCCGCTGAAAACCCAGCGGTGTCGCTCGTCGTTCGGCACGGGGCCGAAATCATGCTCGGCGAAAATGTTGTCAAGATTCGTGGGGCGATTACGGAAAGCGGCGGCATTGCCGTTGTAGGCGACCCCGCGTGAGAGCACGTAGTTGGTGTTGACGCTGAAGCGATTGCTCAGCCGGCGACGATACGAAACGTTCAAGCCGTCGTAACGCGAACGCCCCACTGGGGATTCCAGATCAATGCGTCCGAGGGCGGGACGGCCCGCCGCCAGAAAAGCCGCCGTGAGACCGCGCACGCCATTGCGCGTCGGGTTGATGTCGATTGTCTTCGATTCGCGCAGGCTGAGCACGTGCACGTAGTCAATCTCGATCGCCGAACCTGGCGTGAGTTGCCAGGCGTAGCCGATATTCCATTGTTGGGTGTAGGGGTTCCTGTAGTCGGGATCCATTATTCTCCCAGCCTCGGCGCCGATGAAGTTGGCGCGCGCGGCGGGTGTGGTCGGCAGCGGGTCTACGCCGAAGCGGTAAGCGGAAAGCCTGACGTTCGTACCCGGCACGATCGGCGCTTTCGGATCGCCCGGCCCGGTGCTGCTCAGGTCCAGCACCGTCGCGAAGAGCGTCGGGTTGATCTGCTGGATCATAAAGAGCGGTATGTTCAGGAAAGTCTGACCGAAGTAGATTCCGTAACCGCCTCGCAGGACATGTTTGCCGTCGCTCTTGAGGTCCCAGGCGAAGCCGACGCGCGGGCTGAAATTATTGCTGTCGTCTTTTGGCAATCGCGCGGCTACTGGATGATTGATCGCCTTGAGCGCGAGGTAGGTGCGGTTCTTCGCTTGCGCCTGTGTGCCGATCAGGTTGAAGTCCTTATCCCATCGCAGTCCGAGAGTGAGGGTCAGATTGCGGCGGAACTTCCAATCATCCTGAATATAGGCGCCGAACATTTTCGCGCCGCCCGGCAGATCGAAGCGCGGGTCGCCTGCCGTATCCGACATCGCGATAATTGCGCCTGGCGTGGCGAAGCCCTGCGGATATTTCACCGTATCGCTCAGAATCTTGCTCGGCAGATCAAGGAACGTGATTGCGAGCGTCGGATTGAACTCGAAGAATCCGCCGAGCTTCGGCTCATGGACGTAATCGAAGCCGATCTTGAGCGCGTGATTGCCTGTGGTAATCGAGATGTCATCGCGGAATTGCCACTTCGATTGATAGGACTGCTGCGGCACGTTGGTGTTCGTGCCGAAGGTGATTCCGCCGGGGAAGTTGAAGGTCGGCGTTTGTTTATCGGTGTCGATCAGGTTGTTCCAGTACTGGTAACCGAACGTGAATGCATTGACCACGCGCGGCGAAAGCACCGAATTGAGCGTCAGATTGGCAAGTTGCAATTTGTTGGTCGTAAAGTTCCCGGCCGTCAAATCGCTCTGCTGCGTGATCTGATCATTGAGACCCCTGTTGTACTGATCGTTGTAGGTCAGAAACAGGTTGTGGTTCTCGTTGAAGCGTTGATCGAAGCGGAAGTTGTAGCGCAGATCGCGGTACGGCGTCGGGATGATGGGGGCCGGCTGCGCCCCGAGATTCTTGACCAGTTCGAGTTCCTTAACCGCAGCGGGAAGGGCCACGATGTTGGTAATCTCACGCTGGCGCTCAATTGCGAAGAAGAAGAAGTTTTTGTCCTTCACAATCGGGCCGCCGATGGAGCCGCCGAACTGTTGGCGGCTGAAGGGCGACTTGGGCTGGTTGCCCTGCTCTTCGAAAAAGTTCTTGGCGTTCAACCGCTCGTTGCGCTCAAAGATAAAGGCAGAGCCATGGAAGCCATTGGAGCCGGATTTGGTCACCACGTTAACTGCCGCGCCTTCACTGCGGCCGTTGGCGGCTGAGAAGCGTTGCGTGCTGATGACGAACTCCTGCACGGCCTCAAGTGGCAGTTGCATTACCGGACCGCCAACAGTGTTGTCTTTGTTGTCCACGCCGTTGACGGTGATATTCACATTGCGCCCCTGGCCGCCGTTGATAGCGAAAACGGCAAGGCGGTTTTTGGTCGGGTCATAAGAACCGACCGGACGCGCGCCGGGCGCGAGGTAAGCCAGGTTGGCGAAGTCGCGGCCATTGAGCGGAAGATCGCTGACTTCAGATGGACTCAGATTTAGGCCTAGGTCCGTCTTCTGCGTATCGACAATCGGGACCTCGCCTGTGACCGTCACCGTTTCGCTCGTCGCGCCAGGATTGAGGGTATAATCAAGCGTGGTGGTGCGGCCCACCGGTAACTCAACATCTTCCGTGACGGCGCTGGCAAATCCACTGGCCGAAACTTTGAGGCTGTATTTGCCCGCTGACAAAAACTCAAAGCGATAAACGCCTTCGTCATTCGTCATTACTGCGCGCGTCACGCCAGTGGCCTTGTTGGTGATTGTCACCGTCGCGCTTTTGATCACGGCCTGAGTTTTATCCGTGACCGTTCCCTCCAGCGTCGCGCTCGCTGTGGCTTGGGCGAATGTAAACTGTTGTCCGAATGACAAGGTCAATAACAACAACGCGACAAAGAGAATTTCTTTTCGCATAGTATCCTCCGACTTTTTATGTCGATGATTTGTAACGGTAGAAATCCGCCACAGGTGTTGGGCTAAAAGTCCTGTCCAGCCTAGAAGAGCAAGACCGAAACTAAACGCAAGAGTAGTGATTCAACTAAAATGACAAACAAAAAAAATGGCGGTGAGGTCCTTTCGAACCCCACCGCGCCGAGGGCTTTGCTGGGATGAAAACTCAAAAGACCATGGAGGACAAACTGTTAAATTTCGTCCTGATAAAATTAGGCCTGATATCTTATGAAAACTGGCCGCCGGATGGCGGTTAGGCGAACGCCCTATGAATGAGCAATTTTGGCGCCGCGAATATTCATTTGTATGCGCCTCGGCTTAGCCACTTCGCTTCAAGCATTTAGCCTTGCGCTCTTGTATTCTTTCGGTCGAGCAATCTGCGAAACTATGGATTTTCATCCATTTTTTCGTATCAGCATGAAGTCATCGCCGAGAAAAAAAGAGGCGATGACGCTGATTACGCCATCGCCTCTTTTGATCAGCGGGACAGGCTTTGAGCTGCCCGTGACATAAGTTATATGCGGACAGACTAAAGTCTATCCTACCCATGTTTCTAGAACTCACCCATTCCGCCGCCGGGCATGGCCGGGGCCTTCTTCTCCTCGGGAATCTCGGAGACCAGGGCTTCTGTCGTAAGCATCAGCGCGGCGATCGATGCCGCGTTCTGCAGCGCCGTCCGCGCCACCTTCGCAGGGTCGATGACGCCGGCCTTGACCAGGTCCTCGAACTGTTCCGATTCGGCGTTGAAGCCCATGGAGTCGTTCTTCTCGGCCTTGACGCGTTCGACGATCACGGCGCCTTCGTGGCCGGCATTCTCGGCGATCTTGCGCAGCGGCTCTTCGAGAGCGCGCTTGACAATGTTGACCCCGATCTGCTCGTCCTCGTCCTTGAGCTTGAGGCTGTCGAGCGCCTTCGCCGCGCGGACCAGCGTCACGCCGCCGCCCGGCACGATCCCTTCCTCGACCGCCGCGCGCGTGGCGTGCATGGCGTCCTCGACTCGGGCCTTTTTCTCTTTCAGCTCGGTCTCGGTCGCCGCGCCGACTTTGATCACGGCGACGCCCCCGACCAGCTTGGCCAACCGCTCCTGCAATTTCTCGCGGTCGTAATCCGACGTGGTCTCTTCGATCTGGCGGCGGATCGTGGCGACGCGGCCCTGAATGTCGGCGGCCTTGCCCGCGCCCTCGACGATCGTCGTGTTGTCCTTGTCAATAGTGATCTTCTTGGCCTTGCCCAGGTCTTCGAGCTTGACGTTCTCGAGCCGGATCCCCAGGTCTTCGCTGATCACCTTGCCGCCGGTCAGGATGGCGATGTCTTCGAGCATAGCTTTGCGGCGGTCGCCGAAGCCCGGCGCCTTGACGGCGCAAACTTGCAGCGTGCCGCGCAGCTTGTTGACGACCAGCGTCGCCAAAGCTTCTCCCTCGACATCTTCCGCGACGATCAACAACGGCTTGCCCGACCGCGCCACTTGCTCGAGCAGCGGCAGGAGCTCCTTCATGTTCGAGATCTTCTTCTCGTGGATCAGGACGTACGCGTCGGCCAGCACGACCTCCATGCGCTCGGTGTCGGTCACGAAGTACGCCGAGATGTAGCCGCGGT
>DATCXQ010000466.1:0-5738 GCA_036565725.1 Blastocatellia bacterium
CTTCTTACAATCCGCATTCCGCATTCCGCATTCCGCATTCCGCATTCCGCATTCCGCATTCCGCATTCCGCATTCCGGTCAGTTGGCGGGTTGCGCCTGCAACGCCGCGCCCGGCTTGCGAAGCCGATAAATAAAGGTCGCGAGCGCGCCGACGAAGAGGATTACCGCGATGAATTGCGAGGTCGACAGACCAAAGATTTCGCCGCGCGGGTCGTCGCGCCAGTACTCAATGATGAACCGCGCGACCGAATAAAGCATCGCGTAGGCCAGTATCACCTGCCCTTCGAAGCGGCGGCGGCGATGAATCAGCAGCAGCGCGACCATGATAAGCAGGGCGGCCCCGGCCTCGTAAAGCTGCGTCGGATGCAGTTTCAGCGGCGCGAGGATTCCGCCCAGGTCGGCCAGGCGTTCGGCCCAGACGTTTTGCTGGATCTTGTCGCCGAGGTGATTGACAATTATCGGCACCCCTGTGATCTCGTGGCCTTTTTCGCTGAAATGGACTCCGTACCACCCGGCCGTGGGTTTGCCCCAGCAGCATCCGGCGCTGAAGCAACCAAGACGTCCGATCGCCTGGCCGAGAATGATGCCGGGGGCGAAAGAGTCAGCCGTGCGCCACCACGGGAGCTTGTAATAGCGCATGACGATCACCGATGCGATCACCGCCCCGATGAATCCGCCGTAGTAGACCCCGCCCGAACGGAAGAAATCGAGCGTGAAGATCTGGCGCGGGTTGTCGCGGTAATAGACGTCCCATTCGGCTATCACCATCAGCGCCTTCGACCCGATCAACGAGGCCGCCAATACCCACAAACCCAGGTCATAAACCTTCTGCCTGTCCAACCCGTCCCGCGACGCCAGCCGCGCCATCAAGAGCAGCCCGCCGACGAACGCCACAGCGAGCAGAAAGCCGTAGGTGTTAAAACTGAAATTGGTGTATGGAATCTTGAATAGTTCTGGAAACATATTGACGATTTTGGATCAACTTTCTGAAGAGCCGACGCCGGTCTCCCCCGACGCGGGCGCCGTCGCCTCAACGCCGCCGGAGGAGCGTATTCTTGCGGCCTTCTCCTCGCGCAACATCTCCAGCGCCAGCAATACGGCGCCGATGCAGATCGCGGAATCGGCGACGTTGAACGTCGGCCAACTGTATAGACTTTGCCAATGCAATTCGATGAAATCCACAACCTCGCCCAGCCGGACGCGGTCGATCATATTGCCCACGATGCCCGCCATCAACAACGCCAGCGAAACATTCAACCGCGGATTGTCGGCCGGGGCGCGCCTGAAATAGCTGAACACGAACAGGGCGGCGACCAGCGACACTCCGGACAGTATCCACCGAATGTCGAACGGGCTGTCGGCGAACAGGCTGAAGGCCACCCCCCGGTTGGTCGCATAATTCAACCGGAAGAACCCCGGAATTACCTCGATATAGACAATCGGCTTGAGAGACGCCGTCGCCCACGCCTTAGTCAATTGATCGGCGATGAGCGCGATCGCGGCGCCTAGCAGATAAGCCGATTTGGTTTTCATTGTTCGCAACAAATTCAATCTCGAACTTCTTCGATTATGGATTCGCCCTGTGAAAAATCGCCCGACGTCCATTGCCAGACCTCGCGCAGACGCAGCCGGCCGTCTGGCAAAACCTCGGGAGTCGACAGGCATTTGCCGGTCATCAATTCGCCGGCGGAGTTCAAATGCTGGTACCGCATTTCGAGGCAATCGCGCTCATCGACCTTCGCGATCAATGAGCCGAAGACGATCGCGCCGCCTCGATAAGTGGCCCACACCACGTCGCCTTCGTGGCGGTAATGAAAGATCGTCGCGGAACCGACCTCTCCGTTATCCGAATTGCTCACGGAAACAAAGCGGCGATTGTCGTAATTGATTCGAGGCGCCATCAAATTCCGACTTTCGACTGCGGATAGTTTACCCGCCTCCGGCTATTGAGCCAACATCTCGTCAATGTGGCCCACGCAGCGCAGGCATACGCCCGGGAAACGCGCGTCGGCGCCGACATCGGTCGTGTAATCCCGGCAACGTTCGCACTTTTCGCCTTTGGCCACATCAACCTTCACATTCAACTCCGCGCCTTCGCGCAATTCGACCTTCGAAACGATGAAGACGAAGCGCAAGTCTTCGCCGAATGATTCGAGGAAGGCCTTCGTTTCCGCGTCCGCGGTGATTGTGACTCTGGCTTGTTGGCTTGAGCCGATCAGCTTCGCGTTGCGCGTTTCCTCAAGCGCCTTCATCACCGCGCCGCGAATCTCGAAGAGGCGCTCGTAGCGTTTGAGCAGGTCGTCGTCGCGCCACGCTTCTACGTAAGCCGGGAATTCGGTCAGATGAACCGACGCCGCTTCATCGGGCGCGCCCGGAATGTTCTCCCAGATTTCGTCGGCGGTGAACGCCAACACCGGAGCCAGCAGCCTCGACAGGCGATGGACAATTTCATAAAACGCCGTCTGCGCCGAACGCCGCGCCGGCGACCGGGCGGGGTAGGTGTAGACGCGATCCTTCAGGATGTCGAAGTACAACGCCGACACCTCGACCGTCGTGAAGTTGTAGAGCGTTTGATAAACGTCCGTGAACTCGTAGCGCTCATAGGCGGCGAGCACGCGCTTCGTCACTTCATTCAACTTTGCCAGCAACCAGCGGTCAACCTCCGTCATTCGGTCTAACGCCACTCGGTCGCGCTTGGGGTCGAAGTCGTAGAGATTGCTCAGACAGTAGCGCGCCGTGAAGCGCAACTTGCGATAAGCGTCGGAGATGCGTTTGAGGATTTCGTCCGAGATGCGCACGTCATCGTGATAATCGAGCGCCGAACACCAGACGCGCAGGATCTCCGCGCCGCTGTGCTTGATCACTGAATGCGGGTCAACGCCGGTGCCTTTCGATTTGGACATCTTCTCGCCGCTGACGTCGACGGCCCAGCCGTTGGTGATCACCGCGCGATACGGCGGGGCGCCCTTGGTCTCGAGCCCGACGACCAAAGATGAATTGAACCAGCCTCGGAATTGATCGCCGCCTTCCAGGTAGACGTCCGCCGGATAAGGCAGCCCGCGCGGTTCGAGAACGGCTAACGAACTCGATCCGGAATCGATCCACACATCCAGGATGTCCATCTCCTTGCTCAGCCTGTTCGACCCGCAACCGCGGCATTTCGTCCCGGGCGGCGCCAACTCCGCGGCCTCGCGCTCGTACCAGGCGTCGGCGGATTCTTTCTCGAAAATGTCCGCGACGTAATTGATCACCTTCGGATCGACCAGCGATTCGCCGCAATCTTCGCAATAGAATACGGTGATCGGCACGCCCCACGCGCGTTGCCGCGATATGCACCAGTCGGGGCGATCCCTGAACATATTCTTCATACGCTCATTGCCCCACCCCGGCACCCATTGAACCTGATCGCAAGCGGCGATCGCCCGGTCGTTCAATCCGGTCGCCGTCATCGAGATGAACCATTGCGACGTGGCGCGAAAGATCACCTCATTGTGACAGCGCCAGCAATGCGGATACTGGTGTTCGTACTTCTCCTCGTGCAGCAACACTCCCCTCTCGCGCATTAATTCAACGATCTTCGGGTTTGCCTTGAAGACCTGCTCGCCTGCGAAATGCTCCACGTCCTTCATAAAGATTCCGCGGTTGTCCACGGGATTGTCGATTTCGAGGCCGTACTGTTTGCCTATGACGAAGTCGTCGTAACCATGGCCCGGCGCCGTATGAACCGCGCCCGTGCCCGCTTCGAGCGTGACGTGATCGCCGAGCATCAACAGGCTGTCGCGATTGATGAACGGGTGACGAGCCTTCAGCCGGTCGAACTTTTCGCCGCTGACCGTCGCGACGACTTTCGGCTCGCCCCAACCCAGTTTTTCCGCTACCCGCTTCAACAATCCGCTCGCGACGATGAAGACCTCATCGCCCACCTCGACCGCGCTGTATTCAAACGCCGGATTGAAAGCGACGCCGTGGTTGGCGGGCAGCGTCCACGGCGTGGTCGTCCAGATGACGACGCTCACATTGCGCCCTTCGAGCGACGCGTCAACCTTCGCGGCGTCCTGAAACGGAAACTTCACGTAAACCGACGGGCTGGTGTGCTCTTTGTATTCGACCTCGGCTTCGGCGAGCGCCGTCTGGTCAGTGATGCACCAATGCACCGGGCGAAGACCTTTGTAGATCGAACCTTCCTCGACGAATTTGCCGAAGACGCGGACGATGGTCGCCTGATACTTGGGGTCCATCGTCATATAAGGGTTTTCCCACTCGCCGAGGATGCCCAGACGTTTGAAATCCTCGCGCTGCAGCGCCAGAAATTTCTCAGCGTGTTTGCGCGCGGCGCGGCGGATTTCGAGCTTGTTCATCTGCGCCTTCTTCGCGCCCAGTTCTTTATCAACCTGAATCTCGATCGGCAGGCCGTGGCAATCCCATCCAGGAATGTATGGGGTCCAATAACCCATCATCGAGCGCGACTTGATGCAGAAATCTTTGAGAACCTTGTTGAGCACGTGCCCCAGGTGAATGCGCCCGTTGGCGTACGGCGGGCCGTCGTGCAGCACGTAAAGCGGACGCCCCGCGCGGGCCTCGCGCAAACGCTCATAAAGATTGATATCCTCCCACTTCTTCAACCGAGCGGGCTCGTTCTGGGCCAGATTGCCTTTGAGTGGAAAAGGCGTGTCGGGAAGAGTGATTGTAGTTTTGAGGTCTACTTTCGTTTCTGTTTCCATAATTCTTCTTGCAGCCCTGTTGGCGTGTCGTGCGATCTTCAGGGGCTATTGAAATAAAGCCCGATGATACCGTAAAGGCTGGCTATAAAAAAGCGGCGCATTTCAATACAGATTGAAAGTAAATTCGAGGCTGCCAATCACTGACCTCGGTTTACCGTCTATCATTGCGGGATCAAACCTGCTTTCAGGGCATCGCAACGCGACATGAAGACTCCTAGGAAAATCCTGGGTGCGCGTCGCTTCATGGCTTCGAAACTGATGTGAAGGCCCCCAGGAAAACGTAAGGCAAAGCGGTAGAGAACAAGAAGCGGGTCGCTAAATAACAAACAGCTCACGCAATAATTATTGCGCAAGCTGTTTTGTCAAAGACTGGACAATTAGATCAGATGAACAACTCTTCGTCCTGATAAGCGCGGTTGACCGGCAGGCGGCTGCCGGAGAACAGCACCTCGATTGCGCGCCTCAAGCCGAACATTACGTATGAAAATTCTCGCGCGGGTTCGAGCACGCTGTGTTGCACCATGGCCGTGGCGCGCGCGAACTGATCGGTAGCGGTGGCAAGCGTGTCCTGCACTTTGTCCATTTTTTCGCGGGCGCGTTCGACTTCGCGGCGTGCGATCGAGGTCGTGTCGCCGAGCAGATGTTTAACTTCCGCGACCTCGTCTTTGGCCATCTCTGCAATGGCGGAAAGATGCTGCGCTCCTTGCGAGAAATACCCCCCCGCCTCTTTCAGTTCGGCCATCACGCCATGCGCCATCTTCAAGACCGGCTCGGTGTTGTCGAGGAGGTATTTGGCATGGGTCTGAAGCTCGTTCGTCCGCTCGATGACCGCGACCACCCGTTTGAACAGAAAATAAAGCCCGACGAAAACCGCACCCTGGAGGAATACAAACACCAGGACCACGATGCCGACGAAATAAGATAAAGCGCTATCCACTACTCACTCCCTGAAATGGTGGTTGGTGGTTGGTGGTTGGTGGTTGGTGGTTGGTGGTTTAGCCATCGCCTGGCAACCAA
>DATCXQ010000468.1:0-17697 GCA_036565725.1 Blastocatellia bacterium
AACAGACAGCATGGGGACAGAAGAAGTAGACAGGATTCACAAGATTGATCAGGATTTGCAGTCAAGATAACTATCTTTTCGGTCTTCATCCTGAAAAATCCTGTCAATCCTGTCTGAATGTTTTCTGTCCCGATTTAGAAGCTCAGCTTGCTGAGATAGAGCAGAAGAATCTCCGCTCCCCCGTTCTGCTTCAGAAGCTAGGCGAGGACTTCGGTTTTGGAGCCGCTGGGAAGCTAGGCTGGGCTCGATTCGAGCTCAATTTCAAACAGGAACAATTGGATCGCTTCGAGGCTTAGCCTGAGATGCTGAAAGTAACAATTGAAGATGGAAACCAGATCATCTCAAGCCGGTTGAGACAATTGCGCCAGGGGCAGTAAGACTAGCTCAAATCAAGGCGGGCACGCCTTGGAAATCGTCGTATACAAAACCCCCTCGGGAGAAACAAATGATTAACGTCCGTATCCTCGCGATTGCAATTTTGGGGACCGTTTTATCAGCGCCTTCGATCTATTCACAAGATCTTTCCAGGTACCGGGGATTCCAATTTGAAACGGGCCTGCCCGCAATAGCGAAACAAGCACATCTGAAACCATCGGACGCGAGGGCGATCCACCGGCGCCCGGCGGTGATTCAGGAACTGACCTGGGAAGCTCAGAGCTTTCCCTCTTCTTCACCCGGATCCGAATCGGTCAAGAATATCCTTTTCAGCTTTTACAACGGAGAGCTTTTTCGCCTCGTGGTCACTTATGATCCGGATCGGATCGCAGGATTAACGGCTGAGGACATCGTCGAAGCCGTTTCGGCGAAGTACGGAAATGCCACCAGGCCTGACGCCGAGATCATCCTCTCTTCGACCCATTTCTATAACGGCGGCGAAAAGATCATTTCAGACCGGAGTGGAAAGGTCCTTGCGCGTTGGGAAGATTCACAGTACTCGTTCAACCTATTTCAGTTCTCCCTCGAGTCTACTTTTGGGATGGTTATGTATTCGAAACGGCTGGATGCGCTGGCCCGGGCTGCAATCGCCGAGTCCGTCCGGCTGGATGATCAAGAAGCTCCCCAAAGAGAAACCGAACGTCAAAAGAAGAAGGATGAGGAGAACCGCGTCCGGCAAGAGAAGGCCAGGCAAGCGAACAAGGCGCCGTTTCGCCCTTAAGTAGACCGCAGACCGCGTCTTTTTTCGCTCTTCGCTGATAACTCTAATAACCGCTAACTGGAGGAATGTATGGATTGGATTGGAATACTGGGATTCGCCATCGCGCTGGGAGTTATCTCGCTCGTTTCCTGGAGCGCGGAAAAGTTTATAGGCCATTTGGAGGACAGTAGTGTGAGGGATCTGCTATTTTCCGGTTTTCGACCCGCCAGCTTCCAGATAGGCGCGCACCGCATCGTAATCGCGACAGGCGTTCCGAATGCTCTCGGTTGATTTGACTGTTTGTCGTACAAACCGCTGTCAACATAATGCTCAGCGTCACCGCGAGTGAAATCACGTCTCTGACTGACCACGGTTTGAATCTCCGTCTCACGACGCTTCGCTTCAACCGCGGCTTCGCGCTCTTTTCGCTGTTTAGAAAGCTTTTCGCGTTCTGCTCCGCGCCCCGCTTTCAATTCGTCCAACCGCTTCTGCAATTCTGAATTCATGTTGTGATTTTTCCATTTCCTTACGCAGTGAGCTCATCTCTCCAAGTAGCAATCTCAATCTTAGCTGAGTCGCTGTTGATGAGATTTTCGATCTGACTGAGGAACGCCGCGAGCGTTTCGTCAGTCCAACCATTTTGAGGGATTCTGAGCGACCAATTCTCGCGAACGATCTCTTTCAAAGCGTTACGAAATCCATCCCTGAATCCTTGCTCCTGTACCGTGACGCTGTTCTCATTAGCGACCGGTATGAGCCTCTTAACGATATCTTCCAAGTGATATAGCGCTAGCATTTTATTCTTTCACCTCGTTCTTTATGTCTTCCAATTTCGGAAGACAGTTTGTATCAAATTCATCGTCGCCGTTATCGTCTTCACTAAGATTAGATGCAATTCGCGTACTTTCTTTTCAATGAACTCATCAAGCGCTTCGATCTGTAGCGCAGTCATTAGGCGTGCTTTCCTTCCAGAGCTGAGAGCGCTTTATGCGAACCCAAAACCAGTTCACTGTATCGAGTAGTTGCATAGACATTATCAACGCCAACCGCTGCGCCGATCATCAACATCAATTCTTGAAGGGTCTCTCGGAGATTCTCTTTCATCGTTCCATGAGCGTTGATCAGACCGTCTCGAATTTCCGCGAGAAGCGAATCATCGTTTTGCTGTTCAAGTTGCGATTGCAACTTTTCAAAAGTCATAAAGGTTTTCCTCATTAGGTTAGCGATCTACGGCCTGAAACCGAAAGAGCAAGTTCTGTTACTTAGCAATTCAATCGTTGAATCGCAGGGATTGAGATAGATTTCGGAGCGGTCATTCGACTGACGTGGATTCTTAGGATTTAATGAGTCGATGCTGAGCGGCTAGATGAAATAAATGTCTCCGAAAACGGACGAGGGTAGGATTCGGGTCTATACTGTAGTTAGAGGAGTGTGGAGAACTCTGAATAGGACGCTATCCGGGGGAACTCGCACTCCTCTTTTATATTTGTCCCGCTGGTGAATTTGATAAGGTGGAAGGTGGGGATTCGGGTGTAGAATATAGTTGAAGGGGTATGGAGCCACTCCAACGTGGTTCGACTCCCAGATCACTGGGGCTTTAGCGTCAGAGGTTCGGAGCGAAGCTCCGTTGGGGAGATTCCGTACCTTTTCGTTTGTCGTTTGTCACCGAAACCCGAAACCGAATGTCTGTAGAGGGCTCGGTTTCGGTTTTTTTTGTTTTCATATATTCCGCTGAGGAATTCGATAGAGGTGGGAGGTAGGGTGTGGGCTGTAGAAACCGACGCTCAATGTCGAACCCGTGCAATTCCGCCTCCTCAGATACACCAGCCATACGCTGCAATCTCTCCTTCGATTTTATCTTTCGCTTCCACTGGCGCTCGATCAGGTCGGACATCGTAATCCGGCGGCGAGTCTCTACATAGCGAACCGGCATCTCATCAGCTTACAGCAACTCATTCTGGCCTCACCAAACTAGCGTCAGATCCGTCTTATACGCGATATGTCATATTCATTTCCCCGACCATCCCAGCCTCGACTGCTTCGACAATCTGTGAGTGAGTTTTGATGTAGTTATCAATTCCGCACGCTTTCCTATTCCATTGGCTCAGAATTTGCCGTCTTCTGTTTCACGAAGACTCTACCTACGATCGGATAGATTGATCATCCGTCGCTCGACGAAATAATCGTCTTGTTCAAGGGGTTGAGCAGTCTCACTAGGAAACAGTAGGCGCACATTGCGACCTCTGAATGCGAATCCAATGGGATTTTACCCAGAATAGGAGAATCGACATGGAGATCAAGCCACAGGCGGTTGTGATATCAAAGGAGACCGACCACCTCGAAAAGGGGAAATACGGCCCGATCTTTCCAAAGACGCCGGCGTGTTATGGATTCACTATCATCGCGAACGTCAAACCGGGGAGAGCAGAGACGATCCGCAGTTACGGGTACAGATTGGCGGAAGCGTTGGAGGTTAACCCCCATGTGCTTGCGCCACTCAAGCTCCACTACCTGCGCTGGGTGCTCTTCGACAACGACACGCGGTTCATGTACCAGGGAATCTTCGACACCGATTTCGACAAATATACTGAGGACGCGATAGCTCTCTTCACGAAGACCGGCATCAACACGGTTTTCGAGAACCTCGAAGGGTTTCCGACAGACTGGAAAACGAACCCTGAAGCGTTCATCAAGTTCGTCCGGGACCACCAGTGTCCGAGCTTTATCGAATACGGGGAGTATCCGTATGTCACCGCCGACGAGATCAAGAAGGCCTTGAGGATCAAGAACGCCTTGTCTGAGATGCTCGATCAGATGCAATAAGATTTGCTCTCCTAACAAGGCTTGGGGCGGCGCAAAAGAAGGAAGAAAGGATGAATAAATGAGCGAAACAAAAACTGCGAGGACGTACAACCAGAACCATGTCCCTCGGCCTTACACGCCTGGACGGCGACGGGTGAGCATCTACATTTGCTGGAGCTTTCCGGCGGAGGCCAATCGTCATCCCGACGACCTGGACAACCGGTTCTCGACGATGAACGAGGTTAGGCGGGTCGAGTGGCCGAGATGGGAGGCGCCCCAGTGGTCGGATCCGCTGCAGTTCCAACAGGGGATTGCCGGCGGCTTGGAGCTGTTCTTCCGTGCGTGGACGCCTTTTCAGGACTTCGTCGGCGAGCTCACCGGGCACGTCGTCCCCGTGTTTCAACGGATTGACCAAGCCGGATTCAAGCTGCCGCTCGATGAGCGGGCGCTGGCGGATGCCGACACCCTTCTGGTATTCGGGCTGGACCACGCGGTGACTGGTCAGGTCGCTGCGCCGGAGGAGATCGAGGCCGTTCGCCAGTTTCTCAAGCGCGAGGGAACGTGCCTGGTCCTGGGCCCTCACCACGATGTCGGAGCGTCTGAGGACCTGGAGGAGCGGAACATCGAGTACTACCACCACGGAGACGCATTGGTTCCTCGCCAGCAGCGCTTCGGCCTGTACCTGCGATCTCTGATGGCCGGGCTCGGCGTGCCCGTCGAGAATCGCTATGGCCTGCGCCCCGCGAGGACTTCCGGGACGAATAAGCCAGCCCCCCTGTCCATTGTCCGTGACCTCGATAGCAAAGGGTGGCTCAAGGGGGTCACGAACTTCAACTTCCACATGCACCTGCCGCACTACGCGGTGACCACCGACGACACGAAGTCCGTCCGTGTGCTGGCGAGGCAACCGATTGACCTGTCCAGGCCACCGCACCCATTCGTGGAAGCCGGGAACCAGGAGTTCAACACATTCCTCTGGATGCCGCCGAGCGGCGACCGAGCGGGCGATGTGCTGTTCGCGGATTCCACAGTCTTCAACACATTGTTCGGGAGCGATGAGAGCCTGGAAAACTTCTGGAAGAATATTGCTACAGCAAGGTGAGGCCGCCTGGAAAAGAGAGGATCCATGACCGGTGAACCGAACGTCATACTCGAGCTTGATGACATCCAGAGCGGAGTTCTGCGCCCGCGGCCGACTCCGTACGCGGCGACTTACATTGCGCTCCGCGTTGACGACCGCAATGCGGGACGAGAGTTGATGCGGCGGTTGAGCGCAGTCGTGACTTCGGCCGCTAATCCGGCCAGCCCTTTAGCCGATACCTGGGTGAGCGTCGCGCTTAGCTACCAGGGACTTAAGGCTCTCGGCGTGCCGCAGGATTCGCTTGACAGCTTCGCCTGGGAATTCCAGCAGGGGATGGCCGGGCGCGCAAAAGCTCTAGGCGACACCGGCGAGAGCAGCCCCGAAAACTGGGAACAGCCGCTCGGGACGCCGGATGTCCACGTTGTGCTTGTCGCAGTGGCGCCAGACGCCCAGCGGCTTGAAGCGGCGCTTGATCGGCCCCGCAAGGCATACAAAGAACTGCCAGGGATAACTGCAATTTGGCGTCAGGATTGTCATGTGCTGCCCACCGAAACGGAGCCCTTCGGATTCAGGGACGGCATCAGCCATCCGGCGATCGAAGGGAGCGGAATTCATGGGACCAATCCCAAGGAACACCCCCTTAAGGCGGGCGAATTCGTTCTGGGCTATCGTGACGAGTTGGGCGGCATTCAGATGACCCGTCCCGAAATCCTGGGCCGCAATGGAACTTACGTCGTCTTCCGCAAACTGCGCCAACGTGTGGCTGAGTTCCGCCGGTACCTGAAGGCAAACTCTACCGACCCTGAGGATGAAGAACTACTGGCGGCAAAGATGATGGGGCGCTGGCGGAGCGGCGCGCCCCTTGCGCTCTGCCCGTTCCACGACGATCCAGAACTGGGCGCCGACCCGCGACGCAACAACGATTTCCTCTATGAAGAAGATGACCCGGCGGGATTCAAGACCCCTGGCGGCTCGCACATCCGGCGGGCAAACCCGCGCGACGCGTCCGTGGCCGGCGTAGTCAGATTACACCGAATGATTCGGCGCGGAACCGCATATGGCCCGCCGCTCCTGGAAGGAGTCCTGGAGGACGACGGCGTAGATCGCGGGTTGATGTTCGCGTTTGTCGGAGCGCACCTGGGGCGGCAGTTCGAGTTCGTCCAGTCTCAATGGATAAATGATGGCGTTTTCTTTGGGGCGGGCGAAGATAAGGATCCCGTCGCTGGGTCGAACGGCGAGGGCGGCAACTTTACAGTTCCACGGCGGCCGGTTCGCAAACGCCTCCAGGGCATCCCGCGATTTGTCGTCACGCGGGGCGGCGAGTATTGCTTCATGCCAGGACTGCGAGCCTTGCGCTGGCTCGCCGACCTCCAAACATAGTAAGGAGGTCGTAAATGTTAGACGTCATCGTTATTGGCGCCGGACCGGCAGGAGTGCTCGCCGCGCTCCGCGCCGCAGACCTGGGCGCCAGGACAGCGCTCATAACCCGTGACGAGTTTGGAGGCATGGCCGCCAATGACGGTCCGGTTCCTGTGCGGACACTGGCCCATGCCGCCCGGCTGATTCGAGAAGCCCGCCAGCTCAGTCTGTACGGCATCGATGTGAGCGAACCATCGCTGGACTATATCCGGCTGCTCGCGCGCGTGCGTGAGGTCGTCAACGATGTGCGCAAGCATTCGGCCTTACGTGGGCAGATTGATTCCCTGGGAGTGACCGTCTACGAGCAAACCGGCTCCGCGCGCTTTGTCGATCCGCACACTATCGAGGCCGAGAGCGGGCTGCGGCTCCAGGCTGAAAAGATCATCATTTGCACGGGCGGCGCGAGCCGGCGACTCTCAGCCCCCGGCTTCGAGTTGACCGCCACACACAGCGACGCATGGAGTCTGACCTCTGTCCCGCCGTCGATGTTGGTCATTGGCGGTGGCGCGACCGGAGCGCAGGTCGCCTCGATCTTCAATGCCTTCGGTTCGCGAATCCAACTCTTCCAGGCAGGCCCGCGCATTCTGCCTGCCGAGGACGAAGATGTATCGGCTGCGGTCGCGAACGCCTTTCGCGGATCAGGAATAATGGTGCGCGAGGACTTCGGCGAGATTGAGTCTTTCGAGAAGACGCCGAGCGGCGTGCGTATGATCTTCTCGAAGGATGGCGCACGGGACAGCGCGGAGGCAGCGCTCGCGGTCGTGGCGGTGGGATGGTTAGCCAACTCCGCCGGGCTGAGCCTCGCGACGGCAGGCGTCGAGACCGATCACCGAGGCTTCGTGCGGGTTGACGCTTACCTACGAACTTCTGCGCCACATATCTTCGCCGCCGGGGACATCACCGGTCGTTTGATGCTGGTCCCACAGGCGATACAGGACGGTTTTGTGGCGGCCACCAACGCCGTGCGAGGCTCGATGATGAGGCTTGGAGACCAGGCGACCCCGATCGGCAGCTTCACCGACCCGGAGTATGCGCAGGTGGGGCTGACCGAAGCGAAGGCGCGTGAAACCCACGACGTGGTCGCGGCAGTAGTACGCTTCGACTCGACCACGCGCACGATAATCGACGGGCGGACGACCGGCTTCTGCAAGCTGATCGCCGACCGCGCGACCTACAAAATCCTGGGCTGCCACGTTGTCGGCGAGCGCGCGGTAGAGATCACCCAGGTGGCGTCGATAGCCATTGCCGCCGGGATGCGGGTGGATGATCTGGCTCAGGTTCCACTCTCGTTTCCCACTTACGCCGGGATCCTTGGTCGCGTGGCGGCGAGCGCGGCTCGTCAGCTCAATCTGAAAGTGATCTGGCAGGCGCATCAGGCGGAGATGGATTTACGGTAGGAGAATTCCCCATTTCGAACCTGATGTCGGGACACCGCTCTAGGAGGGTTTGCTGCGCATAGGGGATCCGAGCTTGAACCTACTTTACTGAAAGTTTTGCGCGAGGCCCTGCAAAATCGCCCGCATCTACGCGTTCTTTTTGCGGGCCAAATTTGAAAGGGAGTTGAAACGAAAAGCCGACCCCTATCGTTTTTCAGATTGAGCGCAGGTTGAAGGCATTCAAGAATTAGCTGGCGCAAATCGGCAAGGGCGATCGGGCCACGCAAGCGCAAACGGTTTGAGGCGCAAAGCGGAGATTTGAGGAGCGTAGAAATGAAGAGTGGGTTCACTGCTGCTGACATAGAGACGAAGAGGTCCCGCAGAGCCTTTTTTCCAATAGCGCTTCTTCTTGCCGTTGTGACTATTGTATTCACGCCGCTCCGAACGATCTTTAGTCAAAGCGGGCGCGGCCAGCAGCCCGAATCGAAGAAGCAGACACCTGACAAACCGAAACCTTCCGGCCCTACGCCGAAAATCCGTGTGCCCGAAAATCATCCGCAACAAAAAGGGAAGGGCGGAAAAGAGGGCGAGGACACAATTCGCATCAACAGCGACCTGGTCAACGTTGTCGTGAACGTCGGCGAAAGACCGTCCAACGCCTCACTTGAGTTGAAGCCGGAGGATTTCGAAATCCTCGAAGACGGCGCGGCGCAGGAGATCGCTAACTTCTCCCGCAACGCAGACCAGCCGCTCAAGATGGTCATGCTTTTCGACACTTCCTTGAGCGTCACACATGCGCTCAAATTCGAGCGCCGCGCCGCCTCGCGTTTCTTCGGGCGCGTGATCCGCCCGCAGGACCGCGCCGCCGTCTTTTCGGTCTCGACCATCGTCGTCGTTTTGCAGGAGTTCACCAATAAGGTCCAGCTGCTCATCGACGCCATGCTCCAGCTCAGTTCGCAGGGCGCGACATCGCTTTACGACGGCATCTACCTGTCGGCGGATTATGTTAAGAATGCCCAGGGCCGCCGCGTGATCGTCATCGTTTCAGACGGCGGCGATACGACCAGCAACAAGAGTTTGCTCGAAGCTCTGGCGCAGGCGCAGGAATCCGACGCCGTCATCTTCGCCATCTTTACGGGCAACCCGTGGCCTTCGCAGAACCTGCGCGACCTGGCCGCCGAACGCGCGCTCGAAACGCTGACCGGAGAGACTGGCGGCGAAGTTCTCAAACCGAAACTTCCACTCGGCAAAAATGGTTCACGATATGGCGAAGAGACTGACGACCTTTCGCTGAAAGAACTCGACCAGGCATTTGACAACCTCGCAGAACAATTGCGCACACAGTACGTCCTCGGCTTCTACTCGACCAACGAAAAACGCGACGGCTCTTTCCGCAAACTCAGCGTGCGAATCAAAAAGCCCGGTTACACAACGCGCGCGCGAACCGGTTACTACGCGCCTAAGGATTAAAGAGCGGGAGAGAGTGGCGCCCCGATTCTTCGCTTGACAATGTCATCCGCCTCATCGATGGATAATGTGGGTTGTATCGGTTCCCTACGTTACAATTAGACTGTAAATTCGCTGAGTCGGAGGAAGTAGTAGACATGAAAACGCCTCATCGGTTGAACATCTGCGCATTCGCCGCTTTTGTAGTTTGCTGCGGGTTAGTTTGTGTAAGCGCGCAACAAGCGCAAAGCGCACAGCAACCCGGACCTCAACAGAAACAGGGCGACAAAGATAAACCCGGCGGCGCCAAACAGGACAACACCGATCCGGGCCAGATCAAACAGGTCACCGTCAACGTGCGGCTGCCGGTCACCGTAACAGATAAGAGTAACCGTTTCGTCGTCGATCTGAAGAAGGCTGACTTCGAGATCGCCGAGGATAAAACTCCGCAGACCATCGTTTCGTTTCTGCCTCAAAGCAATGTGCCGCTCGATCTTGCGGTGCTGATGGATACCTCGAACAGCGTCAAGCCGAAGCTGAATTTCGAGAAGGACGCGTCCTATTCATTTCTCGAAACAATGCTTGGATCGCGTCAGGATCGCGCGTTGTTCGCCACCTTCGATTCGCAGGTCGAGCTTCATCAGGATTTTACAGACCGCCTGGACTTGCTGACTAAAGCGATAGACAAGGTCAAGGCGCAGGGCGGGACCAGGATGTATGACGCGATCTACGGCATTTGCGAAGAGAAGATGATGGCTTCAACCTCTCTCGGCCGCCGGCGCGCGATGGTAGTTATCACCGACGGCGCGGACACCGAAAGCGAACGGGAGTTGAAAGAGGTGATTGACATCGCCCAGCGTTCCGAAACTCCCGTCTACGTAATCAGCACGGAATCCGGCGGAATCTTCGGCGTGCAGGCGGGACTGGGCGGTCGCAAGGAAAATAAGGATCTCAAGCGGTTGGCCGAAGAGACCGGGGGGCGCGCATTCTTCACAGCGGATATGAACGAACTGAAGGAGAGGTTAGCGGGAATCGCGCGCGAGTTGCGCAGCCAATATCTGATCGCTTACGAGCCGACCAACGGCAATTACGACGGCAAATTCCGCGAGGTCGAGGTGAAGCTCCCTAACCATAAAGACCTGAGGATCAGGACCAAGAAAGGTTACATGGCTGTTCCGCCACGCGCGACTGGCGCGCGCCAATAGCAACCTAATTGCGCGCGTAGTATCCCTGCCGCGTTCGCGCGATCAGCTTGCGATTGTCTCCGTGATTGACCACCACGCGCACCGAATGAAAGGAACCATCGTGCTTGTCGTTGCTAGGATAATAGCTGATTACATACTGCGCGCGCAGGTCTTTGGCGATCTGCGCAGCGATGGCTGGCGTTTCCCTCACGTCCGTGGGGAAGAAGGTCTGCCCGCCGGAATCTTCAGCTAGTCGGATTAAGAGGTCTTTTGCCTTCTTGGCTCGCGTGCCGAACAGACTGAACGACTCATCCTCGTCTACGAAGCCGACCAGGTAAAGCTGGACCTCGTCTCCCTTCATCACCTCTATAACCTCTTTCTCTTTCACCGAGCTGTTTTGCTCCACCCCGTCAGTAATCACGACGAGCGCCTTGCGCCGCCGCTTGCCCTTCTCGTGCGCATAGTCGGCGGTAGCGATAATCGCATCGAGCAGCGCCGTCCCACCGTTGACGGATAAATGTCCGAGCGCGTCCTCCAACTCGCGCCGGATGGAGGTGAACTCCTGAACAAGCTCGGTCTCGGTCTTGAATTGGGCGAGGAACGCCTCGTCGTCGGGCCGCATCTGCCTGATCAAGCCACGCGCCGCGTCCGACACCGTAACGATTTTGGGACGCATACTGCCGGAGGTGTCTATCACCAGGCCCAGGCTCACAGGCGCCTCCTCGCTGTTGACCGACTCGATGCTCTGACTAACCTTGTCCTCGTAAACTACAAAGTCGTCTTTCGTCAGGCCGGGTATCGAGCGTCCGGTCTGATCTGTCACCTTCACGTCGAGTTGGACCATCTCGGTAGGTATCTTGATTGATTCGCCGCCAGTGTCCTGCGACTGCCGTTCCGCTCGCGCTTCCTGACGCTGCGGAGTCTTCTTCTGTTGGTCGACCTTTTGCTGATTGACCGGCCTGGCAGATGGAAGTTGTGGCGGGTTCTGCGCAGTCGCCAAGCCAATTGTGAGCGCAAGACACGCGCTCACTGGAGCGAGAACGATAATTACACGGACCTGTTCTCGATGGCGCATGAAAAAATCCCCTTTCTGGATTCAGCTTCAGATGAAAGCTTCAATTCATTGACAAAGGGAGACGAGCAATTATACACCTGGTCACCGGTAGCGTATATTTTACTGATGATCCGCCCGAGCACTATAATCGCGGCTCCGCAAACATAAATTTGCCGGTCTAATGAGGGGGGGGACAATGTCGAGAGCTTGCCGGGGTCTGGTTCCATAGGGATCGGCCCCGGACGTAGATGGGGTTGACAGGGAGGCCCTGGAGAAGCTTTGTGAGCCGACCGGCGGGCGCGCCTTCGTCCCCAGAGATGTGGAGGGACTGGATCAGGCCTTCGAGCAACTCGGAAGGGAATTGCGCCAACAATACCTGGTGGCGTACGAACCGGCGAACATGGCTGCCGACGGTAAATTCCGCAATATCGAGGCGCGGATTGCCAACCGCAAGGACATACGCGTCCGGCGCCGGCGAGGGTACTATGGGCCAGGGACAAAGCCGACAGGCGAAGGAATCACGGACTTTTTGCAAACTTATGAATCTCCGCAGAGGAGGCGCCGCTTTCTGTCTTGGCCTGGCGACCATCGCCGCGTTCGCTGCTTACGCGCAACAACCCGACGCGCAGGGGCGGCCTTCGGGATTGACTATCCGCTTGGACACCGACCTGGTGGTGATTGACGTGACGGCCACAGACAAGTCGGGCGCCTACATCCGCGACCTGCGCCCCGAAGAGATTCAGGTTTTCGAAGACGGACAGGAGAGGAAGATAAATTTCTTCGCAATGAACGACGAGGCCTCGCTCTCGCGCCCACTCGCCGTGGTCTTCGCACTCGACATTTCGGGCAGTCTAAGGCCCGATGAGATGAGCACGCTGCGACAGGCCGCAATGAAATTCACCGAACTGATGAAGGGCGATTCCGTATTCGCCGCTCTGTCATTCAACCAAACAATAAAAATCACGCAGGACTTCACGCCCAGTCAGGAAAAGATCGTGCGGGCCTTTGAAAAGATGAACAGGTTCGAGGGCTCGACGCGCGTCTATGACGCGCTCGATCGCGCAGTCACTATGCTCAATCGGAGCGCGCCCCGAACGCGCAACGGGCGACCGGTTCGGCGCGTCGTCGTCGTCATCACAGACGGCTTCGATTCGGCGAGCATTATCGACCGGCGGGAAGTGATCCGAAGGGCCAACGACGCCGGAGTGACCATCTACTCGGTGACGCTGCCGTCCTTCTCTTTCTCGACCACCGATTCGTCTGGCCGCGTGATCACTCCGCTCGACGCCTCGCGCATTGTCCAGGCGACGGGCGGGCAGGACTTCCCGGCCAACGCCCGCGACTTCACGCCAATTTTCAAGGCCCTGGCGGAAGAGATTCGGGCGAGTTACGCCCTGGCCTATTACCCCGAAAACCGCGACGGCAAACGCCACGAACTCCGCGTCAAGACCTCACGCCCTGACGTAAAAATCCGCTCGAGTCGAACGAGCTACACCGCGCCCACGCAATGACACGCGGTCATGACGTTGTTCAATTTTCAGACTTTCTTTCCTGGTCTTTTTCTTCAACCTGTTCGTCTTTAGGAACTCGATAGCCCTGGCGCGCGCGAACTGAGTAATCGCCGCTCCTGATACTCACCGCTATCGTCCGGAAACCGCCGTCGCGTTTATCGTTGGTCGGATAGTAGGCCAGCGTGTACTGGTTTCGCAGCTCGTTCGCGATGAGGGCGAAGGCGAAGGAGGAGCTTTCAATGCTCTCGGCGCGGAGATAGAGCGCCCCGGGTCGCGCGGCGACGGCGCGCAGATATTCAGAGGCAATTAAATAGCGGTCGCGCGCGGGCTGACTTCGCGGTTGAGTATTCCCCTGAATGAAGCGCGAGAAGCGGTGCGCCAGGTAGCCGTGGAAGATCTAGCGGGGATGTCGGCGAGCCGCCGGAGTTGCGCGTGTCGTATTGGATCGCGTAGACGCTAACGCCGGCGGTGGCGATCAGTTCGAGCGTATTCTCGTATGTCGCCTGGCGGCTCCAGGTGTCCACGCCGTCGGTGAGCGCGACGATGGCTTTGCGACCTTTTAGCAGTACCTGCTCGGCTACTACGCGCCGGATGAGCGGGCGGACGGCGCCTTCCGGCGAATCACCGTGCGAGTTCCGAAGAGGTCGGACCTGCGCGTCCGCGCGCGCCAGGGTTACTATGCGCCCAAGGCTTAGCCGATTCCCCCTGGTTTATTGATCAGGATGGGAGAGGCACGGCGTTCGCAAGACGAGCTTGAAGGACACGTCCCGGCGCCAGAAATGAGAGAGCGATTGAATAAGAGATTAACGCCTTGATTGCACCGATGATTCCGGCCCTGCGGGTTCTCCCCTTTCCGTCAGAGCATTTTACAAACGGGCAAAAATTTTCGAGGAGGTATTATGAAAAGCAATCTGTTTGCTCGTTGCTTTGTCGCGCTTCTATTAGTTGCAGGCTTTGTCTGGGCGTTGAATTCGTCAAGCTCCGCGCAATCCGGGCGAAAGGGACTACCGCCGCCGTCGTCGCAAAACGAAGGGCAGTTCCCTAAAGATTCCGAAAAGGAGAAGAGTTCCAACAGGCCCCTGGCCGATAGCACGCCGGTAACCGTTGACGAAAATGGAACGATCAAGATGGACACGTCGCTCGTCACGATTCCGGTCAGCGTCATGGACCGAGACGGCAAATTCGTTCCGTTTCTGAAAAAGCGCGATTTCCGGATCTACGAAGACGGGGTGGAGCAGGATATTGAAAGCTTCAATTCGGTCGAGACGCCGTTCCACGTAGCGCTCGTGCTCGACACGTCGAATAGCACGCTGTTCAAGTTCGACGACATCCAGGACGCCGCCTTCGCTTTTATCAAACAGTTGAGGCGCGACGATCAGGTGATGGTCGTCTCGTTCGACAGCAAGGTTCGCTTTCATTGCGACTTCACCAACGATTACGACGAACTGCGGAGGGCGATCGAGGAGACCCGCATCAACGGCAGCACGAAACTTTACGAAGCCGTAGACAAGCTGGTCGACCGCCTGGAGACGATTCAAGGCCGCAAAGCCATCGTGCTTTTCACCGACGGAGTCGACACCGCAAGCCGCCGCGCCAATTACCGGAACACCCTCGATAAGGTGGAGGAATCGGGCGCTATCGTTTATCCGATCAAATACGACACTGAAAGAGATCAGCAGGGCGGCAGTTACGGACCCACTACCAACTCATGGCCGTGGCCGAATCCCTCTCCCCCGCCAGGCCGTCGCCGCTGGCCTTTCAGTCCGTTAGCGGGGCAACTCTCCACAAAGTGGCAATCTCCGCAATGGCGCTTCTCGCAATGGCCTGGTCGCGCGCCTTCATCCGGCGGCGGAACGAGCGACGAATACCGCCGGGCGGCGCGTTACCTGCAAGAACTGGCCGACCGCAGCGGCGGGCGACTCTATGACGGCGATACGCTTTACAGCGTCTCACAGGCTTTCTCGATGATCGCCGAAGAACTGCGCCACCAGTATTCGCTCAGTTATTATCCTGCCAACTCGAAGAAGGACGGCGCGTATCGGCGCGTGAAGGTTCGCATTGAGAAACAGGGAATGATCGTTCGCTCCCGCGAAGGCTATCGCGCGGCGGCGGAGACGCAGGCGAATATCGACGCGGGCGGAACCGATCGTCCTGAACTGAAACGGAAACAATGAGAAATACATTGACAACCAATTAGACCAAGATTTGGTCGGGAGGTGAATTGTTATGTTGAACCGAACCACCTTTCGAATTATTTCACTGGCGCTGACACTCGCGTTGTTGAGTGTCCTTGCTATCTACAACGCGGACGCGCAGGACCTGCCACGCCCCCCGGAGCCTAAGCAGACTCCACAACAGAAAGACGCCTAGCGTCAAGGCGCGCAAGCCGATGAGTTGGTAACGCAAGCGGAGAGTTTTGCAAGGTCGGCTTTTTCCTGCGGGCGGGGATGCGAGGCAAAAAAGGCGCAGTGAGAGATGACTATCGCGACTGAATGCAGGTTTGCGGTTAATAGCTTGGGTGGATATGCGATGACCTCCTCGGCAGTGGTTAGCCGCCCGTCATCCGGGTCCCGTGGCCGCCCGTATGGTCAATTGCCGCGGGACTTCTTCTGCGTTGTGGCGGGCGACCGCCCTTTCTCGTTGCGCGCGTAATAACCGCGCCGCGTGCGAGCGATCAATTTGCGGGTACCCTGAGAATTGACGCTCACCTGGACATTGCGGAACGCGCCGTCGCGGTTGTCGTTGGTCGGGTAATAGCTGACGACATATTGCGTGCGCAGGTCTTCGGCGATTTGAGCGGCGATGGCCGGAATCTCGCCTACGTCTTTCGGGAAATATGCGCGCCCGCCCGAATCGTCGGCGATCACTGATAGCAGATCCTTGGCCTTCTTCGCGGGCGATTTTCCGGAGGGTCTCTTATCTTCCATCTCTTCGTCAATGAAGCCGACCAGATGGACCTGGACCTCGTTCTCCTTGATGGCCTCCATCACTTCCTTCTCTTTGACCGAACTGTTCCTCTCCAGTCCGTCCGAGAAGATGACCAGGGCTTTGCGGCGGCGCTTGCCTTTCTCATGCGCGTAATCGGCGGTGGCGATAATCGCGTCGAGCAGCGCGGTTCCGCCACTCGTGTAGAGATCGCCGATGGCGTGTTCGAGCTCACGCCTGTCTGAGGTGAAATCCTGCACCAGCTCCGGCTCGGCTTTGAACGAAGCGACGAAGGCCTCATCGTCAATCCGCATCTGCTTGACCAGCGACACAGCGGCGTCCGACACTGTCTGAAGCTTCGGCTTCATACTGCCTGACGTGTCAACCACCAGCCCGAAGCTGACGGGCACTTCTTCGCGGCTGACACTCTCAACCGTCTGTTTGACCTTGTCTTCGTGAACGCTGAAATCCTCTTTCTTGAGATTCATGACCGGGGTGTTGTTCTGATCGATCACCGTCACGTCGAGCAGCACCATGTCCGTGTTGACTTTGATTACCCCATCTTTATCAACTGTCTGTACGTCAGCCTGCGCGCCCTGACTCCTTTCGCCTTTCTTATCCCTGGCGTCTTCCTGTTGTGGAGTCTGCTTAGGCTCCGGCGGTCGCGGCGGGTCCTGCGCGTCAGCCTTATAGATAGCAAGGACACTCAACAACGCGAGAGTCAGCGCCGGTGGAGTAATTCGAAAAGTGGATAGGTTCAACATGACAATTCTGCCCCAAATAAAATCTAAGTTTTACTGGCAGTCGATCTGGTCGAGGAGGGAGCGACAATTATACATCTTCGATTTGGGTGAAGCGCAAAAGCCAAACGAAATTTCTTGAGCTTTTTGGGCCTCAGCCTGCGGCGCCACTTATCCTCCCGCGCCGGGAATACTCCACCCACAGCCGTCAGGCCTGGATGGAGATGAGAGGCGCTACTCGCTACCCGGCTCTTCGATGTACTTCCGCAATTTCTCGGTAGTCGCTCCTCCACTGGAGATCAGGCAGTACGAGCGATGCCAGAATACCGGTTTTCGGTAGATCCGACTCAAATATTCTCCGAAATCCCTGCGGATTAGTCTGGAAGACACTGTTTTCAGGTTGTTGATCAACTTGCTCAGTTGTACCGACGGGTTCGTCCGAATCAGCAGGTGGACATGATCAGCTTCACCGTTGAACTCGATCAGTTCACAACTCCATTTCTCAAGCGTCTCCCTAAAGATCACAAGCAGCCGTTCGAGCATCTCTTTCGTGATCGCTTTGCGGCGATATTTCGTCACTATAACTAAATGGAAATGCAGCGAAAATACACAATGATGCAGCCTTTGTAACTGTTGTTTTGCCATTTGAACTAAAGTATAATACGCGTCTTGATCGTGCGCCAATACAAGCTCTGGCCCATGTCCGCCTGGCGCGGGCGCCCACTACGTTACCTTAAGCATCCGCCGCGAACCCTGGCTGAATCTGCGATAGAACAAGGCAGCGACGCGATTTTCATTTCAAAGAGGCGGGCAAACCGGTCAATCGGTACCAGAGCATCAAAGTCGAAGATTTGAACATTCAGGGAATGGTCAGGAACCATTGCCTTGCCAAGAGCATCAGTGACGCTGGATGGGGACAGTTCATAATGATCGTGATCTTCAAAGCGGAAGAAGCTGGGAGAACAGTGATCAAGGTGAATCCATCGTACACGTCACAGGATTGCTCAAGATGCGGCCATCGAAA
>DATCXQ010000475.1:0-3315 GCA_036565725.1 Blastocatellia bacterium
CGGCTACGGCATCAACGGGGCGATGGCGGGATTCGTGAAAGTCGCCGAGCGGTGCCTGCATCACATTCCCGACAATCTGCCTTTCGAAAAGGCCGCGCTGACCGAGCCATGCTGCGTGGGATACAACGCGGTGATCGAGAAAAGCAAGGTCAAACCCGGCGACACGGTAGTCGTGCTGGGGCCAGGGCCGATCGGACTGCTGTGCGCGGAGATGGCCAGGCTGGCCGGCGCGGGAACGTTGATCGTAGCCGGGATGGCGCAGGACGCGTCGCGGCTGGAGGCAGCCAAAGAACTCGGCGGCGCCCACGCGATCAATCTGCAAGATGTCGACCTGAAGGATTTCGTCCACGGCGTCGGCGACGGACTCGGGGCGCATCTGGTAATCGACGCGGCCGGGGCTTCGGCCGCTTTGAAGACCGCGCTCGACATCGTGCGTCCAGGCGGTCAGATCACTAAGGTCGGATGGGGACCGCAGCCGCTTGGCTTCTCGCTCGACCCGCTGGTGCAGAAAGCCGTCACGCTCCAGGGCAGTTTCAGCCACACTTTCCAGAATTGGGAGATGGTCGTTTCGATGCTGGCTTCGGGGCAAATCAATCTGAACCCGATCATCAGCCGCGTGGCGGGGTTGGAAGATTGGCGGGATTGTTTCGACGGGATGAGCAATGGAAATTATGTGAAGACCGTCTTGCAACCGACCTAATCCAAGCGAGGAGACGGAGTGATCGGCGCCGGAAGTTTGAACAAGAAATTAACACTACAACGAGAAATGGTTCTCTTATAATCACCCGGCTTTGTGACGATAAACACGATGAAGCTTTGAAATAACCGCGATAACCCAAGAAAGACCGCACGGGCGGTCTCGCAAATCCATCGTCCAAAATAACCAAAAGGCAAAGAATATGTTCAGACTGTTTCTAGCGTCTGCCCCCGCGCTGCTCTGTATATTCGCGCTTGCGTCCGGGCGAAATCCGCAAGCGCAATCCGCGCAACAACCACAACCGCAGCAACCGGCCGTCCAACAGCAAACGGCGCTGCCGCCGGAAGCGATCAACGAGCCGGTTCGCGCGATCAAAGCGCCGCGCGCCCCGCTGCCGGCCGAAAAAGATTCTGCTGGCGTCAATCGTTTCTCCTTCATCGTCTACGGCGACACGCGCGGGCGGCGCGACGGCTTCGAGCTTCAATACGAACACTCGCTGGTCGTCAACTCCGCGGTCGCCGCGATCAAAAAACTCGAAAAGACGCCCTTCCCGGTTCGCTTCGCGATTCAAACCGGAGACGGAGTGGCCAACGGCGCGATCGGGCGGCAATGGAACGCGAGCTATGTCGATTTGATCAACCGCTTGACGCAGGAAGGCGGCGTACACTATTTCCTCGCGCCGGGCAATCACGACGTGTCGAGCGCCGCGACGCACGACGACGCTCGACGGCAGCCGGGGTTGAAAAACTTCTTTTCGGCCAACGCCGAGTTGATCCCGCCCGAAGGGTCGCCGCGGAGGTTGACGGGCTACCCGGTCTTCTCGTTCGGCTACGGCAACGCGTTCTTCATTGCGTTCGATTCGAACATCTCGGGCGACGAGAAGCAGTTCGAGTGGATCAAAGCGCAGCTCGAAGGGCTTGACCGCGCCCGCTACCGCCACGTGATCGTTTACAGTCATCATCCGGCCTTCTCTTCAGGCCCGCACGGCGGGGCGAAGGTCGAGACGGCGACCGCGATAATTCGGCAGAGATACATGCCGCTCTTCCGCAAACATCACGTCAGAATCTTCTTCGCGGGCCACGAACATTTCTTCGAGCATTGGGTCGAGCGCTATGAAGACGAGACCGGCAAACACCGGCTCGATCATGTCATCACGGGAGGCGGCGGCGCGCCGCTCTATGCTTATTCCGGCGACCCCGACACGCGCCAGTACATCAAGGACAACGACAGTCAGAAGGTCACGCTTGACCGCATCGCCAAGCCGCCCTATGAGCCCGGCGACGGCGCTTATCATTACGTTTTGGTACAAGTGGACGGCGACCGAATCTCGATGGAGGTGATCGGCGTGGATTGGGGGCGCAATTATCAACCTTATCGCAGCAACAAAGCCGATTTGGGCGCCAAGTAACCGACGCCACAATCCTGCTTGCTCCAATTTAACTTTAACAAAGCAATAAATCGGAAGAATATACATGCCCAGACTAAGCGCTTTCCCGAAATGCTATATGGACGACCTCTGCGTCACGCGCGCGATGACGCTTTTCGACTGGATTGACCTGGCCGCGACGCTCGGCGTGGACGGCGTCGAGATGTATCCGGGCTTCTTCGCCAGCTTCGAACCGGAGTATGTGGCGGAAGTGAAGCGGCATGCGGAAGCGAAGGGACTCGAAATTCCGATGATGTGCTGCTCGCCCGATTTTACGCAGCGCGGCGCGGCGGCGCGCGCGGAAGAGATCGAGAAAGAAAAATTCTGGATCGATCTGACGGCGCGGCTCGGCGGGCGATATTGCCGCGTGTTGTCGGGCCAGCGGCGCGAAGACGTGTCGCGCGAAGACGGCGTGCGATACACGGTCGAATGCATAAAAGAGGTGATTCCCCATGCCGCGGAACGCGGCGTCGTTTTGAACATGGAGAATCATTACAAGGACGGCTACTGGAAATACCCCGAATTCGCGCAGCGACTGGACGTCTTCCTCGAAGTCATCAATCAAATTGACTCGCCGTGGTTCGGGGTGAATTTCGACCCGTCGAACGCGATCATCTGCGGCGAAGACCCGCTGGAAGTGTTGGCCGCCGTCAAGACCCGCGTCGTCACGATGCACGCGTCGGACCGCTATTTGATCAGCGGTACGATCGAAGATTTGAAGAATCAGGACGGCTCGACGGGCTACGCGAAAAACCTGAAGCACGGCGTGATCGGCAAAGGATTGAACGATTACGACGCGATCTTCTCGACCCTGCGTAAAGAAGGATTCGACAGTTGGATTTCGATTGAGGACGGCGAGAACGGGATGGAAGAGTTGCGTGAATCAGTCAGATTTCTGCGCGCAAAGATCGCTGAACATTTTGGTTGACCCCTTCATGATCGGATGCTATAGCTCATATGTGTTGAAATTTTGAATCGCGCCGAATCAGCGCCACGATCGGCGCTACATCGCTCGCTTAAGCTAAAGTCAACTACTCCATCTAAGCGCGAGGACGCGCTGTAGATGGAGCTTGCGGTTTCAGGTTTCGTACTTGACGCTTCTTTTCAGAAGAACGAACCGCTTCGGGCCGGTTGACTTCCTTCCGCGGATATTCGCAGTAGTAGCGGCCCATCGCCACAAGGTCATGCCTCG
>DATCXQ010000504.1:0-10578 GCA_036565725.1 Blastocatellia bacterium
GACTCTTCGCCTCAATCTAGATCTTGGCGCGCCCAACACATAGTTAACAGAATAAATCTGGGAGATGAAATACTCCGTATATAATATGGACCCGTTACGGCGCCCCACTACCAACCATTCAGAAAATTAATTTCCGGAGCAAACGAATGAAGAAATACATCGCGCTGCTGGCCCTTGTAGTTGTGATTATTGCCACCGTCGCAATCGCGCTGACGTGGGACGGAGGAGATCCTCTAAAAGATGGTGAGAAGATGGCTGAAAAATCGGTGCTTGACTTCACTATGAAAAGCATCGATGGCGATGACGTAAAGCTGGACAGCTATAGCGGGAAAGTCCTGATGCTGGTCAATGTCGCAAGCAAGTGCGGCTATACGCCGCAGTATCGAGGCCTGGAGTCCGTCTACAAGAAATACAAGGAGCAGGGCCTGGTCGTAATGGGCTTCCCGGCCAATAACTTCTTCTGGCAGGAACCGGGGACGGACGAGGAGATCAAGACGTTTTGCACGACGAAATACAACGTGACCTTCCCGATGTTCGCAAAAATTTCTGTCAAGGGAGACAAGATTCACCCCCTGTACAAATTCCTGACAAGCAAACAGACGAACCCGGAATTCAGCGGCTCCGTTTCATGGAATTTCAATAAGTTTCTTATCGATCGCGCCGGAAAGGTCGTCGCCCGTTTTTCAAGCAAAGATGAACCGGAAAGCGAAAAAGTCGTACAGGCGATTGAGCAAGCTCTGAAGAACTGAGTTCTACGCGCTTGCCATTTACCAAACACGTTGAGGCTCTCTAGACGCCTATTTCGCAGGCCTTCTTGATAGAGTTCGCCCAGGCTCGGATTCTGTGTACGCCGCGCGTAACTTGATCAATCGACTCGGCGCCCTCCAGGAGCGCCGGGTGATGAAGCGCCAGCATGTTGGAGTCGGCCATTGTAGCGACTGCCAGGCCGCCAGCCTTACGAAACCGGCGTGATGAGCGGCACAGATGAAACGCGCGGAAGCCGGCGTTGAATTCAATCCCCTCGGCCCGGGCGGCTCGCACGAACGAATCGCGCGAGAGTCCATCGAACTCGTCGGAGTCGTATTGAAATCCGAGTTTGTAATAACCGGGGAAAACTGAGGACCCTCGATTATCTAAAAAACGGAGGCCGGAGACGGATTTCAAGCCCTCCGCCAACTTCGAGACGCTCACCGAGCGCTCCCGATTCCGTTGATCAAGCCTCTCCAGTTGAGGAAGAAGAACCGTCGCCTGTAACTCTGAGAGAGGATAAGCATGATTTCCGCGGTTGCAATAGACCTGAGCGCGCTGTCTGATTTCCGGGGACGAGGTCAACATTGCGCCTCCCCGTCCGGCGCTGAGAAGTTTGCTGCCGCCGAAACTGATCACGCCAGCGTCGCCCCAGGTCCCGGCCTTTCGCCCTTCGACCATGGCGCCCGGCGCCTGGCAGGCGTCTTCGATCACCCGGAGGCCGTGTTCACGCGCTATCTCGACGACACGCTTCATCGGAACAACTCCTCCGTGTAGATGCGAAACGATGATGGCCCGGGCGCTCGGACCGATCGCTTCGCGGATCAATTCCGGATTGAGATTCCAATTGTCTGGATCAAGATCAATCAAGACGGGGCGCGCGCCCACGGCGACGACGTCGTTGAAATTCCCGATAAAATCATAGCCGGCCATGATGACTTCGTCGCCGGGCCCGATCTGTAGCGCCCTCAGCGCCAGTTCGATCGCGAAAGTCCCGCTGCAACAAAGCTCGACAAATTCGACGTCGTGATAGGAAGAGAGTCGCTCCGTCAGCAGGCGAGAGTTGGGGCCGTGGTAAAGTCCCCAACCGCCCTCGTCCAAACTCTGTTTGACCGCCCGCGAGACTTCTTCCCACGCGGGCGGCCACGCGGGCGGCCCTTCAGGGCGAATGGGTTTTCCGCCGAGAATCGCGGGCAGTATGGGGTCGTTTGATGTAGACATGCGATTTTTAGAACCTCGCGATAGAAACCTTGTAAAACGTATGCGCGTATCACATCATACCAAAAAAAATCACACTACATTTTTCAACCGTTTCACTAACATCATAGGGGCGATTCAATGAGCAAAATGCGTTTTTTGATGGTCGGGGGTTTTCTGGGGGCGGGCAAAACGACGACCCTCGGTCGTTTGGCGAGCAGTTATATTGAGAAAGGGCTTCGAGTTGGGATTGTGACCAATGATCAGGCGATGGATCTGGTCGACACCCACACACTGCGGCAGCGAGGCTTCGACGTCGAAGAAGTCCCCGGCGCCTGCTTCTGTTGTAAGTTCGATGATCTGCTCTCGACCATCGGCCGTCTTGAGCAATCTGAAACGCCTGATGTGATTTTGGCCGAACCTGTCGGCAGTTGCACCGATCTGGTCGCGACCGTCGTGCAGCCGATCAAGCATCTTTATCCCGACCGATTTCAAACGGGTCCCTATGCTGTGATCTTAAAACCCAGCCACGGCCTGCGCATTCTTCGCAACGAGGAGGACGCCGGCTTTTCATCCAAAGCGGCCTACATCTTTCGCAAACAACTCGAAGAGGCCGACGCCATTCTGCTCAATCGAATCGATGAACTAACCCCGGAAGAAACCGACGAACTGGCCGCGCTCGTTAAAGAGGTGAACGGCGACGTCCCGATCTTACGCATCTCAGCGAAGACGGGGCAGGGATTCGACGCGCTCGAAGAGTTGTTGGCGCAGGAAGGGAACTTCGGCCGCCGGATTCTGGATCTCGATTACGACATTTACGCCGAAGGCGAGGCCGAATTGGGGTGGCTCAATAGCAGCTTAACAATGTCCGCTTCCAAAGAATTCGAACTGGATGATTTGCTTCTCGAGATCGTGCGTTCCCTTCGCGAGCGGCTCGGCGCGGAAAAATACGAGACCGCGCATTTAAAGGTCATCGGGCTGTGGGAAGGATTTTTCGGCGTGGCCAATCTGGTGAGCCGCGACAGCGAGCCTGAGTTGTCGCTTCCGTCGCACAGCCGGGTTCGTGAAGCGGACCTGATCGTCAACGCCAGGGTCGCAACCGACCCGGCCATCCTCGAGACCCTTGTGCGAGATGCGGTTCTCAAGGCGGGGGAAGCCCGCGAGGCTCAGGTCGATTTCCGCCAGACGCAAAGCTTTCGTCCTGGACGGCCCGTTCCTACGCATCGTTATGCGGCCAGTACAATGGAGTAACACGAAGTGGAAAATGAATGTACTGTAGACTGGCCGGCGGCCGTTTGCACAATTAAATATTGCGATAATGCGGCGCCCGGAATACCTGTAACGTCGGTACATTGCTTTTGTTTCAAACAGGAGCGGCTTTTGGTGATTCAGCACGAGAGCAGGGGAATCGATATACCTGGCGGCCATATTGAGGAAGGCGAGAACCCACTGGAAGCTCTAAGGCGCGAGTTGAATGAAGAGGCCGCTGTCGAAGCGACGAATTTCATCGAGGCTGGCAGTATTCTGGTTAAACAGCTCTTTCAACGCGCCCCATCGCGCTATCCCGATACTGCCCAGATTCTTCTTTATATTTGCACCCTGTTTAAAGAGCAACCATTCAACATTGAATACGAGACCAGAGGCAGGCTGTATATTGCGCCGGAGGATCTCCCGGACCTGCATAAAGGCTGGAATCCCGTACTCAGTAACGCATTGCAGGCCGCGCAGAAGAAATACAGTCAGCTTTCAAAAAAGATCTAGAGCGGTTTGCAATTGCGTGTACGGTAGGGGCGGACCTGCGTGTCCGCCCCGAATTGAGTGCACAGGCAACCACCGGGGCAGACACATAGGTCTGCCCCTACACTGATTTGCAAACCGCTCTAAATGTGACCGATGCCAGGCAGCGCAAGGGCGCCCAATCCATAGAAGGCGTATTCAGGGTCCGCCCCGTCATCCCAGGCGCCTCCCCTAGCCGGTCACATACGCTACCTTTGATAAAATTACAGACGCAGTCTCCGGCGTCGTTCGAGAGCTGAAGTTCGACGTTGCCCGCGACCACCTGAATTCCCCAGCTTCGAATCGCTTCGACGGTTTCGTTCGGTTGGGCGCAGTAAGCGACGGCGTCGCCTGTGCAGGCTATTTCCCCTTTGATATTGGGATCAACACTTCTTCGTGGAATTTGTCGCAGCCGACGCAAAGATTTTGATAGAGCTTGCCCGACGGCAGTTTGACGGTTGAGGCTTCAATGAACTTTTCCACCGTCCATCCGCGCGTAATTCCCATCCGTTCGGGATGCCCCATCGAGAGCGCTTCGTAAACAGGGTTGCCGACGTGGCGCTCAAGGATCGCTTCCAGTTTTTCATCGAGCAGATTGCCGATCGGCGCCTTTGTCTTGATGCAGCACGGGTAAACGTTACCGTTCGGCTCGACCGAGACTTCCGAGCCTTGATATCGGTACTGCAAAAAATTTAGCGCGCCCGACCAGCGGTTGCAGAAATTGTCGCGCAGCGTCGCCTTCGAGATTTCGTTTTGTTGGGCGCGCCCGCGCGGCCACAAGGGGCCGATCCATGCTTCTTCGGTCGCGCCGAAGAACGAGAAATAACGGCCTTCGACTTCCGCCTGTCCGGCGCTTTCGGCGACCAGCGGTTTGAACTCCATCCCGCGCGACTCGAAGATCCGCGTCAGCTTCCCGACCAGTTTTTCCTGCGCCTCTTTGGTCTCCAGCCCGTCGTGATGGTGATCGATGCCGGAAACAGAAATTTGCCATACGTGATGCGCCAGCAGTTCCTCCACGATCTTTTCGGTTACAAGGTCGCCCGTAGTCTGGACGATGAGCTTGACTTCGGCGCCGTATTTTTGATGTAGAAGGTCAAGGGCGGAATAGAGCACGCGCTCGCGCACGGGCTCGAGCAGGATCTCGCCTCCCGCCAGTATGACCCGCCCGATCTTCTCTCGCGGCCGGCCCGTGTCGGGATCGCAATCATTGAGGTCGAGGTAGGTCATCCGGTCGGGGAAGTTGTCGATGATGCGCGCATGATTTGCGACGCTCTCCCCGACCACGCGATCCCGCTCCGCGCCGTAGTAAGGCCGAAAGCGGTCTTCGTAGCAGTGATGACAGGTGCGGTGACATAAAAACGTTGCGACGTAATAGAGCGATTCCATTTCTTTTTCCAGTCATTGCGTAAAGGACGTCGGCAACAGCGCCGTCCGCGTGAGCAAGCGATGAGTCTATATCGGTTTTGCGATTGCGTGTACGGGAGGACTCGCTAGATCAGTACCGCGAGCGGTAGCGAGCGCGCTTTACTTTGAGTCACGCTCGCTACCGCTCGCGGTACTGATCCGTACACGCATTTAACAACCGACCTGATCAGCCGGCCGCTTGCTTACGCGCGCGGTACTGTGCCCAATCAGAACTTAATCTTAGCCACGAACTGAATCACGCGAGGCGCGGTCGAGTTGCTGACGTAACGGCCGAAAGCCGCGTTGCTCAGCGAACTCACCGGCAGCGTGAAACTGTGGTTGTTGAAAAGGTTGAAGAATTCCGCGCGGAATTCGATCGCGCCGGCTTCGCCGAGCGGCGAAAACCGGAAATTTCTGAGCGCGGCGAAATCGGCGTTGAAGTAATTGTCGGCGCGCAGCGTATTGCGTCCGACCGAACCGAGCTGCCCCGCAGGCGGCGCGATGAAGGCCGCCGGGTTGAAAGCGAACCCAGCCGGAAGATTCTCTTTGGGTTCGCTGACTTGATTGGGACGGCGATTCGATATCCCTGTGACGGCGTCGAATGCGCCGACCGTGACGGTGAAGGGCTGGCCCGATTGATACGTCAGAATTCCGTTGATCTGCCAATCGCTGACCAGCGCTGAGACGACAGCGCCGGGGTTCTTGAGAAAGCGCCGGTTGCGCCCGATGGGCAGCGCCCAGGTCGAACTGAACACGAACTTGTGCGGGACGTCGAAGTTCGACGCCGCGCGCTGCGCCGCCAGATTGTAGGAATCCTGCGCCAAATCGTCGGCCCCGGTCCCAATGCCGCTGACGTTATCGATGGACTTCGACCAGGCGTAGGACGCAAGGAATGATGCGCCGCTGCTCAGCCGGCGTTCCAGCCGCGTCTGCAACGAATGATAGGTCGCCTGTCCGTTGAATTGCTGGCTGATGACGTCGTTAGCGAAACGCGCGCCGGCGGGCAGGCTGGCGTTGTTGAATGGGCGCGAACCGACTGCAAGTCCGAGTTGCGTTACCGCCAGGCTGTTCACTGCGGCAATCTGATTGATGTTGACGACGCGCGACGCATTCAGCCCGCGCCGCCCGACATAAGCGACTTCGGCAAGCAGGTTGTTATCAAGTTCATGCTGAACGTTGAGGTTGTACTGAATTGCGTAAGGCGTCCGGTAATTGACATCCACCGCGCTCGCTCCCGTCGCCGCGCCGCCGCCGATCAATGAGAGGAAGGTTTGCGCCGCCGTATTGTTGAGTGGGAAATCCAGACTTGTGCGGGCGCCGCCGGTCTGATTCACGATGTTCGTGATGGCGAAAGGCGCATTCGATCTGGCCGTGCGGAACCGGTCTTGAAACGTTCCGTTGTCGTAATAAACGCCCGCGCCGCCGCGCACCGTCCATTTGCCGTCGTCCATCGCCCGGTAAGCGAAGCCGACGCGCGGCGCGAAGTTATTCTTGTCAATGTTGTGCAAGCGCGGCAGTTCGTCCGAGCCGACGACGAAGTTGCCGCGTCCCGGCAGCAGGTTGGACAACAAGCCGTTCACTTCAGTAATCGGCGTGTCAATCTCGTATCGCAAGCCCAGGTTCAAGACCAAACGACGGTTCACGCGCCATTCGTCCTGCGCGTAACCGATGTAAGCCGTCGTGCGGAAACCGCGCGTCGGGTTGGCTGAACTAATGGTTATTTGCGCTGGCAATCCGAGCAGAAAATCCGCAAATGCGGCCACGGCGGCGTTGCCGGGAACGGTTTGATTGATCTGGCCGTTGCGCGCCCCGCTGAAATTGAGCGCGCCGCGCAAAGGGCGATATTGGCTTTGATTGGTGTGAGAGCGGCGGACTTCGCCGCCGAATTTGAAACTGTGCTGTTTGTAGTTCACCGAGGTATTGTCAATGAACTGGAACATTGTGCGGTAAGTGGTCGAAGCCCCCAGGTTGTCAGTGAAAGGCTGTCCGCCCGCGCCGCCAAAACCGGTTACGCGAATAATGGGCAATCCGCGTCCGAATTCGTTTTGGATCACGCCGTTCGGCAATCCGATGCTCGCCGGATCAATCTCCGTTCCGTTCGGAATCGGATTGCGCTGTCGATTCAGGCCGAAGCGGAATTCATTCGTGACGCTGGAGCCGAAAAGATGAGTGTGCGCGACGGCCACCGATTGACGGCGCTCGGGATTAGGGAAGGGAAACGCGGGCAGTGAGGCGGCGGTAAAAAAGATGTCGAAAGGGTAGAACTGGCGCTGATCGTCATAGGCGTAACGCACGGAAACCTGATCTTTACTGGTCAGACTATGGTCCGTGCGAATAGCAAAGGCGTCTTCGTCCATCTTTTGAATGCCGTTGGCTATGTAGTTCGCCCCGACGACGCTGGCGTTCGGCAGCGGAATGAACCCATCCAGCACGGCGCGCGAGATGGGCGCGACGCTGCCCGCCAGGTTGAGCGTGGACGGCCAGGTCGGCTCGCCCGCGTCAAACCGCCCGTTGCCGTTGGTGTCGGTGAAAGCGGTGTAATTCAGCGCGCCGGAGCGTTGCGCGGCAGTTGGGACGTTGCTGGCAAACGGCCCGGTGCCTTGCCGCAGTTTGTTGGATTCCCAGTTACCGAAAACGAAATGGCTATTGCGGTGAATCGGTCCGCCAATAGACACGCCGAATTGATTCTGTTTCAGGACCGTGCGCGGCAATCCGTTTGAGTTGTTAAAAAAGTCATTCGCGTCCAGCGCGTCGTTGCGGAAGTATTCGTACGCCGAACCGTGCCATTGATTCGTTCCGCTTTTGGTCACGAAGCTGACGATGGAGCCGGAAAAGCGCCCGTATTCGGCGTTGAACAGACTGGTCTGAACCTGAAATTCTCGTGTGGCTTCGATGAGCGGGGGGAAGGCGATCACGCCCTGTTCAGGAACGTTGATGTCCACGCCGTCCAGGAAAAAGCCGTTTGCGCGCGACGGCGCGCCGTTGACGTTGAAAGCCCCGGCGTTGCCGTCCGTCGGCGTCGCCAGGCCGAATTGATTGAAGGCCGAAGAGCGTAATCCGCCGGAAGCGGTCACCCCGGGCGCGGTCAGCGCCAGTTCCTGCAACTGGCGGCCGTTGAGCGGCAGCGCGTTGACGCGCTCCGCGGGAACCACGGTCGAAAGTGTCGATGTCGCGCTGTCCGTAATCGGCGCTTCGATGGTGACGGATGCGCTGACTTCTCCCAGTCTGAGCCTGACGTCCACGCGACGTTCATCTCCGACCCTCAACGCCAACCCTTTCTGCTCGCTGGCGCCAAAGCCGGACGCTTCAACTTTGATCGAGTAATTTCCTGCGGCCAGCAGCCCCACGCGATAATTCCCGCCGCCGTCGGTGGCGACTGTGCGCGCAAGCCCCGTTTCCTCCGACGTGACGGTTATTTTCGCTCCCGGGACGCTTGCCCCTTGTTGATCAGAAATTTGCCCCAGCAGGGCCCCGTAAGATTGCTGCCCGTACGCGGCGACGCCGCCTGAAATCAGCGCGGTTATTAAACACACGACACCCGACACAAGTCGTTTTGTCATAGGTTCCTTCTCGAATGTTTATTTTTAGAGTTTTGAAATTCGGCTTTGGACCGCGGTACGGCTTGGGGAGCGGTTACGACTCGGCGCTCCTGTAATGTACGCCTTCCGCGTCTATCGAGTCGCTACCGCTCCATGTATCGCGCCACGGCGCTTCGCCGCTTCTGTCTAACAACGATCAGCCAAGCCTCGACCTCTGTCGTGGCTCAACGTCCCGTTCCCACGCCGGCGCTCGCGCCGTTCTCGTGATGCGCTTCAAGCTGGTCGAGCTTGTTCATCATCTGCACGCTGTGAACCAGCGCGATGCCAGCCGCCATGTCGCTGGCGACGTGGACGGCCGCGCTAATCTGCGCCTCGCTCACGCTCATTTTGTGCAGCGTCGAGGTGTAAGAATCTATGCGCTACGGACATTTCAGCGCATGCGACACGGCCAGCGCGATGTGAATGTAATGCTGCTGGAGTCTATCATGCCAATACGTTTCTCAAGGACGTTTCACGAAATCAGACCTTCATATTTTTGTCGCTACCGGCGACAGCAGTCGGGCAATCATAAAGCGCGCAGAAAAGAAAAAGAGAGTGGAATTGATGGAAAAATGTTTCCCTTCATTATTCATTTGTTCGTCCCGCTTGTGTGTATTATGTCGTTTGAGCCGCTCGGCATTTGAAATTCAGATGGCTTTACCGTACTAAATACGGCGAAACCGCTCGCTAGGGTTTCGCGCAAATCTAATGTTCAGCAAATGAAATTACGAATCCCGATGAAGCCTGCCGCGCGCCGCTGGTTGATGTTATCGCCCGCGTTGGGGGTGATCGGATTGTTGTTTGTCGGCGGGTTGGCGCTGGCGGCGGCGCAAAGCTTCGGCTATTTCGCGCCGACCGGCGAAAACGCGTTCACGCTGCGTCACTATGTCGCGCTGAGCGATGATCGCGAGGTTTACGCTTCGCTCTGGCTGACGCTGAAACTGGCGACGCTGGCGACGGTGATTTCGGCGATCTGCGCGCTGGCGCTGGCGCTGGGCCTGCGCGAATTCGCGCGCCGCAGCCGGGCGGTCAACATGCTGTTGCAGATTCCGCTGTCCGTGCCACATCTGGCTATGGCGGGCGCGTTAATAACAGTGATCGCCCCGAGCGGTTTGCTGGCGCGGGCGGTTTACGTCATCGGTTTGATCCGGCAGCCCGCCGATTTTCCCGCGCTCATCAACGATCGATACGGAGCCGGCATTCTGCTGGCTTATGTTTTGAAAGAAACGCCGTTCATCGCGCTGATGACGCTGGCGCTGCTGGCAAGGCTCGGCGACGAATACGAACAAGCGGCGCGTGTGCTCGGCGCTTCCGCCTGGCAACGGTTTCGACATGTGACCTTGCCGCTGGTCGCGTCCGCGGTCGTGTCTTCTTCGTTGATCGTGTTCGCTTTTATCTTCGGCGCATTTGAAACGCCGTTCATTTTGGGGCGGCCTTACCCGGCGATGTTGTCCGTGGTGGCGCAGCAACGTTATTTGGACGTGAATTTGACGGAGCGGCCTGGCGCAATCGCGCTGGCCGTCATCAGCGCGCTGATGACGGCGGCGCTCGCCTGGGCGTATCTGCGGTTGACGCGCGCGTTGATCGGTTTGGAACGGCCCTTCATCCTTTAAAATTACTGGTACTAACGGATTTTGTGGTTGTGGCTATTGCCCGGCGCCGGAGTGGCGAAATATTTATACAAATTCGAGAAAAAGAATTTTAGCCACGAATGAACACGAATGAACACGAATAGAAGCTAAATCGAAACAGACAGCATGGGGACAGAAGAAGTAGACAGGATTCACAAGATTGATCAGGATTTGCAGTCAAGATAACTATCTTTTCGGTCTTCATCCTGAAAAATCCTGTCAATCCTGTCTGAATGTTTTCTGTC
>DATCXQ010000729.1:0-5253 GCA_036565725.1 Blastocatellia bacterium
TCGCCGCCGCCACGAAAGAGTCCGAACGGAAGGTCTCGAAACTTTACAAGGAGCTTGGCGATCTTGGTTTGGTCGCCCAGAGACTGACGCCGAAAAAAAGGCGCGGCAAGTTGACTGTGTCTGAAGTCTACTCCTCGTTGTTCGAGATTGCGCGGACGAGCGGGCGGGGAAGCGCGGAGAAGAAAGTCGAGCGGCTGGCGGACCTCATCGGCTCGGTGTCGCCGCTCTCGGGGCTCTACATTGCGCGTTTCGTAGTTGGACGCATGCGGCTCGGCGTCGGCGCTCCCACCATAATCGAGGCGGTGGCCCGTTTGCAGACGGACGCCAAGGAGGCGCGCGCCGTTATAGAGCGGGCGTACAACCTCTGCTCCGATCTTGGCCTGACGATCAAGACACTGCGCGAGCGCGGCCTGGGGGGCCTCAAGAAGTTCAAAGCGCATGTGGGAGCGCCGGTCCGCATGATGCTGGCCGAGCGATTGCCGAACGCCGAAGCCATCGTCAAACGGCTCGGGCTCTGCGCGGTCGAGGCGAAGCTCGACGGATTCCGCTGCCAGGTTCATCTTAGGGGGCGCAAAGTGGAAATCTTCTCGCGCAACCTGGAACGCACGACCGACATGTTCCCAGACATCGCGTCGGCGGTCGCGGCGAGCGTCCGCGCCCGGAACGCGATAATCGAAGGCGAGGCCGTCGCCATCGACGAGGCCACCGGCGAGTTCCATCCCTTTCAGGTCACCGCCCAGCGCAAGCGCAAATATAAGATCGAGGAAATGGCGCGCGAGTTCCCACTCGTCTTCGTGGCCTTCGATCTGCTCTACGCCGACGGGAAGGACTACATCAATCAGGAGTATCGAACGCGCCGCGCTTCGCTGGAGAAACTCGTCAAAAAGCCGGGGCGATCCGCCCCAGCCAAATCGGCCAAATCCGCCAAACCTGATGGGCGCGTCCGCGTAGTCGGGCGGGTGGTAACCGAAGATGCATCCGAGCTTCAGGAATTTTTCGACGAGCAGATCGAGCGCGGTTTGGAAGGCGTCGTCGCCAAGCGCCTCGACTCGCGCTACGAGGCCGGGGCGAGAAACTTCAACTGGATCAAGCTCAAACGCGCCTACCGAGGCGAGCTGAGCGACACGATTGACGTGGCGGTGGTCGGCTACCTGAGGGGACGCGGAATGCGGGCGAAGCTGGGCATTGGGGCCTTGCTGGCCGCCGTCTACAATAAAAAGACGGACAGCTTCGAAACCGTCGGCAAAGTGGGCAGTGGGTTGAGCGAAAAGAATTGGGTTCGTCTGCGCGAGTCGCTCGACGAGGCGGCGGTACCCGATAAACCGGCGCGCGTGGATTCGCGCCTCGTCCCCGACGTCTGGGTCGAGCCGCAATACGTCATGACCGTGCTCGCCGACGAGATCACGCGTTCGCCCGTTCATACATGCGCGCGCGGCGAGACCGGCGCCGGCCTCGCCCTGCGATTCCCCCGCGTTGTCGGCTTCACCCGGGAAGATAAATCTCCCGAAGACGCGACCACAGTCGACGAAATCAAAAAGATGTACGCCATGCAGAAAAAGCGCCGGTTGCGCTAAGTGGGACAGACTTATGGTCCTTGAAAAATAAATGCAACAACACCTCCTAGTCGCGGCAGCGACGGTTGATCCTAACCCGGCTTTTCAAAGCCGGGGGAGCGGTCGCATAGTGGTTTTAGTCGCGGCAGCGACGGTTGACCCCGATCTGCAAAATCAACCGTCGCTACCGCGACTCAAGGACGGAGGCGCTGATGGTCCCGGCTTTGAAAAGCCGGGCTAAGCTCACACGGTCGCTGCCGCGACCTGGAAAAAGGCGCCTGCATTATTTTTTCAAAGACCATTAGTCTGCCCCGCTCCCAAAAGCCTGTCCCACTCTCAGACATGGTCTTTGGCCTGAGCGACTCCGGCTTTGCGCGCGCAGTTGGCGCAGCAATAGAATGTGTTCTTTGCCTCGATGCCATGCCCGATGATTCTGCAGCCGCACTGGGCGCATACCGGGGCCAGCTTCTGAATCGCGCATTCGAAGCTATCGAAGATGTGCTTCCTGCCGGCCGTGATTACCTCGAAGGACAGATAGTAATCGTTGCCGCAAACTTCACACTCGGCCATGTTCATACCTCCTGCGGAACATCCAAGCAGTAACGAATAAATACGTTTCTACGTGGCGTGCGGAAAATGTGGGACAAACTGACAGTTGGCCCTGGCTCCAGCAATTGGTCGCTTGCGAGGTCATGTGCAAAGTAATCATTATGGGACGGTTTTCTCGAAAGACCTCTTTAATGGAGCCGGGGCAAACTGTCAGCTTGCGCCTACGTTCGCGCCGCAATTCTGGTTGTTTCAGGGCGTTGCTGTGGCGACCTGAATCACTCTTGCGGCGAGAAAAGAGACTAAGGGAGTTTAGTCCGGCCCCTGCTGAATCGTCAGTACGCAATCAGACCGACCCGTGTCCTTTATAAGTCAGGACGCGGCCCCAGAGGCTTTTCGTTCCCCAGACGCCTGAGCGCATGGCTTCGAGCTCAACAATCTGGCTGTGGTCTACGAAGAGATTCACCTCCGGGCCGTAGTTCTTGATGTACCACGCGAAGACCTCCGGGTCGGCGGCCTCGAACATGACCTTCTCCAGGCCGAGGGCGTTGATGATTTTAGCGACCGCATCGGTGCGCCATGTCTTGACGTTCTCGGTGATTCCTTCCGATTCGATCATCAGCATGTCGGCCCCGGCTTCCAGAAAACGCTTCGCCTGCCAGATGGCCCATTCCACATCGCGCGTGCCTTCCGCCTCCAATTCGGCTGCTGCGGTGGCCCCGCCGGCGCCGAACTGGATGCCGACTTCCGGCTTGGCTTTGAGTCCGGCCTTCTGTGTCTTTTCAACCAGCCGCAGGAGGTCTTCCGTCGGCGTCGTGATGAAGCCGCTGGAGATTTCGACGATGTCGAAGCCTAGCTCCCGGCACTCGCGGATGTAACGGTCGACGGCCACCGCGCCGTACGTCAGGACGCGCTCGATGAAGCCCCCGGTCGAGACCGTCACCTGGTGCTTGTGGCAGATGTCTATCAGTTCTTTGACCGCCCGGCGCGGCATTAGAGAGAAAGATCCTCCGGCGAATTTGAGGCTGTCTACATAAGCCCCCATCGTCTCCAGCACGTCCTGCAAATAGCGCTTGCCCATCGGCGTGTAATACGGCCCGCGAATCTCAGTCACGCCTCGGACGCGCGGCTTCGTCTGACGCTCGTTGATCTGCAAAAAGGCGAACGCCCGTTCATCGGCGTTATTGCGCTCTTGATTCATAGTTAATTCCTCCACAGTCCTCCGCGCCGTAAACACGTTGAGAGTTAATGGAACTCCGCGTTCCATTAACTCTCAAGGATATTGGTCGCTCCGATTTTGAACCTCACCCAGCAGCCGCGTCAGGTCAGTTACCTGAATCGCCTCCAAATTGGCGACTGCGTCAATGATTTTGCGGCGCAACTCCCGATCGGCGTACGGCTCGCTCAAGCGCTCGAACTTGCGCGACACCGTCTCCCAGCTCATCGGACGGGTGAGAAAGCCTTCGTAGTCCCGCTTCTCCTTCATCAAGATTCGGCCGTCGTTGAGCGTGACCGTGATGCGGCATGGCATCTCGGCGGGGAATCGCCGGCTGTACTCGGCCGACGGGCGCACGCAGATTTTGCTGAGCAACGACTGGACGTCCGGACTCTCGATTCTGTTGGGCAGATACTGTTCAGGCATGACCTGATCATCGAGAATGGCGACGGCCACGATGTAGGGCAGGCTGTGATCAGCCTCCTCCTTTGTCCGAACGACTTTCTTGTCGCCTTCGGCGCCTCCCCCGATGATGTGATAGGCCACGTCGAAAGTCTCGATCTCGATCCGCGTCACCTCGGCGGCGATGAAGCCGTGCTTCTCTTTAAGCTCCAGGACGCCCTCGATGGTCGATTGGGAGTGAATTTCGGCGTTGTATTTTTTAACGATCGTTCGCGTCACGCGCTCCAGGTCTTCGCGCGCCCAGTCGATCTCGAAGCGCCCGGAGATGGTATCCATAAAACCCTTATTCCCCTCGAAGACTTCCGGCGGCCCGGTCACGCCTCGCAGCGCGAGAAAAGCGTCGTAAACGCAACCGAACGCGGTGTTGGGGTAGGCCAACCCTTTCCAATGCGAGAGCGCGCCGGTGCGGGTGACGCGCAAGGCGTTGAAGGCCGTCCCGCAGATGGCGATCGCGTTGGCGGTTCGATCTTCATCCATACTGAGAGCTTTTGAGACCCCGGCGGCGACTGCGAAAGCTCCCTGCGTCGTATGATCGAACCCTTTTGCGCGCACAGGCGCCACATCGCTCAATCGGCACTGTACCTGGTAGGCCACGGCGAGCGCGGTCAGGAATGCGCGCCCGCCACGGCGCGCATACTCGGCGACGGCCAGCGTCGCCCCCAGGTTGTCGCTCGGATGGCAGGTCTCTCCTTTGGCCAGGTAACTGTCGTTGAAATCCAGGTAGCGCACGAGCGCGCTGTTGTAGAACGCAGTCTGATCTGGAGACGTTCGACCGCCGCCGATCATTGTGGAATGCGCATTGCCGCCGAAATCTTCGATCTGCGCCCGAAGCGGATTGATAGGCTCTCCTTCTAAAGCGCCAATGGCGCAACCGAGGCTGTCCAGGATTCGGATCTTGAGTTGACGGCGAGCCGCCTCCGAGAGGTCGTCATATGACGCGCGCGCGACGAACGCCGCCAATCGTCCGGCCTCCGTGATGTGTCCTGCCTCATCCGGTGATACAGAAACCATAGTCATAACCGAAGATCAGATCGCAAGGACGGCGCCATTCGCTCACACCACGTAGTAACGAATAATGGTCTTTGAAAATTAACCGCAACCACGCAATTCAACGTAGGGGCAGACCTATGTGTCTGCCCCTACGTTGTTGTAATTAATTCTCAAAGACCATAATTCGTTGCTACGTGGGGTATTCCGCGCGGCGCCGGCGCAGCCAGCGGCTGAATTTCGCCCATGGCCAGGTGTTGACGACCGAGCGGGCCTCGACCCAGCCGCGCCGCGCCTGAAGGATTCCGTAGCGGGTCTGTTCGAGTTGCGCGACGCTGTGAGCGTCGGAATCAATCGCTAGCAGCGCGCCCGCCTCGCTGGCAGCGCGCGCCATCAAGTCGTTCAAATCAAGGCGGTCCGGCGACCCGTTCACTTCGAGCGCCACGCCGGCGCCCGCGGCGGCTTCGACGACGCGCTCGAAGTCGAACT
>DATCXQ010000547.1:0-3608 GCA_036565725.1 Blastocatellia bacterium
GAATTCGTCGAGTCGGTCTAGCAAATCGGCCTCGCGCCTCGTAGCCACCACGGTATTCGCAAAGCGCGTGACGACCTTGTATTCATATTCGCGCAATCTCTTCCATTCAAGCGAACATACCCATGAGCTAAACGGATTCGCCCCGGCGGCGCGATCGAGCCACTTCTCGGAATCGACGTCCGCCATGTCCACCACGGCGCGCGAAGCCAGCTCGCGCGGGACGTATTGCGCCATTGGGGACGAACAGACGAAGACCGCGTCGAAGTCGTTGTCGGAGACCGCGCGCTTGACCAGCCGCCGCATCTTTCGCGACGCGAAATAGCCGCGCGAGAGCGGGCGCAGGAAGGCCAGATTGACGAGAGCGCGCGCGACGGCCCAGATGCGCCGCAGCGGTACGATCCCGACCGTCGCGCACATACGCCTCAGGTCAACCTGATAGTTCAGATCGTTCAGGTCGTCGGCAAAGGCCAGCAGATGGACTTCGTGACCGCGCTCGATGAACGCTTGAAGCTCGTGAGACGAGCGAACCTTGTCGCCTTTGTCCTGCGGATAAGGGATATGTGGGGAGATGAATAACAGCTTCATATGGATCCGGTAGCAATCATCATGAGATATGGACAAGCGGGCTTATCCTTGTGGCCACCCGCCCTGATCGCCGCCCGAACCGCCCGAACCGCCCGATGGCGGCGGATATTGCGGCGGGTAATTAGGAGGATAGTTCGGGGGTTGGCTGGGAGGATAACCGGGCGGGTATTGCGGCGGCGGAGGTTGGTCTCTACGCTTCTCGAACAAAGCGACGCCGAGCAGCCCGCCGAGCGTCGAAAAACCGATATAGATGACGCTTACTATAATCAAAACTATCACCACTGAGATGAGCTTTTGCGCCAGAGGCTGATTAGCGCTCGCCTCGATCATCTTTTGTATATCCGCCTGAATCTGAGGATCGCCACTCGCCTCCCCAATTCGATTAAACAACTCCTCTTGAAGACGCTGCCCGATGTTGAAAACAGCCATCGCGAAGGAGATAAGGGAATAGATGCCGGCGGCGATCAATCCGGCGACCGCTCCGACTTGCGCGCCCTCCCCGCTTCTGACGGGCCGCGGCGCCCGATTAATCAACATCTTCGCGGCGACGGCTCCTCCGACCAGCAACCAGGCGCAGAAACAGCAGTTAACAAAATTGACAAATGGGATGACCGAGAGTATCCCGGCCATTAGCCCTCCGACAAGCGCCGGTTGTTTCCAATCCAGTTCATTCATAAGTTTCCGCCGATGGAGACTGCCGGCTTATAGCCGGCAGAGGAAATCGGCATCGCGCGGAGCTTTTAGCGCAGCGCCATCCTCTTTCCTTGTTATACTTTTTTTGAGCAAAGGCGCTCTCTTCGAGAGAAACAGTTTCGCTCTTTGAAGTTTAGATACGAGGTTGTCTGTCCTAATACTCGACATACATAAAATCTAAAGAGTTGCAATGTCCGTGATCGGCGTGCCTTTCACGGATGCGGCGCCGTAACCCGCCGCTAAAGCCCACCCTTCGGTCGGGCTGATTATGCCGAATAAAGCTGCCGTGCTTTAGCCGGCGGAATGGTTACTTAGCAGTCACCTCCGTAGTTTCTTCTTATTACATTGTCGAGGTCGGTTGGGGCATTGAGTTCAGCTCTTCGTTTTATGGACCGTTAACCTGGCGCGCCAATCATTCAACGCCGAAACGAGGCCTGGCGTCACATAAAAAGCGGCGACGGCTCCGAATAATACACCGGTCAGCGCCCGCGAAAGAAAAGTGTTCGCGAACAGTCCCAAAACGCCGCCCGTGAAATCGATCGCCGTCGGGACGGCGGCGCTGGTCAATATCCATCGTGGCGGGAATCGCTCTTCGCACAGATCGCGCAGGAAGGGGTAAAGCAGCAGACCAATGATGAATCCCGCGTAAATGCTCGCGCAGCGTGAGCAGACGCCCATCTGGCGACCGTGAAAGTAAAACGACCGCTCCGGCGTCTGATGGCACACGGCTGAAAATCCCTTGTAGATGACCGCCGAAGCCAGGAAATGTCCCTCCGCCATCAGCCACGGCGCGGCCAGGATCAGCGCCGCCCACAAAATAGACAGCGCCATCAGAGCCGCGTAAACGATAATCGCGTCGCGCCTTCCCGTAATATTCATTTGCCCGATTGAATACAATCAACTACTTGATCGCGTCGAAGAAATCATAAACTACGCGCGTCAGTCGCCCCATGCGCTCTTCGACCTCTCCGCGCGAGATCCGCTTGTCGACCGTGAAGACGGCGATTGCGATCGGATTGCCTCGAACGAACATTATACCCGCGTCGTTAGTCGTCGAGCCGATGGTTCCGGTCTTGTGCGCCATTCCGGCGGATTCGGGCAGGTAGCGCGGCAATCTCTGGTTGAACATCTGCTGGCCCAGAATCGTCATCATCATCTGGCACGAATCCCTGCCCGCCGCCTCGCCCTTGTAAATCTTTTCGAGCAGTAGAGCCATGTCGCGCGGCGACGAGACGTCCTTCATTACCTTCGCGAACTCACGTTCGGCTTCGGCCTGTTTTTCCGGAGTGATCCGCCGCGTCCGCGTCATGGCGATGATCTCCGCGTAAGTCTTGCCGCGCGCGGTCTCGTCCAGCAAGCCGAGGTAATCGCGTATCAACTCAAACGTGGTTCGGTCGACGCGGACGTTGTTCAACCCCATTGAGCGCATGGTCGCGGTCACGTTCTCCGCCCCGACCTTCTTGAGCAGGATGTCGGTGGCCTCGTTGTCGCTGAGGACGATCATCAGAGTTATCAGATCTTTGACGGTCGGCTTCAGCCCGTTCGACAGCAGAGTCAGCGCGCCACTGCCCAGCGTGCGATGTTCGTCGCCGAGTTCGATCCGGTCATCGAGCGAGAACTTCTTGGCCTCGATCTGGCGGAAGACCTCGACCATGATCGGAACCTTGTAGACGCTGGCCATCGGGAAAAGCCTGTCGCCGTTGATCGAAAGCTCTTCGCCGGTCTTGAGGTCGCGAACCGCGACGCCGATGACGCCGGGGAACGCGTCGGAGAGTTCCTGCAGGCGCGATTGAAGCCTACTGAGTTGGGACGGATTTCTGGCCGAAGGCGCCTCTTGCGCATACGCCGGGAGTGACAACAGATAGAACAGCGACAGCGCGCAAAGCGCGCGGCGCTTTTTAAAATCGGGGATCATATCGACTACATCCTATCGAACCTGACAAACGCGTCCGGCCCGCCCTCGACATGCACGGTATCGACGAAACGCACGTGCATCGTTTCGGTAGTCATGACCAGCGACTGAGTCCTTTTGCCGGTCCCGAAAAACCTGACGCCGCGCAGGATCGTGCCGTCAGTCACGCCGCAGGCGGCGAAGATGATCTTGTCGCCGGGGGCAAGATCGTTTGTGTGATAGACGCGCGTCGGATCGCTGATCCCCATCTCCCGCATCCTTTCGACCAGGCCGTCTGCAATCTTCGCGCGGTCTTCGGCCTGCTCCAAATGCTCTTTCAAGACGAAGCGGGACTGAATTTCGCCGTTCAGACACTTCATGGCGGCGGCGGTGATTACGCCTTCGGGGCCGCCGCCTATGCCCATCAGCGCGTGAACGC
>DATCXQ010000554.1:0-14408 GCA_036565725.1 Blastocatellia bacterium
GCGTTCACGAATGGAGTTTTGCCCAGCTTCAATGGATGATCCGCTACAAGGCGGCCAGAGCGGGAGTGGAAGTCGTTTATATCGACCCACGGTACACGTCTCAGACCTGTTCTAGATGTTTGCATCTGGGTGTCCGTCCGAGTCAATCGAATTTCCAATGCCGCGATTGCGGCTATCAGATCAACGCGGATCTGAATGGAGCGAAATCAGTCGCCGCGAGGCATGACCTAGTGGCGATGGGCCGCTACTTCTGCGAATATCCGCGGAAGGAAGTCAATCGGCCCGAAGCGGTTCGTTCTTCTGATAAAGAAGCGTCAAGTACGAAACCTGAAACCGCAAGCTCCATCTACAGCGCGTCCTCGCGCTTAGATGGAGTAGTTGACTCTAGCTTTTCGAGCGATTGGAACGGGCCGAAGAATCCTCCGCAGCGGTTTTTTCTTCCATTTGTGCGACGGCGCGCAATGCGTCAAACTGGCCCGCCCTTGTCCAGAGGTGTACCGAAATTTCCAGAAATTTTCAGCAGTGTCCGACCGTAGCGCCGGTTACGCAAGGCCGAGTAGAATCACGCGGGAGGTCACCGTGTAAATGCAAGTAGCGCTTATCGGCATTCCCTGGGACGAGAACTCTTCGTTTATGCGCGGAGCGGCCGAAGCTCCGCCGCTCATCCGCGCCGCCTTCGCCTCCGAATCGGCGAACCTCTGGAGCGAAACCGGGATTGATTTCGGCGCGACCCCGATTTTCGACGCGGGAGACGTCGAGCCGGTCTCAGGAACGGCGATGATCGGTCGAATCGCGGAATCGATCGGGTCGTTGCTCGATCAAAACTTCCGTCCCATCGCGCTCGGCGGAGATCATGCTATTACCTATCCTGTCGTCAAAGCCTTTGCGAAGAAGTATCCGCGCCTGAGCCTCCTGCATTTCGATGCGCACCCGGACATATACGATGAATTTCAGGGCAACCGCTACTCGCACGCCTGCCCATTCGCGCGGATTATGGAAGAGGAGCTGGTCGAAAGGCTTGTCCAGGTTGGCATCCGCACGGCGACCGGTCATCAGCGCAAACAGATCGAGAGGTTCGGCGTCGAAGTCGTCGAGATGAAAGATTTCAGCGACGACCTGCGACTGGAATTCGACACGCCGGTCTACGTCTCGTTCGACATTGACGGACTCGACCCGGCATTTGCCCCCGGCGTTTCACACCGAGAGCCGGGAGGTCTGTCAACTCGACAGGCGTTGAACGTGATCCATCGGCTCAAGGCCGACGTCGTCGGCGCGGACGTCGTCGAATTCAACCCTCGAATGGATTCGACGGGCGTGACGGCGATGGCCTGCGCGAAGTTGCTGAAAGAGATCGCAGCTAAAATGCTCTAAATCGAAACAGCGAAGATTGACGCAAACCACGAAGAAACGAAGAACACGAAGAGAGAAAGAGTTTGAAACTATTCTTCTCTTCGTGTTCTTCGTGGTTTTATATCTGTCCCATTGTCGCTGCTCCGATTTAGAGCGGTTTGCGACTGCGTCTACGGGAGTTGTGGCGCGATTTGTTTACTCGCGCTTCTTTCCTGATCGGACAAAGCCGCAATCAGGGCGATTAAACAAATCGCCCCACATCTTACAGGCGCCTGCAAACCGCTCTAGGCGGCCAGCGGTCGCATGAAGGCTCCGAACCTCGATTGAGCCCATTCCCTGGTCGAAGAAGAGGGCTTCTTTTTGAAGCACAGTTCCTGCCCGGTTTCGTCCACATCGACGCAAACGACGTCGCCGATTTCGATCTGCCTGGTGGCGATCAGGTTCGACAGCGGTATCACCAGGTGGCGCTCAATGGCGCGCTTGAGCGGGCGCGTGCCGTAGCGGCGGTCGAAGCCTTCGGCAAGCAGGAAATCCTTCGTCCGTTCGGCGCAATTGAGCATGAAATTTCCACTGCCCGACAGCAACACGCGGCGCTGTACGATCTGGAATTCGATGTCCAGTATCCGGCGCAGCGATTCCTGGGTGAGCGAGTGGAAGACTACGGTCTTGTCTAGCCTGTTGATGAATTCCGGCGAGAATTTGCGGCGCGCCGCCTCGACGCCGATCTTCTCGATCTTCGCGTCGAGTTCCGGCCCAGACTCAAACTTGCGTGTGAATCCGAGTTTGCCTTCTGTAATTTCGGACATTTCACGCGCGCCCAGGTTCGACGTCATGACGATGACGCAATTTGAAAAATCCACGGTCCGGTTGTCGCCCAGGGTAATGCGCGCTTTGTCCAGAACTCCGAGAAGTAGCTGCCACAACGCGTCCGAGGCTTTTTCGATCTCGTCGAAGAGCACGAATGTCAACCTGTTTCGCGGCGTATGATAACGATCCAACATCTCCTGCGTGAGGATCGGCCTGGTCTCGCGGTGCCCGAGATAGCCCGGCGGCGAGCCGACCAGTTTGGATATCTCGTGCGAATGCTGAAACTCGGCGCAATCGACCTTGACCATCGCGTAAGGGTCGCCGAACAGGATTTCGGCGGCGGCCTCGACCGAACGCGTCTTGCCCGAGCCGGTCGGTCCGAGGAAGAGCAACGCGCCCAGCGGCTTGTTCGGCATAGTCATCTTTGCAAGATAGACCTGGTATATCTGCGAGAGCGCAAACACTGCGTCGTCTTGAGCGACAATACGATTGAACAATTCACCCTCGAACTCGCTCGCCTCGTCGCATCGTTGTCTGGTGTTGAGCGATACCCAACCGCTTCCTGTCGACTCCACCATCGATTCGCTGACGCCGGCCGCAGCCCCCTTCGTACTCAGTTCCGTCGTGGACATATCGGCTCCTCCTTTCCGACTCTTGTTAATCCATGTTTTCAAATAAACGTGTGCAAAGCTGCCGACGATTAGAGCAAGAGAGGCGCCAGATAGATTTATATAATGCGCGCATATATGCCACATGGTCGGTCGTGAATACTATTTCGGTACAATGAGTGTAGCGGTTATGGCCTCCAAGCTTAGGCGCCAATCGCGACAAAGTTTTTAGATTTATAGATTTGATCTCGAACGCAGGGCAAGGCACAAGGCTTGCGTGTGTTGGAAGCGAATAAGCTACTGAATCAATCTTCCAAAATCTATAAAAAATTCGATTCGAGTAGGAGGAGATGACATGAAACGGGCAAAATTGATCAAACGTGAAGAGATTATTGAACGAGAACAAAACGTTGTGTCGAAAGGGGAGAATTCGTCGGCGACCGGGGCAGCTACTACGCAACAGCCTTCAGTAGTTAAGTTGACATTTGATGCCGTAAGGAAGTGGGCCACCGAACGTCAATCGGGCAAAATCGCTAAACCGCGTGAAGCCTTCGACGCGCTCTTTGCCGAGCCTCGCACGAGCGAGTAATTTCCAGCCAACTTCCGGTAAAATTGAAAATGAGTCATATGACACTTTACATCATACGCCGTCTGTTTCCCGTACCATAATAAGACGCCTACGTATAATCCGACTTGAGTATAGACGGCAGACGGTCCGGCACAATCCTTGCGACTCATCAAAGCACGAGCTTCGACGCGCGACGAAGGTTGACGTAACCTGAGGAGAGTTTGAAATCAAAAGGAGGAGACAACAATGTTGTGGACGATTATCGCGTTGCTTGTTGTGCTTTGGCTTCTAGGATTGATCGGGGGCGTGGGAGGAAACCTGATCCATCTACTGCTGGTTATCGCCGCGGTAGTGCTCATCTATCAACTTATCACCGGCCGTAGAGTCGTGGTTTAACGAGGCCGTCTACTGCGATCGGATTGTGAGTAAGACCCTCCCCCAGGAGGAGACTATGAGGCTGTGGGATTCTGTGTTGATAAAGGTGTTGGTGGTCATCAGTTTGATTGCGCTCGTCAGCGTCGCGCAAGCGGTTATTCAAGGGTATTGACCTGCTGGTTCCGATCGGTATTCGAAGCGGATGGGTCGTTTTAACCACTCCGTCTCTTTCGTCAAAGGGCGTCTGCATGGACACAGCTTTCTCATTTTCCCTATTGCTCATCTTCGCCGTCCTGATATTCGGCGTTCCCGTACTCCTTATAGCGATCAGGGTGATCGACACTATCTCCGAGAAGCGCGAATCGGCCAGCCGCGCCGAAGGCGAATCAACGGCCGAAGAAAAAACAGCATTTGAAAAGAAAGCGCCGGCTGAAAAGAGTCCCACGAATGACGCCGGCGAATGGACACCAGCCAAGCACATGCGATAGATTGCGCCTGATCCACAGTAATCTTTCCGGCAAACAATCTTTTAAGCGGTCATGATGTAGTCCATTTGGCGTTATGCGCGGAAGGATGTCGTCTCAGGCAGGTCTGATTATGAGCGCTCTGGAAATCTACAATCAGAGATTCTCTGATAGCGGAGAGCGTGTCTTCGTGGGCGCGTTGAACAGCGCCAGGCGCCGAGGGCAGTACGATGTCGTGCCTGAACACTTCATCGAGGCTTTGGTCGCCGAGGAGGACCGATTCTTCCAGCTTCTGATGGGCCGATTCGAGGTTGATTCCGTACAGATCCAGTTACGGATAGCGAAGTATCTGGAGATTTTTCCGCGGCAAGCCGGCGCGAAGTTGCGCCTCGCGCCGGTAACCATCGACCTGCTCAAGAAAGCCCGGGAGCTGGCGACGCTTGACGCCCGGAAGAAGATCGAGTCGTTCGATTTGGTCATGGCCCTCGCAGATGATCCCGCCGGAGTGTTGATCAAAATTCTGAGGGACCTGAATGGAAACGAAAGCGCAGCGGCCACGACCGTTCGGGCGCTGGTTCGTTGCACGGAAACGCTGTTGTACAGACTCGCCGTGGATAAGAAAGTAAACGTGATATTCGTTTATGACGAGACGGCGCAACAGGGATAATGAATTTTCAAAACCATCGAACGCGTATGGGGTTACGCATTTAGGTGGTTTTGGTCAGCCCGCCTAAAGGCGTAACTCCATACGATTTTCCGAGGAAATAAGTCCATGCAAAGATCTAAGCGCAAAATCTATGACGCTATCGTTGTCGGCTCCGGCGCTACGGGCGGCTGGGCGGCGAAAGTTCTCACCGAACGCGGAATGACCGTGCTCGTGCTCGAAGCCGGGCGCCAGCTCGACCCTAAAAAAGATTTCCGCGAACACACCTTCCCCTATGAAATAAAATATCGCGGCATCGCGCCCGAATCTCAATACGCCCCGCGACAACCGATTCAATCCAGATGCTACGCGGCTAACGAATATGGCCATCACCTGTTCGTTGACGACATCGACAACCCGTACACGACTCCTGACGGCAAGCCGTTCTGGTGGATTCGTGGGCGGCATGTCGGTGGCCGTTCGGTCACGTGGGGGCGGCAGTCATACCGCCTGAGCGATTACGACTTCAAGGCCGCCGAGCGAGACGGCTACGGCGACCCGTGGCCCTTCGGATATGAAGACCTAAAGCCGTATTACGAACAGGTCGAAAACTTCGTGGGCATCAGCGGCTCTTACGAAGAATTGCCCCAACTGCCAGACAGCAATTTCCTGCCGCCGATGGCGATGACCTGCGGCGAGCGGATTTTGAAGAAATCGGTCGAGAGCAAATTCCCCGAACGCAACGTGATCATCGGGCGCGTGGCGATCTTGACCAAGTCTCATCAGGGCCGCGCCGCCTGCCATTACTGCGGCCACTGCGACCGCGGCTGCTCGACCCACTCGTATTACAGCAGCCCCGGCTCGACTCTTCCAGCCGCCGCGAAGACCGGCAAAATGACGCTGCGCCCTAACGCCGTCGTGCGCGAGATCATCGTCGATCCGAACACCGGCAAGGCGAACGGAGTCCGCGTCGTCAATCAGATTACGAAGCAGGATTACGAAGAGTACGGCAAAGTTATTGTGCTCTGCGCATCGACGCTCGAATCGACGCGCATCCTGCTCAACTCCAAATCGCGCCAATATCCGAACGGACTGGGCAATTCTTCGGGCGTCTTGGGCCAATACCTGATGGACCACATGTACCTGATCTTCGCGGGGGGCTTCGTGCCCGTGTTGAAGGGGATGGAATACGATTATTCGGACGGGCGCGCGAACGGGATTTATGTCCCCAGATTCCGCAACATCCGGGACAAACATCCGAGCTTCATACGCGGTTACGGCATGCAGGGCGGCTGCTCGCAAGGCTATTCGTTCGCGCACGCCAGGCAGGCGCCGGGCTTCGGCGCGGAATTCAAGAAGCTGGTGCGCGAGAATCCGCGCGAGATCCCGTACTGGCTCGGCGCGTGGTGCGAGATGCTGCCGCGCAAGGAAAACGGCGTCACGATCGACCCTGAAAAGGTCGACGCGTGGGGCATTCCGGCTCTGCGCATCGAATGTGCGCATGGCGACAACGAACGCGCCATGGCCAAAGACGCTCTTGAAACCATTAAGGAGATGGCCGACTCCGCCGGCTTCATGACGCAGTACACGAACTCGACTCCCGCGCCTCCGGGCTTCTGCATTCACGAGGTTGGCACGGCGCGGATGGGCGCCGATCCGAAGACGTCGGTCTTGAACAAATGGAACCAGTCATGGGATGTGAAGAACGTCTTCGTCACAGACGGCGCATGTTTCGTCTCGCAGGGCTGCCAGAACCCCACGCTGACCATGATGGCGATCACGGCGCGCGCCTGCGATTACATCGCCAATGAATTTAAAGGCGGGAAACTGTAAGGGAAATGGGGAATGGGCAAAGGGGAAAAGGCAATATTCCCCACTCCCCACTCCCCACCTTACTATTTCTGGGCGATGTAGGCGAAGACAAAGAGCGCGATCACGGAGAGCAGTAGTAGCGGTAGGGCCAGCCCCGGAGATTTGCGGACGGCTCTGGTCCTATCGCTTTCGACGATCGGAATCGTCGCGGTTTGGCGCCCCTTTTCCGAGGATTGTTTATTGACGGCGGTTCTATCGCTTTCAACGAGCGGCCTCGTAGCGGCCGGCCGGAGCAGACGGGTTATACGTTGGGTGATGAGTTTGCGCGTGGCGCCTTTCTCCAGTGAGACCAAGGTCGAGGACTCCGACACATTGGCTTTGCGTTTCGGCCACGGGAACTTTGTCGAGCGGCGACGAACCGGCGAATTTATCGGGATGACCTGTGTGACCCGAGGCTCGCCATCTTTGAGCGTCCAGTCGTAAGGTTCCGATGCGGCGGCTGGCGCGGCGCCGTATTCGCCATGCGTCCATGCGCTTGACGGATCTAGCCAATCGAGACCCCGCTTGCGCGGGGGGGAATTTGGGCGGTCAGACTGGTCCATTTTCATTTACCTGTCGTTATTTTCGTCGGTTAATCTCTCTGTCCGATCTTCTATGGATCTCTGAGTCGCAGGCGAACTGGGCGACAACGTGATTCGTTTCGCGTAATTTCAGCGCAAGAAGCTAGCCAGGCAATTGTGAGGCAAGGGGTCTGGGGTTATTGATTATCCGTCTCGCATTCTACATACATCTGTGAACGTAGGCAAGAATTGTTTTCTCTTCATGCGCGCCCATCGCCCGCCGGAAGCCTCGACAACTCGCAGTCGATATAGTACAAATGGTCGCTAGTTCTCACCTCTGAAGCCAAAGGGTTTTACACGATGAAATTCGGCGTAGTGATTTTCCCCGGCTCCAATTGCGATCACGACGCGTATCATGTGGTCAGCAAAGTCATTGGCCAGCCTGTTGATTTCATTTGGCATAAAGAACAAGCGATAAATGGTTACGACGCGATAATTCTGCCAGGCGGGTTCTCTTACGGAGATTACCTGAGGACAGGCGCGATCGCGCGATTCTCGCCGGTAATGAAGGCCGTCAAGGATTTCTCCCATGACGGCGGCATCGTTCTGGGCATCTGCAACGGCTTCCAGATTCTGTGCGAGGCCGGCCTACTGCCGGGCGCGCTGCTTCGTAATCGCGATCTGAAGTTCGTCTGTGAGCACGTCAACATTCGCGTCGAGCGCGCCGACACGCCGTTCACCAGCGGCTATCAGAATGGGCAGATCTTGAGCATACCCGTCGCGCATGGGGAAGGCAATTACTTCTGCGACGCGGCGACAATGGCCGAACTCGAGAGTCAAAATCGGATCATCTTTCGCTACTGCGATTCGGGCGGAGCGGTCTCGGACGAAGCGAACCCAAACGGTTCGCTCAACAACATCGCCGGTATAACGAATCGCGAAGGGAACGTACTAGGCATGATGCCTCACCCGGAGCGCGCCTCGGAAAGCGCGCTGGGCTGCAAAGACGGGCGCGCGCTCTTTCTTTCATTGGCCGAATCTTTGCGCGCGATGATCAAGCTCAGAGCATAGGGGGAATGGGGAGTGGGGAGTGAGGAGTGGGGAATGGGGGACTTACTCCCCACTCCCCATTCCTCACTCCCCACTCCCCGCCGGATATGATTACGCCTGAAATCCTGGATCAGCACAACATTACGCCCGAGGAGTACGAGCGGATCAAACAACTGATGGGGCGCGAACCGAACCTCACTGAACTGGGAATCTTTTCGGTGATGTGGTCGGAGCATTGCTCGTACAAATCGTCGAAAGTTCACCTGCGGCGGCTGCCCACTGATGGCGAGTGTCTGGTGCAGGGGCCGGGCGAGAACGCGGGCATCGTCGACATCGGCGACGGCTGGTGCGCGGCCTTCAAGATCGAATCGCACAACCACCCGTCGTTCATCGAGCCGTATCAGGGCGCGGCGACGGGCGTCGGCGGCATCCTGCGCGACATCTTCACGATGGGCGCGCGGCCCGTGGCGGCGATGAACAGCCTGCGTTTCGGTCCCATCAGGGACGAAGAGGTTGACGATTCGCGGGAGCAGGCTTCATCTCGATCCGTCGCGCGTAACCGGCGGATAATGGCCGGCGTGGTGAAAGGTTTGGGCGACTACGGTAACGCGTTCGGAGTGCCGACGGTAGGCGGCGAGGTCTCTTTCGCCGAATGTTATTCGCTCAACCCGCTGGTCAACGCCTTCGCGCTAGGACTGGTGCGCCGCGCGCACATTTTTTACGGCAAGGCCGAAGGCATAGGCAATGCGGTGATCTACGTCGGCGCGAAGACCGGGCGCGACGGGATTCATGGCGCGACGATGGCCTCGGCTGAATTCGACGAGGCGGCGATGGAGAAGCGCCCGACCGTGCAGGTCGGCGACCCGTTCTCGGAGAAGCTGTTGCTCGAAGCATGCCTGGAAGCGATGCGGGCCGGCGCAATCGTCGGCATTCAGGACATGGGCGCCGCCGGTCTGACTTCGTCGTCATGCGAGATGGGCGCGCGCGCCGGCACAGGGTTGGAAATTAATCTGGATCTGGTTCCGCAGCGCGAGGCCGGGATGACAGCCTACGAAATGATGCTCTCGGAATCGCAGGAGCGTATGTTGATCGTGGCCAAGCGCGGCCACGATCGGCAGTTGATGGAGATTTTCCACCGATGGGACCTGGACGCGGTCGTCATCGGCCAGGTGATCGCCGAACAGAGACTTCGCGTGTTGCACAAACGCGAAGTCGTCGCCGACATCCCCAATAAGGCTTTGACCGACGAAGCGCCGCGCTACAATCGCCCGCAGCGCCCTTTCGCGGTCTCGACCGAAGACGTGACGCCGAAGATCGAGGCCGCCGTCTCGAATCTCAAATCTCAGGCCGGAGGCAAATCGCAAGTCTTCACGGAAATCCTGCGCCGCCTCGTGGCCTCCCCAAATCTGGCGTCGAAGCGCTGGGTCTTCCGCCAATACGATCACATGGTGCGGACGAACACGGTCGTGCCGCCGGGTTCCGACGCGGCGGCGCTGCGCGTTAAGGAGACGCGGCGTTCCCTTGCGATGTCGCTGGATTGCAACGGGCGCTACTGCCATCTGAACCCGCGAGAAGGGGCGAAGCTGGCCGTCGCCGAAGCCGCGCGCAATGTTGTATGCAGCGGCGCGCGGCCTCTGGCGATCACCAACTGCCTGAACTTCGCCAGCCCCGAACGCCCCGAAGTGATGTGGGCTTTCAGCGAGACGATCGACGGAATGGCCGAAGCCTGCCGCGCGCTCGGGACTCCGGTCACCGGCGGCAACGTCAGTTTTTACAACGAGACCGAAGGAGCGGGTGTTTATCCGACCCCCGTCATCGGCATGCTCGGTTTGATCGAAGACGCGCGTCACACGACCACGCAATGGTTCAAAGAAGCGGGCGACGTAATCTTGCTGCTGGGAGTGACGCGAAACGATTTGGGCGCAAGCGAGTTGTTGTCGGTCGTGGCGGGCGAGGCGAGTGGCGCGGTTCCGCTGCTCGACCTCGAAGCCGAGAAGGCTGTCCAGAAAGTTTGCCTGGAGGCGATTCAGGCGGCCCTCGTCCGTTCGGCTCACGATTGCAGCGACGGCGGATTGGCGGTGGCGCTGGCCGAAAGCTGTTTTTCGAGCTATAGCCGGAACGCGGTCGGCGCGCGCATTGATCTGAGCGAACACGCGAAGTTGAGCGGCATTGACCAGGTCGTGACGCTGCTCTTCGCGGAATCTCCCTCTCGCATCATCCTCAGCGTGAAGCTGGAAGACGCCGCGGCGGTTCGCGCAATCGCCGATCAATCTGGCGTCGCGTGTTCGACGATCGGCGAAACCGGCGGTCCAAACCTCAGCTTCAAACATTCAGGCAAGACACTCTTCCAGGTCGAGATCGCAACGCTGGAAGAGGACTGGCGCAATGCGCTGCCATCACATCTGGACCGCCCCGCGCAAATGGCGGCAGACTGAAGGAGTGGCTATTGGCTTTTGTCAATATCTGCGCATCAGCAGTTTCCTATAGATGCGTCACGGCATACTTGCGATTTCACCATCTCGTGCGCGATCATCAGCTTCTCTCGCCGCTCCGGCGTGGAGAAAAAGTCTGTCTCCAGAAGATCGAGCTGATGCTCGCTGAGCGCAACGAGCATCAGCTCGTCTTCGATCAGCAACAGGCGTTCGACGTTCTCGTCGCCGCCCAGCAGGTCTGTCTCCACCCGCTCCGCTTCATCCGGCGTCGTAACGCACAGCAGATATCTTCTGATCTGATCTTCTTGTTCCGGTAGCAGAGCCATAGCAATTTGGGGGATTACCAATCATTCCGCGCTCTCTTCCGGAAAAAAGCCCTGCTAGTATTCATCTCATTGCTTTCAGCGAGGGTGGCGCATAACAGCAGGGGGGAAACTCGACTGCGCGCGACGGTGTATACCTTGTCGCACGACCAGCGCGCGGATGTCACGCGGTTGTGCGACAAGGGTAAGCCGGATACCTATTTCATGCGCACGTTAGCTGACGTAGTGCGAGATCAGGCCCATAATGCCCGTCGCCGCCCGTGCGTGTCCTTTCGGGGAGCAATCTCGATTTAATTATTTATTGTCATTGACCGCGGTTTCCGGAAGTATTTTATTCGAAATAACGACCGTCCCTGAAAGAAGGTCTCCTAATCGCTGCTTCCGTTTTGTGACCAAAAGCATGATTCCAGCTGGCAGGGCGCCAAGCAATATTGGGTTGACTTCGATAACCCGCAATAGCGTCCTGAGCATGGCTGACCTCAGTGTGCAGCGGCTGCCATCTACCTGACACACATGCAACCCGAAAAGATACTTGCCTGGGGTCCGTGACCATAGGGCTTCAAAAACGAAGAAATACGCGAGATGTGCCGAGCATAGAGCTGTGATCACAGCGGTGGCGCCGAATGAATTGACCATTCCAGCCGCGATGAGCGAAAGAACAGTGGCAAGCGAACTATCTATACCTACTGCCAGCATTCGTTTCTTGCTTGAATCTCCAATTAAGCTGTTCATAAGTTGGTGAGCAAAACCGTGTGCTTACAGCAAATTGGCTTGACCTGAGGTTGATCTTTGATCAAGCCGGTTTGTCGAAACCTCACCCAGTGCTAAGTCAAGCAGCCCGAATAGGCCGAACAACGCCGCGCCCGCCCGCGGCGGCGGCAACGAAGCGCTAGCGGCCTCCTTCCATCGTCGGCGCCGAAGGCAAAGACGATCGCCTGGATGGGGCAGCCGTGAGAGAGCAGTTTTTCTAAGCAACACTGCTGTCCGTCAAAACAGGACCATCTCAGTCGCCGGCGGTTCGGAGGCCCTGATGGCGCCGTTGGCAGTCGAGGAGGCATGTAAAGGAGCAGGGCTCGGCGCCGACCTGATGGCTCGCCGCACGCCAAGAGATGTTAGCGCGGCGGCGCTTGACGCCAGCAACAAAACCACCAAAAGGGCGCGCCTACTGCGCCATATCTTGGAGATGGCGCCTTTGCTGAGCCGACGCGTTTTGAAAGAACGCAATTTGTTACCCTTGATACCAGACCTGCTAAATGTATTGCCGTTTGTAGCCATGGCGATACTCCTGACAAGATAGATTATTCGCAAGCTCTGTGTTGACTAATTTCCCCTTCGCTTTGGAGCGATGGTGTGGTTCGGAAGGCGCAAAGATTGCGTTCGGTGGCCGAAACGATGATCAACGCCCAATCGATAAACTGGTTTCAGGCCGTTAAGATAAAATCCGGCCAATAGCATTTGCGCTTCCACCTATTACTCCGAAAAAGAGCCGAAACATGTCGCTGTTTTTTTTGGTAGGGGTATTTTTTTTATGACACTCGGAAAAAGTATCGGTCGATCATTTCACTTTTATCGCCTGGGGTCTGGCCGAAAGGATAAGGACTTACAGGCGCCGCACTCCGATGGAGTTTTCAAACGTCGCTTGATAACAAGACATTGAAAAAATCGGCGTTGGAAATAAGAGGCATATAGAACCAAGCCTTTCTCACCCTGAAAATAGAAAAAGCCGTCGCGGGAGCCTTTTAGCGCCGCATCCGCCGGGATCGTTTTCGGGGGCAGGTCATTCCCGGCCTAAATTTTGCGGATATACGTGAGTTTCTGCAGGCGATCGGTCGGCAGCTTCTTGCAGATCAGGAAGAATTCTTTTTCAATTTTACAGGCCTGGCAGGCGCTGATGTGCCGTTCTAGTTCTTCGGCTTTAGTCGCGGAGATCCGGCCAAGGACGAGAGAATGAATCCACGCTCGTAATTCCGGTTTTGTGCAGGTATCCTTGCGCATTTCTTTACAAAGACTGGCGCGTCCATTAGAGCAGTTTGCAAACCGCTCTAATAAGCTGGTTCCAGGCCATTGGGATAAAAATCAGGCCAGTAGAATCTGTCTTCCAACTATTACTCCGAAAAAGAGCAGAAACATGTCGCTGTTTTTTTTTGTAGGGGTATTTTTTTTACGACACTCGGAAGAAGTATCGCTCGATCTCTTCACTTTTACCGTCTGCGGTCTGGCCGAAAAGGATGAGGATGTAATCGCTCCTGGTGAGTTCTCCGGCCTTGATCGGTAGCGTGGCGAACGCCCGATCTTTGCCGAACCTGACGTTCCCAATCCGGCGTCGGAGGATTTCCCGCCCCTCAATGGTTTGGAAGACTGCCTGATAGTTCGCGTAATCGTTGTCGCCCAGTTGCATCAACAAACGCGCTTTTCCGGCTGAGAGAGGAATCGTCGACTGAGGCAGGGCTTTTTCGCCGCGTACCGGCTACGCACCGCTTCCAGTGTGCAGTCTCGGCAAGGGGCGTATTAGGAAGCAATGGGCCGTCTGACCGAGACTGCAAGCTGGAAGCGATGCGTACCCAGGGCTCGCCTGCCGATGTATACACACGCTTCACCTCTGTGCGCTCTGTGGCTAACAGTCTTCATACTTTTGAAACCCGCTGTTGTCGATCTAAGCGGCCAATTATTTCCACTCTCCATGCAACACAAATCCGGCCCAGAAGTAGGGAGACGCCCAGCGTTTCTGTCTGGACAATTCAAGCTGAGCCGCTCGCAGGGCCGCCCCCGCCGGCAGTCCGTCTTTGAGCATGCGCTGATAAAAAAGCTTCATCAGTTCCGCCGTCGCAAAATCGTCAACATTCCACAGACTCGCGATCACGCGCGGCGCCCCGGAGTACATAAATCCCCGCGTCAGCCCGATCAGGCCCTCGCCCTTGATCTCTTTGCCCAGCCCCGTCTCGCACGCGCTGAGCACGACCAGATCGGCATTAAGCTGGAGGTTGTAGATCTCATGCAGCCGCAGAAATCCGTCCTGCGGTTTCCCCTTCTGGTCAATAAGCGAGAAGACCAATCCGGAAAGTTCAGGGCGCTCGCTGTTGAGCAAGCCGTGGGTAGCAAAATGCACGATGCGGTATTGACTCATTTGTGGGCTCATGGCCATGTCGCGGCTGGCGTTGAAGTCAGTCGCCTTGAGACCTGTTCCTTTCGGAGTCAGCGCAACGATGCTCTGGGCTTCCTGGCGCGAGAAGGGGAGTCGCGTGAAACCGTCGCGGGCATCGGAAAAATTCATGGTTCTGATCGAGCGCTTCAACTCCGAAAGTTCCGCCTCAGCAGTCGTCTCTCCAGAGGATTTTCCGTTTTTAGCCGACGCCAGGCGCGGGTCGCTCTCTTCAAAGACGGGATCGGCAAGAACGGCGACTGATTTGGCCGCCCGC
>DATCXQ010000555.1:0-3623 GCA_036565725.1 Blastocatellia bacterium
GCGCGCCGAGGCCGAACATGCCAACCGTCTCAAGGACGAATTCCTCGCCACCGTCTCGCACGAGCTGCGCTCGCCGCTCAACTCCATCCTCGGATGGGCGAGAATGTTGAGCGGCAAGCGGCTCGACGAAGAGAAGTCGGCTCGCGCGCTCGAAATCATCTACAAGAACGCCCACGCGCAGAATAAGCTCATCGGCGACCTGCTGGACGTCTCGCGCATTATCACGGGCAAGTTGCGCCTCGAGATGAGAGAGATCGAACTGCCTCCGATCATGGAGGCCGCAATGGATGTCGTGCGCCCGGCGGCTGACGCCAAAAAGATCAGGCTCGTCTCAGCGCTCGACCCGGTGGCGGGGCCGGTGTCAGGAGACCCCGACCGCTTGCAACAGATCGTCTGGAACCTCCTGTCCAACGCCGTCAAGTTCACGCCAGTAGAAGGGCAGATCGAGGTCCGTCTTGAACGCAAGGGCGCCCACGTTAGGCTCACCGTGAGGGACACCGGCGAGGGGATCGAGCCGGAGTTTCTCCCCTACGTCTTCGACCGCTTCCGCCAGTTCGAGGGCCGCCATGTGCGGGTACATGGCGGTCTCGGGCTGGGGTTGGCGATCGTCCGCCATCTGGTGGAGTTGCACGGCGGAACGGTCAGCGCCGCGAGTCGCGGAAGGAAGCAGGGCGCGACCTTCACCGTGACGCTTCCGCTGGCGGCCCCCCGCAAGGAGTCGAGTGAGGCCGCGCGCGCCCGTCTGGCTGGCGCCGGCGAAATTCCACAAAGCCACGCTCTGGCGCCTGATCACCTGCGTGACTTGCGCGTGCTCGTGGTGGATGACGAGCCGGAAGCGCGCAATCTACTCGGCCTGATACTCATGAGTTACGAGGCCGAAGTGAGAGACTGCGCCTCCGCCGCCGAAGCGCTTCAGGTACTGGATGACTGGCGCCCCGATGTGATGGTGTCTGACATCGGAATGCCGGTAAAGGATGGCTACGAGCTGATGAGAAAGGTACGGGCGCGAGAGCCGGAGCGCGGCGGACTCGTCCCGGCGATAGCGCTGACGGCATATGCCCGCACCGAGGATGCGCGGCGGGCGCTTGAGGCGGGCTACCAGGCGCACGTCCCGAAGCCGGCCGACCCGGACGAATTAGCGACGGCGGTGGCGAATCTCGCCGGACGGGGCGGAAATGACTGAGCGCGCTCGTCGCGATGAAGCGCAACATTTCTCAAAATCCGCCTCTTCTCGGAAACGCGCTGGGAAAACCTGGAGCTGACTGGCGCGATGTTCTTAAGCTTTAACGCAAATTACCGGCCCTTCGGCATATGCAGTTTCGCCGAGCGGGAATAGCCGCGCGATCTGGTAGAGTTGGTAATTCCCTACTTCAGGAGGTGGGAAATCCTGTTTGATCTCACAGGTAAAATTGCCAGGGACATACTGGCAAGTCTGGTGAGCGACCATCTGACGTTGTTGAGTTTGTTTGTTATACAAATAGATTTCGGTGAGCGCGATCAATTTATCGTAAGACTGCCCGGCGAGCGCGGCTTCGGAAAGTTTCAAGCAGTTTTCCACGCGCAGCCTACCCGATTGCCTCTCCGGGCTTTCAGCCTCGGAAGCATCTCTGATTTCAGAGACCACGGGTTCCGTCAATTCCACGATGTTCGCCTCTCTAGCGACCGGAGCCGCTGAAGGTCTCACAGTCAATTCCGATTTCCGAGTCTCTGACTGGCTTTGCTGCGCAAGCGGCGTGTTGGAGCGGCTGATGATCCATTCCAGTAGTTGATCGGTGGCCACGTCTTGCCACTGCTGCTTCTCGTCACGCTCGTAGTTAATCACCCGGGTTTCCAGAATCTTTTCTCCGCTCTTGGTGATCTCGTAACCGAAGGAGACGAAGAAATCAGCCAGTTCCTCCCAATTCTCCCAGTGCCTTTCGTACTGCCTCTTCTTCTTCCCGGTCAAAGCAGCCTCGGCTATTGTTTGAACGCGCTCCTGTTCCGGCGTCGAGCGAGTGAAGTCACTGGCATTGTTGATGATCGTTTCCAGTTTTACCTGCGAAAGCGAAATGGGCGGGTCGTTGGCTTTCAAGATGTTGTTCAGACGGTTGGCGCTATAGCCGACGAGTTTCTCGTAGGTATTGATGCCGACTTTTTTCAAAGCCTGCTCGACTTCTATCGTAACACCTTTGATCTTCAGCAAGTCGTCATCGACGCTTGGTTCTTGGCCCAACTTTGCATCCAGTTGTTGATTGCGGGAGCTTCTCTCCGGCGTCGCAGTTTGAGTATTAAACGCGAACGCGGAAGGAGCGCCACGTTTATTCGCCTCATCTGAATTGGTTGTGTCGGGATATTTTGCTGACATATCGTACCTCCGAGCAGTTGAGGCGATGACCATCGCGGTGATTACGTACGGAGCGCCGCCCTCGGTTTCAATCGGGGTGGTAATTGCCCTCCAAGACGCGGACCGGAATACCGTCTATTTCGCCGGGAAGCCCCAATGACTTGGCGGTTTCCAGCCTCCGAACGTGAACGCGCAGCGCGTTGCGCTGGGCAGAGGTTTGGTCTTCGGGATCAAGGCCGATGTCGATCAGGCTGACATCCGGGTGTCCCAAGAATTGCGCAGCCAATTGGTCACGCGCCCGCAGCGCTTTTTCCCAGAATTGAGGATCATCCGATGACATGGTCGCATCCTCCTGATGTTTCGCCTCACGCGACGAATACCAGATCGACGTTGAGCGCGTTGAGCACGGTTTGCATATCCATAGCCAGAGCGGTTTCTGGAAAGTTTGCTCCAGCAAAATGGAGTCCGACCGCCTGCCTGGTCCCGGTGTTTAGCCAGAACGAACCTGAATCTCCCGGTTCGCTCACCTGGTCCTGAAAACCCACCCGGGGCAAGATTCTGACGATCTTTCGGATGACGCGGTCGACCGGGCCGTAATTGATCTGCGCGGCGCCTTCGATTGCCTCCACCCGGCCGTAAGTGACGCTGGTTCGGCGACCCGATTTGACCACCGACATGCCGACGGTCGGCTGCGCGACGCCGCTTCCATTCTTCGACCTGTCTGCACGTGCCGCTCGAAAGCCTCGAAGTCCAGATTGAGGGCAATCTCCGGGTTGAATAGGTAGCAATCATTCTCAAAGAGGATCGGCCGGAAATCGGGCTGACCCCGGCGCAGCATCTGCCTGAGATTATAGATTGCCTGGTGGAGGTTACGGCGCGCCACCTCCTGATCGGCTTCGGGCCAGAAGACGTCCATCAGGACGTCCTTGGCGACCGGCGTCTTGTGATGTCTGACCATGTACTTCAAGATCAACAGCCCTTTCAGACTGTGCCAGTCCCCGATCATGTGTTTATCCCGGTAGACGCGAAACGGGCCAAGACAAAGGATGCTGAGCGAATCGGCGTTCCCTGCTGAGGGACGATCACGTTCGGGCACGGCAGGATCGGACGGATTACCAAGCGCCGGTATTGCGCTCACCGTGGTTTGGGCGATCGACTTGAGCATCGCATGGAGCTGTTGATTTAGCTCCCATTCCCGCCCGCCCGCCTCCTCCTCCGCCTGTCGGTGAAGATCTTTCTCCGATCTACAGCGGTTTTCAGTTGAGTGAAAAGACATAGCCACAATGCTTGAACCAGCCAA
>DATCXQ010000558.1:0-7876 GCA_036565725.1 Blastocatellia bacterium
GGAAGCCAGGGCCACCGATTGCGCCCCGGGCAATGCTTGAAGTCGCTCGCGCAACTGTTGGCTGAAAGCGATTATTCGCTCACGTGGGTAATGCTGCAAAGGCAGACTGACTCGCATCGTCAACAGGCGATCGACGTTGAAGCCGGGATCAACGGCTTGCAATCGCTGCAGGCTGCGTATCATCAGCCCGGCGCCGATGAGCAGCGTCAACGCCAACGCGATTTCGGAGACGACAATCGAACTGAGCAACCGATTTCTTCCCAGGCCGCCCGATCCGCCACGTCCGCCGGCTTTGAGCGTTTCGTTCAACTCAGGCCTCGCTGCTTGCAGCGCGGGCGCCAGCCCAGACAGCGCGCCGGTCAACACTGAGATCAAAAGGCTGAATCCGAGCACGCGCGCGTCAATCGTGAATTTGACGAAGTTGGGAAATGTCACGGGACTGAGCTTTACCAGGAAGTCCACACTCCACAGAGCGATCAATATTCCCAGTGAGCCTCCAACGACCGCCAGCAGCAGGCTCTCGGTCAGCAACTGTCGAATCAGCCTTCGGGTAGTCGCGCCAAGCGCCAGCCGGACGGCCATCTCCGAGGCGCGACCTGCGGCTCGCTGCAATTGCAGATTGGCGACGTTGGCGCAGGCCACGAGCAGCACGCACCCCACAGCGCCGAGCAGAATCCAGAGCGTCAGTTGAAGACCGCCGAAGAATTGTTCGTTGAGCGGCGTCACTCGGGCGCCGCGATTCCTGTTCGAGTTTGGATAGGCTTGCTCCAGGGGACGCATGATCGCGTCCATCTCCGCCTGGGCTTGCGCCAGAGTGGCGCCGGGCTTGAGGCGCGCGACAGTGGAATGCCATCGTTGGTTGCGCTGCTGCAATTGGCTTGCGGGCCTGATCGAGGAGACCATCATCATCGGCAACCAAATCTCGGCGTCATCGGAGACGCCGCGAAAACCCTCCGGCATGACTCCGACCACGATGTAATTCCCATCGTTCAGTTGAATCGTCTGGCCAAGAAGGGCAGAGCTGCCTCCGAAGCGCCGCTGCCACAAACCATAACCCACCAGCGCCACACGATGCGTGTCGGACGTGCGATCCTCTTCGGGAAGAAAAGTCCTGCCCATCGCCGCTCGCGCGCGGAGCAGCGGGAAATAATCCGCCGATACCAGCTCGCCATTCACGCGTTCCGGCTCGGCCCCGCCGGTCAAAGTGAAGGATGTTGAAGTTTGCGCCGCAATCCGCTCGAAGACGGTGTTCTGATCCCGCCAATCAACGAAGTCCGGGTAAGACACGCTGCGAACCTCGACCGTGTCGCGGCGCATTGTCGTGGCGACGACCACCAGTCGATCCGCGTCCTCATATGGCAATGGCCGCAACAACGCCGCATTGATCACCGTAAAGATCGCCGTGTTTGCGCCAACGCCGAGCGCCAGCGTGAGAATCGCTACCAAGGTGAATCCGGGTTTCTTCGCGAGCATTCGCGCGCCGTAGCGCAGGTCTTGCCAGAGTGTTTGCATAAATTCCCTCCTCGGCGATCTGGGATACACGCCTGATTTTCCTTCTGATAACCAATCGCCGTGCCAACGCGTTTCGCAAAGGAATGGACTGAGAATAAACGAGTTGCGTGAGGAGGCCGGAGGTTTGTTAATAAACGACCGTCCGCATTCGGGATTGGCGATTCCCGAATGCGGACACGGCTGGAGGACTATTTTTCGCGCAGCTTCTTTCAGAGTCAGATGTCAGATGTCAGATGTCAGTGAGAGAACTTTGCCGCCACTCTTCTACTAACATCTAACATCTGACATCTGACATCTGACATCTGACATCTGACATCTGACACCTGATATCTATTCGCATCGAAGCGCTACCATCGGGTCTACTCGCGTCGCCCGCCGAGCCGGTATGAAGCAGGCCAGCAGCGCAACTGTAATCAACAGCAGCGTCACGGCTCCCAAAGTAAGCGGGTCGCTGGCGCTCACTCCAAAGAGCAGGCCCGCCATCAGCCACGTCAGAGCGAACGACGCTCCCAGCCCTATGGCGACTCCCGCCGCCGCGAGCCGCATCCCGTCCGCCACCACCATCCGCAGCACATCCTTACGGCCTGCGCCGAGCGCCATCCGGACGCCGATTTCCTGCGTGCGCTGCGCGACCGAGTATGAGAGAACGCCGTAGATGCCCAAGCTGGCAAGCGCGAGCGCGAGCGCCGCGAACGCCGCCAGCAGCGTCATCCCGATGCGGCGTTGCGCGACCTCTTCCGAAAGGATTTCGTCCATCGTCCTGATGTTCGAGACCGGCTGATTGCGATCGACCGACCAGACAGCCTGTCGCACGGCCGCCGCGACGCTTATCGGATCGCCCGTTGTGCGCACGGCCAGGTCGCGAGGCATGTTCCAGAGCATGCGAGGCAGTTGCTGATACGGGAAGAACATTTCAGCCTTGGTGGGAGCTTCCAAACCCATCTCCTTTATGTCGCCGACGACGCCGACTACAGTGACCCAGGGATTTTGCGAATCGACCGAGCCGAGCTTGAAACGTTTGCCGAGCGTATCTTCGCCGGCCCAGAACTGTCGCGCCATCGTTTCGTTGATGACGGCGACCGGCTGCGACTGGACGTCATCATGGTAATCGAAAAAGCGCCCCTGCCTGAGTTTGACGCCCATCGTCTCCATGTAGCCTGTACTGACCTGCCGGCATTGCGCGTCCTGTCCCGGCCCCTGATCGCGCCCTTCAATGACAAAGCTGTTGGTCCCTCCCTTCCAGGTCAACGGCATGGCGGTCGTGTAGCCGGCTGAAACGACGCCCGGCAGCGCGCGCACGCGCTCCAGCGCCTGCCGATAAAAAGCGTCTCGCTCAGGCAGTTCGCCATACTTATTTCGCGGGAGCATCGTCCTGAGCGTCAGCACGTTTTCGGGGTTGACGCCGATGTCCAGCGCGCGCAACCGTAGAAAGGCCCGGGTCAGCAGTCCCGCGCCCACCAGCAAGACCAACGCCAGCGCGATCTCGATGACGACCAGCGCGCCTCGCAGCCGTCGATGCCCGACGCCTATTCCCGTGCGCCCGCCGCTCTGCTTCAACGCCTCGTTCAGATCTATCTTCGCGGCCTGGAGCGCGGGCGCGAGTCCGAAGACGATCCCTGTTAGGAGAGAAAGCAGCAGTGTGAAGCCGAAGATTCTGGCGTCAATTCTCACGCCCGTGTTAAGCGCCATGTTATCGGGAATGATCTGCTTGAGGAATGAGAAGCTCGACCACGCGAAGAGCAACCCCGCAAGGCCGCCCGCGACGGCCAGCAACACGCTCTCGGTCAACAACTGTCGCAAAATGCGCCTGCGTCCCGCGCCCAGCGCGGTACGCACGGCGATTTCTCTGAAGCGCGACGCGCCGCGCGCCAGCAGCAGGTTCGCAATGTTCGCGCACGCGATTAGCAACACAAACCCGACCGCCACCAACAGCACGATCAACGCCGGGCGCACGTCTCCCGCCAGTTGTTCGCGCAGCGAAATGACGACGGAGCCGAGTTCGAAGCCATGCCAGGTCGGATGATCGCGGTTGATGCGCTGCGTAATTGCGGCGACGTCGGCGTGCGCCTCCCGAAGCGTCACTCCCGGTTTCATCCGCGCCACTACAGTCAGGTAATGGCTGCCGCGATTGGCCAGTTCTTGCGGGCTGAAAGCCGCCGGGACCCAGAGGCCCACCTCTTTCGACAGAAACTGAAAGCCCGCCGGCGCCACGCCGATGACCGTATGCTTCTGCCCGTCTAGCAGAATCTCTTTCCCCATCAGCGCCGGATCGCCACCGAACCGCCGCTGCCAGAGACCGTAGCTGATCACCGCCACGTTATTCCGCCCCGGCTGATCCTCTTCTCCGGTGAAGACGCGCCCCAACTCCGGCTTGACGCCGAGCAGCGGGAAGAAGTTTGCGGTCACGGCCTGCGCCTCGACTTTTTCCGGCTCACCCTCATCCGTCAGGTTGAAACTCCGCCAGTTGATCGCTGCCATGTCCTCGAAGACCCGGTTCTGCGCCTTCCAGTCGGCGTAATTCGCCGGCGCCGGCGTGTTGCGCTGGAACCCGATTTTGGCCGCGTCCTCCCACACCATAACCAGCCGATCCGGATCCTGGAACGGCAGTGGCCTGAGCAATACCGCGTCCACCAGACTGAAAATAGCCGTGTTCGCGCCTATCCCCAGCGCCAGCGACAGCGTCGCGATCGCCGCGAAGCCGGGTTTGCCGAGCAATTGACGAAAGCCGAACCGGAGGTCATGCCAAAATGTTTCCATACTTTTCTCCTCGGAAAATGGTTGGGCAAACTGCCTGGGAGCGCAGGCATCCTTGCCTGCTTGCTTCGGTCAGTCGGTCATTGCCGGAAACCTCGCAGGCAAGGATGCCTGCGCTCCCAGGCAACGCGACCTGATTGGAGTTAGTGACAGGAATCGTGAAATGGTCGCAGAAAATTTCGCCGGCTTGCGCCCCCACAGATCGTTTCGTAAGCTATTGGCTGTTCACTCCCCGCAATTTAAATATCCACATTAACTCCAGGAGGAAATATGCCAGCGCGCACGGCCAATGCCGTTTGGGAAGGAAGCTTGCAGCAGGGTAATGGAAAGATGAGGCTGGGGAGCGGAGCGTTTGAAGGCCAGTACTCGTTCTCATCGCGCTTTGAAGAGGGGGTGGGGACTAACCCTGAAGAGTTGATCGGGGCGGCCCACGCGGGCTGCTTTTCAATGGCCCTGGCCGCGGGCCTTGGCCGCGCCGGGTACACGCCGAACCGCATAGCCACTGAAGCCAGAGTCCACCTGACCAAAACCGATGCGGGCTTCAAGATCAGCAAGATCGAACTGCACACCGACGCCGAAGTCCCGAACATCGACGAGAAGACTTTTCAGGAGCAGGCCGAGACAGCGAAGAAGAATTGTCCCGTCTCACAGGCGTTGGCGGGCGTCGAAATTCAGTTGCAGGCCAGGCTGATCGGTTAGCCCTGGCGCCAGCGGGCTTCCAAAGCCTGTATCTTGGCGAGCCTGCGGCGGTGGCGTTCTCCTCCCGAAAACGTCGCGCGTACAAACGCGATGACCAGCTCGCGCGCCAATTCCGGACCGATCACCCGCGCGCCGAGCGCCAGGACATTCATGTCATCGTGCTCCACTCCCTGGCGAGCCGAATATGTGTCATGACACAAACCCGCGCGGACGCCGGGCAATTTGTTTGCGGCCACCGACGCGCCGATGCCGCTTCCGCAAATAATGATGCCGCGCTCGGCTCGCCCCTCCTGAATGGCCAGTCCGACCGCCTCAGCGTAATCGGGGTAATCGACAGGATCGGTGTTGTAAGAGCCCACGTCCGCCACTTCCAGTTCTCCAACTTTGAGCAGGCGTCTCACGACCGTCTTCTTCATTTCAAAACCTGCATGATCGGAACCGATAACTATTCGCATTGAATCAACCTCCCGGCCCCTGATCATAAATCCGAATCCCGGATTCATCCAGGCCGCCGCTGGGCGCCGGCAGGGATCAATTAATAAATAACTGGAGCCGGGGCGACCCCGGCTCCAGTTAGGCGTCATAAATTCATTTTGTGGAGGAAAAGAGGCTGACTAATCAGTCCTCACTAAGACACGCGGATCGATTTGGCCGTCCAGGAGCCGGCTGCCTCTTCGGCTTCGCAGGTCACCTTCTCGCTGGGTTTGACGTCGGCGAGTGAGATGGCTTTGCCCTGTTTGGTAACCTTTGTGGCTTTGCCTACCGTGAGGCGAACCTCGCCGCCGGTCTCATCCTTAACGACCAATTCGTTCTTGGCCGGATCGACCGACATGACCTCGCCGCTAACAGTCTTCGCTGCCTTTTGCGCCGATGCGTCTGACTGGTAGCCAGTGGCGCCCGCCAGCCCAAGAGAGGTCAAGAAAAGAACCAGGGAAAAAGCAAATACGAACTTCTTCATACACGTATACTCCTTAGTTTTGTCTGTATCTGAGTTTTAGGCAAAAAAACTCCTTTTCGTTTTTCTGCCCTCCTTCAGGGGGAAGACCTGACTTGCTCCGCAGTTTTTTCTATCCACAGTTGGGGGTGAAAGCCGCGCTATGTTTCGCAATGCATAACTGATTAATCCAGCGCGGCGATTTGATTTACGACGCCGAGGTCATACAACCACCGTAATGACCTATCCGGAGCTATCATAGACACACTGTCGGCGTCTAATCGGTACGGTACCGAACATAGAGCGGCGTCAGGACCGAGGAAAATCATTTGAGGAAAATCACTAAAAACGCGCTTTTGGCGTTCGGCTCGATCTTCGGTATGGTTGCCGTTATGGTCTATGTCTTCGGCGATCTGCGGATCACTCGATTCATTCAACGATTCGACAACCCCTATTTTCATTGGCTGATGGTCGCGGTCTCGTGGCCGGGATACTTCGGACGCCAATGGATCGTGGCTCTATGCGTCGCCGCGCTATTACTCCGATTCCGGCTTAAGGTCGAAACGGCTTGCCTGCTGATAGGCCTGGGGTCGATCTGGCTCTTGACCAACACGATCAAATTCGCCGTCGGCCGCGCCCGTCCGTCGCCTGACCTGGTCGAGGTCTACGCGCATTCCGCCACCCGAAGTTTTCCCTCGGGCCACGTCACAACTTATATGGCGCTCTATGGGTTTCTGTTCTACCTGGTCTACACGTCGATGTCCCGTTCTCCGCTCCGATCCGCTCTGCTCACGCTGCTCGGCGCGTTGACAGGTCTGGTCGGCCTTTCGCGCGTCTACCTCGGCGCGCACTGGGCGAGCGACGTGTTTGGGGGCTATTGCTTAGGGTTCTTCTGGCTGGCGCTGATGATCTATTTTTATCGAAGGCGCAAGGGCGTCTCGAGACCTGCGTGAATTGTGATGGGGCGGCTGAGATGGCGCTACAACTAGATCGGTTAGCCAATGCGTATACGCGACTGTGGCGCGAGTTGTTTACTCGCGCCTTTTTCATGATTGGACTCCTGATCAGAAAACAGGGCGATTAAACAAATCGCCCCACACCCTACACGCATTTGCTTACCGCCATAGAACAGGGCTGCGCGCAATCGGTGAAAGACCTGCCGGCCGATATTCACAAAACGGAACGTTGAATCGGTTCAACGCGGCTCGCCTTGCAGCGTGAATCCGGCCCAGTAGTATGGCGCGCTCCAACGCTTCTCGCGCCATAGCGACGCCTGCGCCTCACGCAGCGCCGCGGCAGGCGTCAACCGCCGCTTGCCCAAAATCCCGCGATAGAGCCGCCCCATCAGTTCCGACGTGGCGTGATCGTTCACTTCCCACAAACTGACCAATACGCGCGCCGCCCCGGCGTACATAAATCCGCGAGTCAACCCGACCAGTCCTTCGCCGCGGACATCCTTGCCCAGCGCCGTCTGGCAGCCGCTCAACACCACCATCTCCGCCGGCAGATTGAGGTTGAATACCTCGCTCGCGCGCAGGAAGCCGTCCTGCTCGGCGCCCTGCTCGTTGAACAGTGACAGGACAATGCCGCTCAGCTCGGGATGCTTGGGGTTCAACAGTCCGTGAGTGGCGAAGTGTACGTAACGGTACTTGGCCAATTCGTCGCTGGTCGCGGTCGCCTGATTGGCGGAGAAATCCAATGCGCCAAGTCGCTGATCGGCAGGCGCGAGCGACAATATCATTTGGGCCTCCTTGCGCGTATATGGAAGTCTGCGCAAAACGCCACGGGTATCGCCCAGGTCGAGATCCCGCGCCGACCTGGTCAAATCACTCTCAAGCAACGCCGAGCCAGTTCGGCTTTGCGCGACTATGGCCCGCCCGGTTCCTCGCAAGGCCACGGACGCTTTGAATCGCTCGTCTCCGGGATCAAAGACGGGATCAGCCAGCGCCGCGACAGTCTTCGGCGCAGGCTTGCGCC
>DATCXQ010000564.1:0-5407 GCA_036565725.1 Blastocatellia bacterium
GTGCCAGCCGTTCGCCACGTCGAAGATCAGCGCTACCATAATGATAAGCGCAATAAACACCAGCGCTGTGGTCATTTATTCCCCGGGCGCCTTGATGAAACCCTTCATCCACTGACGGATCTCGTCGCGCACACGGCGAAAGACAGCAAGACGAAACTCATCGTCGCTGACGCCGGGCGGAGGCGGGTCATCAAAGCTTTGATGAATGCGCGCGGCATTGCCGGGGAAGACCGGGCAGCTTTCTTTGGGATTATCGCAGACTGTGATCGCATAATCGAACCGTTGGCTGATGAACTGGCTGCGCGCGGAATTGCCGGTACACAAAATCATAACCTTCTTTTTCCCGGCCATTGCTCTTGTCAACATAAAAAGAGCTGGCCGGTATTTGAACTTACCAGCCAGCTCATTGTTGCTTCAAGTGAAGAGACCACTCGGAGTCGTTTTAGAAGTTAAGTCGCAGCGCGAACTGAATCTGCCGGTTCGTGCCCAGGCCGACCGTGCGCTCCACTGTACGGTTGACCAAACCGAATGCGGAGGTTGCCGTGCCAGCCGAGAAAGGCTGACCGGGCTGTAAGGTCTGCGTGGCGCCCGTGCCGAAGGTGCTCGGGAGTTGGGCGGGTGGATTTCCAAAGTTCGTTCCATTGAAGATGTTGAAGAACTCCGAACGAAACTCAATGTTAGTTCCTTCGGTAATGACGAACTTCTTGGCAACAATCAGGTCTTGTTGGAAGAAACTCGGCCCGTGCAGCAAATTCCGCTCAAGGTTTCCGAACGTTCCCGGCTTCGGAATCGCAAAAGCCGCCGGATTGAGGATCTGGCGATCGCTGTCCAGGAAGGGATTAACACCGGCAATCAGGTCGGGGCGGCGCACGTTGCGCGTATTGCCGCCGCCCGGCGTGTTGATGACCGCTGTGCGGCCAGCCGCCGGGCCTCCCCAGAAGACGCCTGCCGCGTCTACGTAGAGGATGTCCGGTCTGGTGATTTGTACGGGGATGGGCAGACCGCTGCGCGAATTCAAGATCGTGCCCAACTCCCAGCCTCCGAGCAGCGCCTTGCCGGCGCCGGAGAGATTCCTGCCGAAAGGCAGCGCATAGATGGCGCTGAGGTTGAAGGTCTGGCGCACGTCGAAGTTGTTGTAGCCGTCGTCGTAGTCGAAGTCTTCCGTCTTCCGGGCGAGGTTGCCCACCGTCGTAGCTTCGTTTGAACCTGCAGTATTGCCGCGGCTCGTCCCATATGTGTATTGCGCGTTGAGTGTCACGCCGGTGTTGAAGCGGCGCCCCAACGAAACCTGCATGGCGTTGTAGCTATCGTGCCCGCCACTGCGTTTGTAGTCCACTTCGGCGAACGGATTCTGCACCGTCGGGTTCTGGCCCGCCGCGCCGGGGGTGACGATTGAGAATTCGCGGACGATGATCGCGTTCTGGGTCGGGTTAAAGTTGGTCAACACCTGCGTGATCTGGTTGGCCACGCTGCGCAGGAATAGGTTGCGCCCCTGGCTGCCGACGTATGCAAGGGTCAGCGCCATTTTGTAAGGCAATTCCTGCTGGACAGAAACCGTGTAGGAGAAGATGCGCTCCGGCACCCTGTAATTGTCGAGGTCGTAAGCGCGCGGTTGATAACCGCGATTGTTGGGATTGGCGGTGAAGCCGGCGATAATCGCCGGTATGTTCGCCGGGAATGCGCCGGATATTGTCGAGGAGATGCGGTCGGACTCGATCGGCTGAATCTGATCTTCAGTCTGTCCCGGTCCGTAGTTGATGCCGAAACCGGCGCGGACCACCGTTTTGCCGCCGCCGAAAAAGCCCGTGCTGTTTTGATATGGCGACCAGGCCAAGGACAGCCGGGGCGCGAAGTTGGTCTTCACCGATTTGTAGACCGTCGTATTCGACGGCAGGATAACGCCATTATTTATGTCGAAGACCACCTGCCGATCCTGGTCTTCGCGAAGCGGAGTGTAATACTCGTAACGCAGTCCGTAGTTGAAGGTCAGATTCGGTTTGATCTTCCATTCGTCCTGCACATAGCTGATGTAATACTCCGACTTGGCATACCGATTGCCCGTTGCGCCGTTGTTGAACGGGCTTGGGGCGCTGACGTCGCCGTTGTAAGCGATGGAAGCGGTGTTGCTCAGGAAAGCGGCGAGGTTTGAATAAGAGTAGGTTGTGCCACCGAGGCGATCAGTGTAGACCCGAATGAAACGAACCTCCCCACCGATCTTGATCGAATGGTTACCCCGCAGAAAGCTAAAATTATCTATCAGCCCGATGGTGTATGGCGTATATGGCGCGCCACGCCCGTTGGTCGCTGAATTGAGGCGGAACAAGCCACCCGGAATCGAAAGGCCCGCTGCATTGCCCTGGCCTGCGATGCCCGAGATTGCGGTGCTACCGGTGATGTTGATCGTCACGGCCGAGAGGTCAACGCCATTGATCGTCGGCGCGATGCCGGCGACGCGGGTGTAAGCCGAGTTATAGCCCAACTTGAACTCATTGATCTTGTCGCCGCCGATGGTCGTCTGCCACGCGGCGACGCCGTTTTGCGGCACATATTTATAGACCGCGCGCGATCCGGAGACGTTTTGCGGCTGATCGTTGTCGCCATCGTCGCGGAAGAAGCGCACGTAGAAAGAGTTCTTGTCGTTAGCCCTGTAATCGAGGCGCAAGGAGCCGGCGTCTTCGTTGACCACGTTACTGGCCACCAACTGACCGAAGTCGAAGGCCGCCCCGGGAGTCAGATTCAGAATGCGAATCCCGTTCGGGGACAGAAACGCATTAGCGCACAGGTTCTGTATAACGGGGCTGGCGGCGGTGGCGCACTGCGAAAGCTTCGGCGCCTGTTCCACAATATTGATGCCCGAACGCACGCGGTAGCCTTCGTAGCTGCCGAAGAAGAAGAACTTGTCTTTCACAATCGGCCCGCCCAGGCTCGCGCCGAATTGATTTAGCCGCAGCGGCGATTTGAAGTCGCGGTCGAAAAAGTTGCGTGAGTCAAACTTGTCGTTGCGCAGAAACTCAAAGGCCGATCCGTGAAACCTGTTGCCGCCCGATTTAGTGACGACGCTGACCTGGCCGCCCGTGCCCGTGCCATACTCCGCCGGGTAGCTGTTCGAATCGACGCGGAACTCCTGCACATTCTCCAGCGAGGCTTGCAAGCGGAAGGGCGAGGCGATCTCGCCGTTCAGATTGCCCGGGCTGGAGTCAATGATGGCGGAGCCTTCGACGCCGTCGTAACGGACCGCATTCTGCTCCACGGCGCGCCCTGAAAACCGGATGTCGCCGAAAGTGCCAGAACCGCTATTGAGCGCGCCGGGCGCCTGCAGGTAAAGCTGCGAGAGTTGACGGCCGTTGAGCGGCAGCCCATGCACTTCCTGCTGGTTGACGTTCGCGCCCATGCGCGCCGAGGACGTGTCGAGAGCGGCGTCCTCTCCACCGACTATGGTTATGCTCTCAGACGATCCCGCAGGCTTCATTTCGACGTCCAGGTTCAATGCTTGCCCGACAACTAATTCAACGGATGTGAATTCGAGCTTGGCGAAATTCTGGGCCGTGACCGTGAACGTGTAAGAGGAAGGCCTGAGGTTGACGACGGAGAATCTGCCGTCCGCATTTACGCTCGCCGTGCGGACTTCGCCCGTGCGCTCGTTCTTAACGGTGACGGTCGCGCCGACGACAACAGCATTATTCTGATCACGAACCACGCCCGTGATGCTGGCTTGATCGACTTGCGCCAACGCCAAGCCAGATAACCCTAGTAGCGCCGTCAGGGCGAACAGGGCATCTAGTAAGCGGCCAGCGCAGGCGCCCCGCTTGAGTTTTGTTTGCGTCATAAATGCTCCTTGATGATGGTTGAATGTGATTTGTTTATGGAACGTCTCCCTCCACGCGCGAATCCGCGCGCCGGGCCAAAGTCATTAAGCGGTAGCCGACATGGACCACGGCGACGATGTCCAGCCCGAATGTGGAAAGCTTGCGGCGTAAACTTGCGACATGCACGCGAAGAGTATCCCGATTGAATTCGGCGTCTCCCTCCCAAGCGAAGCCCCATATCTCCTGCTTTGTGACCGGGCGCCCCATCGCGCGAACCAGCCGCGAAAGAATCAAAAATTCCTTCCGCGTCAGGTTGTATAGCGGCTTCCCGGCGCAGGCCACATAGAATTTGCCGTGCTCGACGCGGAGATAGCCGTCGTCGTAGACGGCGTCTTCCTCGTTCGAGACGTTAAGCGATAAGCCTTCCGGTGTCCTTTTATCTCCCAGCATCATTTTTTTCCGGCCTGTTTCGTTTGCCCTGTCTATCGCCTGTAGACTAATCGCAGATTGAGGCGAATCGGGCGGGGGCCTTGGCGGACGCAAAACGACCTTGATGCGCGATGGCATTCAAGTATTTTGCGGCATCAATGTTGCGTACGGTTCGAGTGGTTCACGCAGAGGGCGGAATGTAGCAGTCGCGCGTTAAAGGCGTGTAAAGCTGAGGTCAAAGGGGTGTAAACTCTTTAGTCGAAACCAATGGCGTAACGACTCGCGTATATGCAGGCGGCGCGTTTTAGGGTTAAATCGCTTGCTTACGCGCACGGCGCCCCGCCGACACCCCAAACCTTACTTGATCTTCAGATCAGCTTAAGGCGCATTTAAGTAATCGCGCTTATATTGTCGCGCTGCGGCCGCTCCCAGTCACATAGTCGCCGAAGGCGCGAAATCACAGCGTCAGCCGCTCACACACGGCGCTGTATTGATAGTGTCCCCAATAAATACTGTATTGATAGTGTCCCCAATAAATTTGGTAGGGAAGCAAAGTGAAAAGCGTTTATCAGATAGCCACCGGATTAGTCGCGCTGGAGACCTGGGTCGCCGCCGTCGAGGCCGTAGGATTGGTTGACCTGCTCAAAGGCGATGATTACATCACTGTCTTTGCGCCGAACGACGAGGCTTTTTCAAAAATGTCTCGCAATTGCGTAGAAGAGTTGGCTAGCGATTTCGAGAAGTTCGCAGCCAACGTCCGCTATCACATCGCTCCGGGCAGGGTCACGTCGAGCGAGCTATGGCAAATAGATTCCCTGCGCACGATGTTGAAAGACGATCTGCTCATCGACGCCAGGCGCGGACTTCAGGTAAACAACGCGCGCATCGTGGAGCCTGACATCGAGTGCCGCAACGGCGTCATTCACATCATTGATTCAGTCTTGACGATCAGAAGACACAGTAAGGTGAGAGCCGGGCAGTTTGTCATGGAGCCGGAATATCTGAATGTGGTAGTTGGTGGTTAGTGGCTGGTGGTTATTGGTCAAGTCAACGACCACTAACCACCAATCACCACATTCAGATATTCCGGCTCCACGACGAACTGCCCGGCTCTCACCTTACTGTGTCTTCTGATCGTCAAGACTGAATCAATGATGTGAATGACGCCGTTG
>DATCXQ010000570.1:0-8993 GCA_036565725.1 Blastocatellia bacterium
CCATCGCCCAGTCGCCCCGTCCCCCAGTCGCCCCGTCTCCCTGCCTCTTCACTTGACGATCAGCACCTTGTGACTCCCCTCCGAGACTTTGAAATTCGCTGCGGCGCCGGTCGAGGCGCTTCCGATTACTTTGTCGTCTACTGAGACGGTGATCTTCCTTCCTTTTGAGGCCGGGACGATGATCTGAGCTCGCTCTTTCGCCTCTATCACGAAACCGATCGCTCGTTCGTTGCTCTGATAGGCTCGCAGCCGGACGGGCGTTTCACATTCGACTTCGGTCTCGCCGTTGCGGCGGATGACGGTTCGCTTCGGCCCTGTGACCACGTCGAGCTTCGCTCCGGAGACGTCGAGGCGTTCTAGCCGGGATTCTTCTGTAGCGGCGACGCTGCCGAATGACAGGCCCGTCCATGGGTCGGCGTTAATCGCTTCCTCTATCGCGGGCCAGATCGTGAGGCCGAAGAAGTAGGTTCTTTGCCCGTCGGCGCCGGCGCCCGATCCTTCCCCCAGGAGGCTCCCGTCGGCGCTCGAAAATTGATCGTCATATCTGCCGGTTTTTTCCAACCCGGATTGCGCCATTGCGAAACTTTTGCGCGCCAATTCGGCGGCTTCGGCGTGATACCCGTAACGCTTCAACCCGAGGTAAACCAGATAATTCATCGGGGCCCAGGTCGCCCCTCGCCCGGGGACGCCGGCGGCGAAAGCCGGGTCGTCTCGCGAAATTGTAGGCAAGGGATATTCGCCCCAGAACTTTTTCGAATCGAGCAGCGTCGCCATCATTCGCTTCGCCTTCTCTTCGCTAGCCAGCCCGGCGGCGAGAGGGTAGAAATTTTCCGGCGACAACCGGCGCGAAAAACGCCCGTCCCAGTGGCGGTTGAGGTAAAGCCCGTCCTCTTCGCTCCACATTTTCTCATTGACGTTTTTCTTGATCTTATCGTAACGAGTTCGCCACTTATCGACCTCGGTCTGTAGCCCCAACTCACCAGCCATTATCATCAGAATTTCGGTGTCGAGGGCGTAGAGCGCGTTCAATCCGACAGTCGAATATTCGAGCGTATGTGTCTTGTCGTTGTACCTGGCCTCATCGCCTCGCTCAACTGAAGGACTCGGCTGAGCGCCGGGCGCGGTAGCGCCGCCCCAGCCTTGCAGCCTGTCTTCGAGTCCGGATTCGGAGAAGGCCAGTCGCCGTTTCGTCTCATTCGACAGGGCGCGCGCGCCCAACTGGCCTAGCTCAAGCTCCGCGTCGAACCCCAATTCGAGCAATCCGTCGCCGTCGCCGTCGCGCCAGGCCTGCCCGTCCCCACGATCGGCAAGTCGCCAATCATTCCATTGACGCAACCGCGGATAAGCCCAGGCGAGAAATTCCAGGTCGCGCGTTAGAAGATAAACTTTCCAAACGCACAGCGCGCCGATCGGAGGCATCGATCTGCCGGCGGTCACCGCGGTCTCGTCATTCTGCGGATTTCGCAGGTAACGCCGCAGCGGCGCGCGCCCGTCAGGGGGCAGCCCGTCGAGCAGCAGTCGCATGGCCGTCGACGCGCTCGCGCCATTGACCAGCGACGATACCAACGCGTTGAAGAATGTATCCCAACTGAGCGGCGTGTTGCTTGGGTCGCGGGATCCCCGCCGGCCGAGGGCGATGTAGTCGAGCCGTTTTTCATGCAGATAAATGCGGCTCCAGTTCGAGACGCGGCTGAGAGTCGTGAGGCTAGATCCGAGCGCGCCGCCGCTCGTCGCGCGGGAGCTATCGTATTTCTTCTCTTCCTGGTCAAGGATTCCCGTGGACAGCTTCTGCAACAGATTGTTCGATTCGGCCTGCATGGCGCCGAAATCATCGCCGACTATAGCCACGAAGCCGATGGAATAAATCGAGGCTCCGAGCGGCGGGGCCGGCGTCATCCGGACGGAATCGAAGCTCAAGGCGGAGAAGCGGGCGACCGACTGCTTCAACTCCGGTTGCGCCGCGTAGCCTTCTCTGACAAGTATGGCGCGCATCGCCTGCGGATCGCCGTAATCGGCCGCGCCGGAGCCGACGCGGTCGGTCTGCAGGAGGAAGTTTCGCTGCGTGGGCTTGGTCTTTTGGTTATTGACCTCTTCGCCGAAGATTGTGCGACCGTCGTCCTGCGCGTAGAAAGCCGTCCGGCCGAGATCGACGCGCAGATCGTTCCAGGGACGGTAAGCCTCGATCGCCACGCGTATGTCGGACGGCGCAGATAACTGCCCGACGACCGCGTTATCGCTGACGCGGCTCCATCGCAGTATGAGCGGGGTTTTGTCGTCGAATCTGGACCGCCAGATCAATCGCGCGAAGGAGCCGTCAGGCGCGCAATCGCCCAATTCATAAGACTGAGGGACGTCTTCGACCGTGTCCCCGGCGCGATAGGTCAAGAACCTCAGGCCGAAAATGTTCAGCTCGTTGGCGATGAACACGACGCCGTTGATGTGAGCGCTGTCGTAAGCCCCCACGATCGCGCGACGCGGCGGTTCCTGACCGGACGTCTCCGGCGGGCCGGCGCCAGGGCGCTGCAAGAGTGCGACCAGCGACAGGACTGCGATGATGCCCGTGGAGAGTTTGTTCATAGCCCGTAGTCCTGCATGGCTTGCCGCCTATCTTTCCAACTTAACCTCATTGGCCTATAGGCGTAAGCGTTTGATAGCGTAGTTCGTAGTCTCGCCTTTAGGCGGAAGCGTCAGTTGCAAACCAATTTCGCGGCGCCAAACGCATCCGCCTAAAGGCGGAACTACGAACAATTTTCAGGGGAGATTTTGAATGGCGCTGGAATCGCGTAAAATTCACCCCAGATTTTACCTGAATACGCGAAAAACGGAACTCTTTCGAAATGTTATTTTAAGATAAATGGCCACATACGACGACCTGAGCCTCCACGTCAGGCTCTTCTTGAAAAGTTACCCTTTCCGGCGCTACGCGATTGACCCCACGCCGTGCGCGCGTCTGGCGAAGCCGCTCGAAGAATCGCGCGTCGCGCTGGTCACGACCGCAGGCTTGCGGACGCCCGACCAGAACGATTTCGACCACTCAGATAAAAGGGGCGACCCGTCGTTCCGGGAAATCCCGAATACGACTGAAACGCGACTGCTGGTGGAATCGCACCGGAGTTACGCCTTCGACCACGAGGCGGTCCGCTCGGACGTCAACCTGGCGTTTCCGCTCGACCGCTTCCGCGAACTCAAGTCGCGGGGCGTGATCGGGGCATTGAATCATCGCCATTTCAGCTTCATGGGTTCGATCGTCGGCCCGCGAAGACTGATTGACGAGACGGCGCCGCAGGTTGCGCGGATGCTCGCCGAAGACCGCGTGGATGTGGCCTTCCTCACGCCCGTTTGACCGATGTGCCAGCAGACGGTCTGTCTGCTCCAGGCTGCTATTGAACGCGCGGGAATAGCGACAGTTTCAATTTCCTTACTGCGGGAAGTGACTTCGGTGATCAAGCCTCCGAGGGCGTTGTTCGTCTCTTTCCCGATGGGGTATCCGCTCGGCGCGCCGAAGGACGCGCCGTTGCAGCATCGGATCATCGCCGCCGCGCTCGGCTTGCTCGAAAGAAATGACGTTCCGACTCTCGAGGAATTTAAATGAAGCGCCCGCGTCCCAAAGGCTGTCGCCATTTAAGATAGCTGACCCTATTCATTTAGCCACGAAAGATCACGAATGGTCACGAATCTCCTATGAATTACTGACAGCCTTTCTATTCGTGAAAATTCGTGTTCATTCGTGGCTGAAATTCCTTCTCCGTTCAACGAGGTTCACACGAATGAAAAGTTCAATCACCGCCGCGCTTGAACGATTGTTCAAGCTTTCGGAAAACAACACTACGATCAGAACCGAACTTGCCGCCGGGTTGACGACTTTTCTGACGATGGCCTACATCATCTTCGTCAACCCGCAGATCCTGAGCGAGGCGGGCGTGCCATTTTCGGGCGCGCTGTTCGCGACCTGTCTCTCGGCGGCTGTCGGTTCGCTGATGATGGGCTTGCTCGCGAACTACCCTTTTGCGCTGGCGCCCGGGATGGGGTTGAACGCTTACTTCACCTACACGGTGGTAAAAACGATGGGCTACGACTGGCGCGTCGCTCTGGGAGCGGTCTTCATCTCGGGCGTAGCGTTTCTGATACTGACGCTGGCGCGCGTCCGGGCGATGATCGTCGACGCGATCCCGATGACGATGAAGACCTCGGTCGCGGCGGGCATAGGATTGTTTATCGCCTTCATCGGGCTGAAGAACGCGGGAGTGATCGCGGCCTCCCCCGCGACGTTCGTTACGCTAGGCCACGTCACGTCGAAACCCACGTTGCTCGCGCTCGGCGGCCTGATCGTCACTGCGGCCTTGATTGCCCGCGGATACAAGACGGCGATCATCATCGGCGTCTTCCTCGTAACCGCCGCCGCGATTTTGTTGAACCTGTCGAAACTGCCGACCGGCGCGCTTCAGACGCCCGACCTAAGTTCGACGTTTATGAAGCTCGACGTGGTCGGGGCGTTGAGGCTCGGCGCATTCGACGTGATCTTCATTTTTCTCTTCGTCGATCTATTCGACACCATCGGGTCGCTGATGGGGCTCACGCAGCAGTCGGGGTATTTGACGCCCGATGGAAAAATGCCGCGAGTCAACCGTGCGCTCTTCGCCGACGCGATTGCGACCATCGCCGGCTCGATCTTCGGATCGTCGACGGTCGTCACATACATCGAGAGCGCGACCGGCGTGAGCGAGGGCGGGCGCACCGGGCTGACCGCAGTCACAGTCGCCGCGCTCTTCGTTCTGGCCATGTTCTTTGCGCCTGTCGCCGGAGCGATCCCGCCGATCGCCACCGCGCCGGCCTTGATCATAGTCGGCGCGCTGATGATCGGCGCCGTCACGTCGATCAAGTGGGAGGATATGACCGAAGCGATACCGGCGTTCCTGACCATGCTGGCGATGCCGCTGACGTTCTCGATTGCCAACGGATTGGCGCTCGGATTCATTCTCTATCCGCTGTTGAAAGTTTTGACGGGAAGATGGCGAGAGGCTAGCCCGCTGGTTTATGCGCTGGCAGTGTTGTTTGTGTTGAGATATGCCTATCTTGGCGCTGAATAGTCTCTCCGACTTGCGGCAAAGAACGTGTCAATAGAACGCAGATGACGCGGACGGGCGCGGATCATCGCGGATAAAAACAGAAAAGGACCGGCGTCAATCCGCAGTATCCGCGTCATCCACGTTCTATTAACCCGTACACTGATGTGAAAACCGCTCTAGGGATGGGCGCTATGTAATACTTCCGCCGTCCACCGTCACAATCTCGCCGATCATATAACTGTTCTTGTCCGAGACCATGAATGCGGCGAATTCAGCCAACTCTTCGGGGTGGCCGCGCCGTCCCTTGGCGCACCAGAACCGGTGCATTTCCAGCAAACGATCCGGCAGGGCGTCCGAGAGGTCGGTGTCGAAGATTCCGGCGGCGATGGCGTTGACCGTGATGCCGAAGGGCGCGGCTTCACGCGACAGGCATTTGGTGAAGCCGATGATGGCGGCTTTCGACGTGGCGTAATGGACCGCCGTCGGCAGAGCGCGCATGGCGCCGATGCTGGTCAGGTTCAAAATGACGCCGGAGCGTTGACGCATCATGAACTTGAAGACCGGCTTCGTGGCGTTGAACACACCGTTGACGTTGGTGTCGATTACCTCGTCCCAGGCGCGCTCGGTCATCGTGGCGAAGTTGTCGCCCCGGTTGATGGCGGCGTTGTTGACCAGAATGTCGATGCGCCCGAACTCTTCGTGGACTCTGCGCGCCATCTTGATCATTCCCGGACGGTCGGTGACCGAGACTTTGAATGAGAGCGCGCGGCGTCCCATTGATTCAATCTCTTCGACGGTGGCTGCGGCGCGCTCATCGCTGACGTTGTAATTAAACGCGATGTCGGCCCCTTCACGCGCGAAGACTTCGCACAGCGACCGCCCGATGCCCCGCGAGCCGCCCGTGATTATCGCTTTCTTCCCTTCTAGTAATCCCATACTCAAAATTATATGACGCTTCGTTCACGGCAATGTCAACCGGCGGTTTGGTACTCGCCCGATTCGATCTCAGGGGGCAGGACCGGGACGCGTTGTTCGACTTTCCGCATCAGTTCGTCGACGATGCGTTTAGTGGCGTCGGGAATAGCGATGCGCGAAGCGGCCAGCCGCATCGCCGCATGTTCCGCCGGGTCGCTCAACAGACGGCGGATTATCGGCGCGATGTCGCTCGCTCGTTCGAGCAACAGGCCGGCGTTGTGCCGGGAAATGAGGCGCCCGGTCTGCGATTCCTGCGGCATCGGAGGCGTGGTTGTGTCGGCGATGATCGGCAATCGGCTCGCCAGCGCCTCGAAAGTGGTTAGTCCGCCGAGCTTCGACACCATCACGTCAGCCGCGTTCATCAACTTTTCCATGACGTTCGTATAGCCGATGACCTTCGTCGGGAACGGCGCGCGGCGGGCGACGGCGTCGATCCGCTGGCGCAATTCGTGGTTGCGGCCGGCCAGAAAGATCGCTTGGGAGTCTTTGATCTGATCCCCGCGCTCGACCATCTCTTCGAAAATGCGCGGGATGTTGCCGCCGCCGGCCCAGCCGGCGTTGATGAAGACTGTGAACTTTTCGGGGTCGAGTCCGAGCTCGGCGCGCGTGGCCTGCTTGTCCGTCTGGTTTTGAAATTGATATTTCGGATGGATCGGTATGCCGCAGATTTTGATCTTCTCGTCGGGCACGCCGTAATCAATCAATTGTCGCCGCGCGTCTTCGGTGGCGACCAGATAAAGGCTGACCTCTTCGCAGGCCCAGCCGCGCCAGAACCCGTAACAGGGGTCGGTCACTACCGTGACGAGCGGTATACGGTCCAGCAATCCGAGCTCGCGCAGCATGCGCCCCAGAAAATGCTGCGTCATCGGGTGAACCGAGACGACGACCTGCGGACAGTATTTCTCGAACAATTGCCGCACGTATCGCGAAGTCATTCGATAGAACAGGTTCGACTCGTTCGGGCGGAAATGTTCGATCGCCCAGTAGTAATACTTCATCAAGTGCTGGTGATGGCGCAGCAGGTAGTTGTAAAACTCCGTCAGTTTTTCGGCCAGCCGGTGAGACTCCTCGATCGCGCGGACTATGTTGACCAGACACTCGGGCGCGGCGAATCGCCTGAGCCCATCGGCGATCGCGGACGCGGCGCTCGCGTGGCCGCCGCCGGTTTCCGAAGTGATGATCAGAAATTTTTTGGTGGGTTCGTTAGTCATTGACTCTATTCTTCAATCTTCAAGCCGGGAGCCTGCTCAAAATCGGGTTTATTACAGGCGACGACGGGGCCGCTGCGGATTCAACGCAATCGCCGCTATTTGCGCACATCCGGCCACATCACAGGGCGGGCGAAGTAGCCATTTTGGGGTTCTTTGAGCGGCGGCGCGCCGAAAGCCATAGCGGCGCCTCCATTTCCAGCCGCCCAGGTTAGACGGTTCGCGGCTCAAGGGCCGGTCGCGCTTCCGCCGGGTGTGATTTCTTCAACTGCCGTTCGAGCTTCTTGATCTGGATCAGGTGTTTCGGGTTGAACGCCAGCGACGGGTAGTAGCAGTTCGATTCGTGAGTGCAATAGCAGCCCTGTTTGATCTGCGCGCGGCGGGCGTTCAATTCGGGCGAATTCCACAGCGCCCAGAAATTCCAATCGTAATCGCGCAGGTTGCCGATCGAGTCGAGGTTTTCGCAACTCGACACCGTGCCTTCGTCGTAGATCACGCCGCCGGTAGTCCCGGCGAAGCAGCGCAGTTGGGCCTTTTGTCGCTCCTCGGTGCGGGCGATCAGCTCGTGCATGTAGATGTCCACTGCGGCCTTGAAATACCCGCCCTTTCCCTTGTAATGGTTTTTGATCACGCCGCGCCGCGAATCTTCGTCGATCATTGTCGAAAGCCTGCGATAGCGCGCCAGGTCGATGTTCAACTCTTCGGGCCTCGCCGAAGGCGGACGGATGTAATTGACGTTGATCTTATCGGGCTTGAGTTCGTAGCGCAGGAAGTCATACCACTCGAAGATCCGGTCCTGATTCGAATTCATGAAGCAGGTGCAGGTCTGAACGTCGAGCCGGGGTATTTCGCGCTGGATCGTCTGAAGTTGGCGGGCGGTGTCAATGGCCTTGTCCCAACTTCCGATCTTGCCGCGAATCTTTTCATGCTCTTCTTTTAGGCCGTCGACGCCGAGCGCGACGGTGACGTTGAGCTTTGGGCATTCTTCGAGGATGCGGGAGACGTCGGGGATGATCCGCTGCTGGATGCCGCCGTTCGACATCAGATAGACCGATTCGAGTTCGTTGTTTTCATAAAACGCGCGGACGACTTCGGGCAGGTCCTTGCGGGTGAACGGCTCTCCGCCCGCGATGATAAGGATGGGCAGCTTGCCGCCGAGCGTCTCGCTGATGCGCGCCAATTGATTAGTGGTCATCTGCAATTTCTTGCGAGGCTTGTCGTCAAGCTCTTCGGTGAAGAAGCAGTGTACGCAGCGCATGTCGCAAACCGACGTGATCAGAATGTTTAGGATGACCGGCGACGTGACGCCGCCCATTAACACACGACCGTAGCGTTTAACCAGTTCGAGGTTATAATCCATATGACTCCTTCGGGATATATCTGGAGCGCTAATTTGCAGCGGTGAAGCGATTTGTTATTAAGCTTCGAATATTTCCTAAAGTCAAATCCCGTTAGAGTGGGACAGACTTATTGTCTTTGAGAAATAAATGCAACCACGAATTCGGTAATCCGACCGATGGCAGTAGATGGGATTCAGCAGTCGTTGCATTTATTTCCCAAACATCATCAAAGCTTGGGCTAGATTCCCCTGCCGCGGAGCGGCATTTGAGCCTAGCCCGGCTTTGAAAAGCCGGGTCGACCAACGCATATCCGTTTTCAGTCGCGGAGCGACGGTTGATACCGATCATCGGTATCACCCGTCGCTCCGCGACTGAAACAACTACGTAACCGCTCTCCCGGCTTT
>DATCXQ010000584.1:0-7576 GCA_036565725.1 Blastocatellia bacterium
GCGGGCCCATGAACGGCGGAGTGCTGACGTACGCAGTCAACGGCAAACAGTATGTCGCGGCCACTTCCGGCAGCGCGTCGGGTTTCTGGAGGGCGGCGCCGGGGTCTTCGACAGTGGTCATTTTCTCTTTGCCTGAGCCGGCGCGCAGCCGAGCCGGCAAATGACATTACAACTGGATTGTACCCCGTTGTATGACCCGGCGTTGTTCACCAGCGAGACGTTCTCGTTGCGCATCTCTCTAACGATCTCATCGCGCGCGGCTTCGCCCTTGTCGCGGTTGCGGCAAACCATGATCACCGTCGCCCCGCCCGCCGCCAGAGCCTTCGCCGCGACTTTACCGATGCCGGAATTGGCGCCGGTTACCAGACAGATTTTCTCATTCATAGTTTCATTTTCCATATTAGCTGTGACATTTGTCATAAATAGGTGTGGACATTTGTCATAGCCGGAAATCAGCCAGGGACGCTATCGTATATGACGGACGTGATATGGAAATGAAACGACAAAAGCTTCCGCATCCCTTTCGCCACGGCCATGGCGCCGCCGGACATTTCGCCCGGCCTGCCATTCGCCACGGCTGCGGCAATCTCACGGGCCAGGAAATCTTTTCGGCAAATCGGGATTTTCACCAACACTCCATTCAACGCATACTCGCCTTTCACCGTCAAAGGGCGGTATTTTTGTGGATTGGACACCCAATCCTCGGCACTAAACGCTGGTTCAATAACCGATCGGCCAATCTACAATTGAGGTGACCCAGTGATGCGCAAACTAATCATCATCAGCCTATTCATCATCGGCTTAAGCCTATCGTCCGCCGGCAAGACATGGGAGGTAAACTCAGCGCCCGCAAGTAAGCCCCTGGTGAATCCCAATCAATGGGCATTGCTGATCGGCGTCGGCGATTATCCGGGCAATACTGTGGACCTGAAGTACCCCGGCGCTGACGCCAGTTCAATCAAGGATCTGTTGATTTCATCGGCAGGCTACGCGGAAGACCACGTTCGGTTGCTCACCGACAACGGCGCCGGAGAAACCAGGGCGACGAAGCAGAACATCTTCACCGCCATTGATCAATATCTGGCGCCGCGCGTCCAGCCCGGCCACGAGATCATCATCTTCCTGGCTGGTCACGGCATCGTGAACGGCGTCGGAACAGAAGCCAAAAGTTATTTCCTCCCGGTCGACACTGACATTCAATCGAAAGAAACGGTCGCGCGCACGGCGGTCGACATGGAAGAACTGATCCGCAAGGTCTCGGCGTTGAAGGCTTCGCAATTCACCCTCTTTTACGACGCCTGCCGCGAGGACCCGTCTCCCGGACGCGGGTTTAAAGGAAACCAGCTCACTGACGTGACGGCGCGAATCCTGACCTTGGTCCCCTCCCGCGAGCAACAACAGCGAAGGGACGCGCCGACCAGCGTGGTCTTTTACGCCTGCCAAATCGGCGAACGCGCTTTCGAGAGCTCGCAACTCCAGCACGGCGTCTTCACCTACTACATCCTGCGCGGACTTCGCGAGCTTGCCGACCGTCCCGATGGGCGGGTCGAGGCGGGCCGGCTTGCCGGATATTTGAGCGAAAACGTCCGCAAATGGTCGCAGGAAGCCAAGAACCCCTTCGGACAGAATCAGAATCCGACGATGGTGGCCACGGACGTGCGCGGCCCGGTTCTGGTCGCGCGCGTCCTGCCCCTCTCCGGAAATGTTCCCGAGACGACCGCCGTCAGTGGAATACGGCTCAACACTTTTCCCGAAGGCGCGACAATCTCGATCAACGGCCAGCAAGCCGGGCGCGGCCCGTTTCAAAAAGATTTGCCGCCGAACCAGTACACGGTGCGCGCCGAATCGCCAGGCTTCCAACCTTCCGAGACCAGAATCAACGTGATCGCCGGCTACCGGCAGGAGATCACTATCAACCTGCAATCGTCCGCCGGGAATTCGAATTACGAAAAAGGCATACAGTTCGAACGGCAAAAGCTCTTGCCTCAGGCCATCACCGCATATCAACAGGCCCTGGCCGAAGACCCGAATTCGGAGTCCGTCTACGAGAGTCTGGCTCAGGTTTATGTGAAGAGCGGACGCTACCGCGAGGCGGTGGATCTGTTGCTTGTTGCGGAGCAGAAGTTCCCCAATAACGCGCTCATCCTGGCCCGCCGATCCCGCGCCCAGAGCGCGATGAGGTTAGGCGAAGATACCCTGGCCGCATCCTTAGGGCCGCAATCTGGCGGACCGCAATCCAATGAAGGATCTGGCGAAGGGCCTGGTGAAAGCTCCGGCAAGAAGAGCAAGAAGGGCAAGAAGAGCAAGAAGAAAGACGAAGAAGCCGCGGCGCTGTCCGCGCCGCAATCCTTCGCGCCACAACCTGAAGAAGGATCCGGCAAGAAGAGCAAGAAGAGCAAGAAGAGCGAAACTACCAAGAAGAGCAAGAAGAAAGACGAAGAAGCCTTTGCGCCCCCGCCCGCATCGCAATCCCTCGCTCCTCCACCTGAAGAAGAATCCGGCAAGAAGAGCAAGAAGAGCAAGAAGAAAGATGAAGAGGCCCAGAGCAGCGATGAATCGCAAGGCGGCAAAGACGGCCAAAAGAACAAAAACGGAAAGGGAGGCAAAAAAAGCGGGAAAGAATCTTCAGAAAAGACCCAGGACGGCGAGATCCAGTCAAGGAGCCTCGCAGGCGTCATCAGGTCCGAAGCCCAGGATAATGGCGCGGGATCGAGCGACGCGATACGCGACGCCGAACTCGCGATCCAGAAAAATGATAATCTCGCCGAAGCCCACCTCGCGTTGGGCTTCGCCTTGCTGGCCGGTGGTAAGGATTACGACCGCGCGTTGGCCGCATTTGTACGCGCATCGACCATCTCGCCGGAAGACGCAGAAGCCTATTTCGGCGTCGGCTACGCCTACCGGTTAAAGCAGCAGTGCGAGCAGGCCGTGCCACAATTGAAGAAAGCCATTGAGCTGCGTCCCGATTATTATGAGGCGCAGCGCGAATTGGCTTACTGTTATCACTCGACGGGCGCCACAGACCTGGCGATCAGACAGTACGTAGTGGCCACGAGCTATCGCGCCCAGACGAAAGAGGCCAGCGAGTACGCCGCCAACAACCTGGCGCTCGCCGCGCTCTACAGAAAGAAAGGCGATGAAATCGGCGGCGCGCAAGGCGAGGAATACAGGAAGACCGGCAAGGGTTGCGAAGACGACGCGCGGAAGGAAGAACCGGATTTGAAACGCGCTGCGAAAAAGCTGGGCGCCGCCGGAGTATTACGATTCGTCGAGGAAAAGGCGCCGCCTGAAATTCGCCCGTTTCTGCAGGGGCTCAATTTCCTGCAAGGCGGCAAGTCCCCGGGCATTAGCAAGCCTGCGATAGGCGTCAAGATCCCCATTAAGGGGGGCTCGATAGGAATCGGGCTTCCGATCAGGATTCCTATCGGCGGCTCCAAATCGCCGAAAGTCATCAAGCCCAAAACGCCGAAAATCGACCTGTCGACGAAAAACAGCAAGATAGACACGCCGAAAGTCGACAAGATCAAGACGCCGAAAGATAGCAAGACCAAGGAACCGAAAGTCAGCAGGCCACCGATAAAGATCGGAATTCCGATCGGTACTATAAGGCCGAAACGCACTGAGGAGCCGAAAGGCGACAAGGGATCGTCGTCGGACGAGTCCGGCGTGCGCCCGTACCCGCGGCCGAGACCAACCAAAGTGGAGCCCAAACTGACGCCTAAAGCGGAGCCCAAACCGACGCCTAAACCGTCTTCGGGGCCGGTAATAAGGTGATATCCTCGGTCTCGGTCCGCACGCGCCCGAGACCGAGCGTTTTAATGAGAAGAGCCTCTCTATTAAATAGCCTTGATTGCGCGTTTATCTTTGCGCGCTGAGGTTGTGACAGGTAATAATCCGCTCGCCCTTTTTCCACAGGCGCTTCCGAGGGCCACTCGGAAGCGCCTGTGTGATATTCAAGACCAACTGACAGAATATTCCTAATCGCAAGTTATTCGGTTTCGCCCTCATCCCCTATACGACGATTGAAACAGGAAAGCCCGATTCCATCGGGATTTCTGCGTCAATTTGTGTAGCGGCGCGCGCGAAAACGACCGACTTTACTCCTGAGGATATATATGGCTAGCAATATGGATGAGAAAAAGAGCGGCCTGCTGACAAGGCGGCAGGCATTGTTATCAATCGCCACAATCACTGCGGGCGCGGCTGTTCTGCCTCGCGCGGTCTTCGGCGCGACGCCGGCGAAGGACAAGATCAAATTCATCGCCATCGGCGATTTCGGAACCGGCGACGACAACCAGTCCGCAATCGCCGCTCAGATGCTGAGAGACCACAAGACATCTCCCCTCGATTTCGTGCTCGCCGTGGGCGACAACATCTACCCGGACGGCGGCGGGCGACACTTCGAAAAGAAATTCGCGCGCCCCTACGCGGGGCTGATCCGGGAGGGCGTGAAGTTTCACGCCGTGCTCGGGAATCATGACGTGAGAGACGGGCGCGGAGACCAATGCCAATACCCGCTCTTCAACATGAACGGCCAGTGCCACTACACGATCAAAAAAGGAGACGGACTGGCCGAATTCTTCATGATCGATTCGACCGCCTTCGACATGACCCAGGCCGGCTGGTTCGAAGGCGTGTTGAAGGAATCCACGGCCAAATGGAAGATCGCGGTCTTCCATCACCCCATCTACTCCTCGGGGGAAGAGCACGGCTCTGACGTCGCCCTGAGAAGAAGGATCGAACCGCTCCTTGCGCGCTACGGAGTCAACGTCGTCATCTCCGGGCACGACCACACTTACGAACGCGTCAAACCGCAGCAAGGCGTCCAGTATTTCGTCACCGGCGCCGGCGGGAAGGTACGCCCCGGCGACGTCAACCTGGGAAGTCCCTTAAGGGCGATGAGCTACGACCGGGACAATCATTACATGCAGATGGTGATCGAAGATCAACAGATCAACTTTCAAACCATCGCCAGAAGCGGCGCGGTGATTGATCGCGGGGCGATCACGCCGCGCGCAATGGCCGCTTCAGCAAGGTGAGGCGCCATTTGTAGTCCGCGAGCAATCGGCGAGCTGTCTTGACATGCTTATGATAAAAATCCAGACAGCTTGCCGAAAGCTCACGTAGTATCTCCGACCTAAATATTCATCGCTTACCTGCCAGGTTCGCCCACTCGCCTGATTGGATGAAGCCTGCCCAAAAGTACGGATGCCGCCGATTCACTTTCTTGAGCAGCTCCAATTGCGCCCGTCTTAACGCTTCGCCGCGTCCCTGCCCCTGCTTCAATCTGCCGTAATACGACACCATCAGTTCCCGCGTCGCCTGGTCCGACACCGCCCAGAGGCTCATCACCTGCGTCTCCGACCCGGCCAGCACCAGCGCGCGGCGCAGTCCGTGGACCCCGTCTCCCTTTTTGACCTCGCCCACTCCGGTGTCACAGGCCGAGAGCGTCACCAGTTTCGTCCCCCACAGATTGAGCCCCGTCACCTCCAGCGCCGTCAGGATTCCGTTGTCCTCATCCTTCTGCTCATTGGCTCCGGCCAGCGCCAACCCTGAGCGCAGCAACGAACTCTCGATGCGGCCGCCGCGCCGTTCGAGTTGTTGCAGCGCCCGCTCAGGATCATCAGTGATCGCCTGGGCGCCACGCTCGCCGGCAGTGGTCAAATTTTGGTCTTCAAGGAAGAAGCCGTGCGTAGCTATGTGTAGTATTCTGGGACTGCGCATCTGACTGAGCGCCGTCTTGGTCGCCTGGCGTTTAGTGAGCAAGGTCGCGCCGGACAATAACGAGCGCAGGGCTTCGCCTTCCTGCGCCGCATCTGGCAGAGGCGGGAAATAGAGGTCTTTGACAGCAGCTCTGGCCGATTCCGCCTTGACCTCGCCCGCCAATGCGTCTTTCTGCTGTTTCTTCAATCGCGACGCTTTAGCCAGAGTTCCTCCTCCGAAGTCCGGGGCGGCGACCACCAACGGGCCACCTTTGCTCTCTCTGGCCACCTGCAGGCGCAACAGGTCGCGCCCGCTGGTCAGATAACTGATCGAGTAGCGCTCGACCGCATACCGCCCCCTCTCGTCCACCAGCGCCGCGAATGGGATGAGGTTGAGTTCGCCGTCCGGCGAGATCAGCAATCGGCTCACATTTCCAAGGAGCGTGCGGACCGGTTGAAATACCTTTGCGTCAACGGCGCGGGCCGGGCGTTTCACGTCCCTACGCCTCGGGTTGCGCAACGCTTTGCGGAGAGTCGAAATGGCCGTTTCGATTGACTTCGCGTCGCCCAATTCCTTCCACTCGATCTCTCCCTCGCGGCGCAGGACGTAGGCCACATAACGAGGTGGACCATAAGCTTCGTAGGCATTTGCGGCTTTGGCGTTGAACGGGCGGTAAGAGGCGAATTCAATCAACGCAGAATCGGACGGGATGGCCGCCCGCACGGCTTCCAGTGTGACAGGCAGAGATTGTGCGCGGAACTCATCGCTTCTGCGACTAATGTCAGCTTCGTCTTTATCGGACTGATCTTGGAGCGCTTTGATCCGGTCCTGATGTTGCTCAATGGTCATTCTCTGCGGCCCGCTGAGGGCGAGCCCGGCGATTTGCGAGCGGGTCTCGGTCAATCGGTCGAGCAGAGCTTGATCTTCAGCGTTGAACCGGCTGCGCAGGGCGTTGAGATTTTGAGAAGTGGCGTCGAGCACGCGCCCCTTTCGTTGCAGAACCAGAGTTGCGGCCAGGGCGCCCGGCGCAGGATCGTCGGGAGCGGAGAGGAGATGGAGAGAGATGGTCCGGTCAGTTTGTTCGGAGAGTGTGGCGAGATAGGCCATTTTCTGTCGTTCGGAACCAATAACGAGATTGCGCGCGAGGTTGCGTTCGCTGTCGGCATTGGTCCGTGATTGAAACTTTACCGCCTGAACAAGATCGCCTTTTGCCATATAAAGCGTGGACAGGCTGTTAAGGGCAATGACAGTGCCCGGATGATCATTGCCAAGCGACTTCTCGCGAATGTCGAGAGTGCGCTTGTAGAGAGGCTCGGCCTCCTCGTACTTCCCCCACCTCCGATAGAGTGTCCCCAGGTTGTTGATGCTGTTGGCGGTATCTGGATGCTCTTTGCCCAGCGCCTTCTCGAAGATGTCGATAGCGCGCAGATAGAGCGACTCAGCCTCCGTGTACTTCCCCTGGTGGTCGTAGATGCGCGCCAGGTTGCTGATGCCGGTGGCGGTGGAAGGATGATCTCTGCCCAGCGCCTTCTCACGGATGTCGAGAGAGCGCTTGTAGAGCGGTTCGGCCTCCTCGTACTTCCCCAGCAAGGTATAGATCGTTGCCAGGTTGTTGAGACTGATGGCGGTGTAAGGATGATCTTTGCCCAGCGCCTTCTCACGGATGTCGAGAGCTCGCTTGTAGAGCGGCTCCGCCTCCTCGTACTTCCCCTGGTAGTCGTAGACGAGCCCCAGGTTGTTGAGACTGATGGCGGTGTCCGGATGATCTTTGCCCAGCGCCTTCTCACGGATGTCGAGAGCTCGCCTGTGGAGCGGTTCGGCCTCCACGTACTTCCCCTGCGTGACGTAGCCGAGCGCCAGGTTGTTGAGGCTG
>DATCXQ010000618.1:0-18358 GCA_036565725.1 Blastocatellia bacterium
TACTCTGTAAACTAAGTTATTTGGCGTTTTGAGTATTAATGCTTTTGCTTTGAGCCTGCGAAGCAGGCGACAGCATAAAGCCTGGGGCGTAAGCCCCAGGGCACAGTAGTAATGCGCTTGGAGCCCACGGAGTGGGCGACAGCCAGTGGCTGCCGCCCGTTTCACGGGCTTGATGGCCCTCCGAACCTGACCTGGGGTTCCGCCTTCGGCTCCACCCCAGGCTTTATTCTGACGCCCGCTCCGCGGGCTTGAAATTACCAAAATACTTAGTTTACAGAGCACTGAACTTTTCTTCCATAAAGCCTTTTCGTGTTTTTCCCCGTGTCCCCCGTGGTTCTTTTTGCTCAACCCCGAACAGGAGTTTACTTACGTGAGACCTTCCTGACTACTTCTTCACGACGACTCCGCCCTTCATCACCCATTTGACTCGCTCGAGCTCTGTGACGTCTTTGGTCGGGTCGCCGTCGATGGCGATCAGGTCGGCGTATTTACCCGCCTCGATGGCGCCGACGCGGTCGTCCCAGCCGAGCAGTTTCGACGCGTGAACGGTCGCGGTCTGAATCGCCTGCGTGGGAGTCATGCCGAGTTTGACGTAAACGGCGAACTCTCGGCCGTTCAACCCGTGAGGGTAGACCGCCGAGTCGGTGCCGAAGGCGACGGGCACGCCCTGGGCGAAGGCGCGGGCGATGTTCTTGCGCGCGGCGGGCATGACCTCCCTGGCCTTCGCAACCATCGGCGCCGGCACGCCTAGGCGCTGGTAATTCTCCATGAACCAATCGCCGAGGTAGAGTGTCGGCACGAGGTAGGTCCCATGCTCCTTCATCAATTTAACCGCCTCGTCGTCGATGTAAGTCCCGTGCTCTATGGAATCGACGCCGGCGAGCACGGCGAGCCTGATGCCGTCGCCGCCATGGGCGTGGGCCGCGACTTTGCGACCCAGGCGATGCGCCTCGGCGACGATGGCCTTCATCTCTTCGAGCGTGTATTGCGACGCCTTCGGGTCGTCGCCCATCGAGAGGACGCCGCCGGTCGAGCAGATTTTGATCACGTCGGCGCCGTACTTGATCACCTCGCGCGTCTTCCGCATCACGGACGGCACGCCGTCGGCGACGCCTTCGTCGGAGTGATTGAATTCGGGCGCGAGGAGGTTGTTGTCGCAATGGCCGCCGGTTATGCCGAGGGAGGGTCCGGAGGCGACGATCCTCGGCCCCGGCACGTCGCCGGCGTTGACCGCGTCGCGCAACGCGACGTCGGCGTAGCCGCCCGCCCCGACGTTGCGCACGGTCGTGAAGCCGGCTTCGAGCGTGAGCCGCGCGTTCTTCGCGCCTGTCAGCGCCGAGCGCGGCACTGAGACGCCTAGCGACGAATAACCCATCTGGCTCGGCTCGAAGGTCAGGTGCGTGTGGCAATCGATCAGGCCGGGCAGGACGGTCTTCGAACCGAGGTCGATCACTTCGACCTCGGCGGGAATTGCGGCCTTAGCCCCGATCGTCTTGACGCGGTCGCCTTCGATGACGATCACGGCGTTCTCGATCATCGCGCCCGTGCGGACGTCGAACGCGCGGGCGGCTTTAACCGCGATGAGCTTTTGAGCAGGTTGTTGCGATTGTGAAGGGGCGGGGGAGAGAAGACAGACTATGAACAAAGAGAGCAGAGAAGCGTGCGCGTGTTTTATCATGAAGGCTCCTCGGGGAAAAAACAGTGATTTTCATTGTTTCTGGGCGTCGCCGCGGCGACAAGTTATGACTCCTGAGAGGGTCATTGCTCGATTACGCGGCGGGATAATAAGACGGCTTGGAGTCGAGAGTCCAGTTTCGTTCTGTTATACTGCGCGCAAACTCAGATGAAAATCATCTTTTATCAAGCCAACTTTTGCGCCGAATGCGGGAACGCGATGAAGCCGCGTTTCAGCCTGGGTCCGCGCTATTTCTGCGACGAGTGCGAGGCGCACATGGGCCGCCGGAATTATTTCAAATCGGTCGCCGGGCTGTTGCTCTGCGCGACCCTGGCGGTCTTCGCGTTGAACAGGACGTTCACGTCCGGTCCGAGCGGGCAGGCGCCGAACGCGCAACCGAACTCCGGCGATTCGACTCCGGCGGTGTCGGCGCGCGATACTGTGACGGAGCGGGGCCTCGATCCGAAGCCCGAAGTCGTTGGGCGCGTCATGTGCGGCGCCAGAACGAAGAAGGGGACGCCTTGCAGACATCTCGTCCTGCCGGGACAGCGATGCGCCCAGCATCTCGGGATGGCGTCTCTGCTCGAAACAAAGAAGGGGGCCAAGGCTGCGCAGTAAAGACTTTAAATGGAGTTCTTGACGGCTACGGCTGTGTCCCCTAAGATGAGCCACGGTTGAAATGATCTGTTTTCGTTCTTTGTATTGGCCCCTTAGCTCAATGGTTAGAGCAGCGGACTCAAGCTTTGGGAATCATACGGCGCCGCTATATGATCCTCGACGCTGGGTTGCAAACGCGTCACACTACAATCCGGAATTCACTCCGGGCTCGTTTTCAGGCGCGTATGTAGAATCTGTCAAATTCGGGGAAGCCTGGGTTGCAAAAGCGATACGGTAATCCCGAGCCAAGCGTCGCTTCTGAGCGATGAAGGTGTAGAGACTAGACGGCAGACACGTAAAGTGAAGGGATAGTCCGGACCACAAACTCTGACTCGACTCCCGTCAGCAGCGCGGCGAAAGCCGTAGTGGTAAGCATAATCCGTTGGTTGTAGGTTCGAATCCTACAGGGGCCATCAATCCCACCCGCACTCTCCCTGCTCGATCTAAAACTTTTCTCCGCAGCGAACTTGCGTAGAAAATTGAATCTATGTGGAGTAGAATGGCGACTTGCTTATGGGCGAGTATCGGCCAATCGCATCCAACATAAAGTATTCAATCTTCGTAGTCGCCGCGAGTGTGGATGCGCCTGACACGAACGGTTGAGACAGGCTGGCCCTTTGCAGAAGATATTTTCCGGATCTTTGCCGGGGTTCGGAATTCGACGACCTCGGAGTTTTCGCTTAAGCGGAGGCCATTGCAGCTATGACCCGATGCAATCACTGTGGCGCCAATAACATGGATGGCTCGGAGTATTGCGACGAATGTGGGACGAAGTTGACCTCAGCCGAGGCGCCGTTGCCTCGGCAGTCGTCCGCGCCGCCGGATCAATTCATTACGCAAGTTGCGCCGCCGCCGCCGCCGTCATTCACAAAAGACAACGTCACGCCCAAACCCGCGACGCCATATACGCCGCCGCCGCCGCCCTTGCGCCCTTCGTCCGGCGACTCGGCTGACCGCCCACCGGGTCGAGGCGCCGATCGCGACAGGGATCAAGCTTCGAATCGAGCCTCCGATTCCGCCCTGAATCCGGCCTCTTCGTCGGCCCCTCCGGCTGCGTCTCAGGCCGCTAATTTTCAGCCGCCTCCAAATATCGCGGAGGCGGGCGCGCACAGAACTCAGGGCAGCGGTCAACCGCCGAATCAGACCGGCGCCTTCAACGGGCAGACCAACGCGCTGCGCGGCGGCGGGGACGCCGAGGGCGTAAAGCGTCTAGCTTCGAACGACGAGAAAAGCCGCCCGGCGCCAGGCGCCAAACTGATCATTCAACGCGGCGGCAAGGTCGGCAAGGAGTTTCCGATCAACGGAACAGAGGCGATGATCGGCCGCTGGGACGCCGACGGGGGCATCTTCCCGGACGTCGACCTGGATCAGGACGATCCCGAAGCCAAGGTCTCGCGACGCCACGCCAAAATACAGTTTTTGAATAACCAGTATTGGATTGAGGACATCGGGAGCACTAACGGCACATTCGTCAACCGCGGGCCGCGCCTGTCGCCCGGCGCCAAACAACCACTTAAAAACGGTGACGAGATAATCGTAGGCAAAACGTTTCTCAAATTTGTCCTGAGTTGAAAATTTAGCGATGAGTTATGCCTTACTGTCCCGAATGCGGAGCGCGAACCACAGTTGGTGATCCATTTTGTGGTGAATGTGGCGCTTGGCAGGACACACAAATCAATAATGCGGTCGCGGCGGGGAACCCGGCGCGCACCGGAGTTATAAGTATGACCGCTTCCGGCAACACGCCAACAGGAATTCAACTGGCCCCAGGAACTTTGCTGGGCGCCCGTTACAAGATCACCAGACGGATCGGTGGCGGCGGCATGGGGTCGGTGTATCTGGCCGAGGACCTCAATCTCGCCAACCGCCCCGTGGCCGTCAAAGAGATGGTCGAGATGTTCGCCGATGAGAGCGCGAGAGAGAAGGCCATCGAGGACTTCAAACGCGAGGCCGAATTGCTCGCCAAACTGGATCACCCCTCGATCCCGACGATCTACCAGTACTTCTTCGACAACGACCGGGGCCGCTACTACCTGGTGATGAAATATATTGACGGCGGCGATCTGGCCACCCGGCAGCGCCTGTCCGGCGGCAAAGTCGATGAGTTCATCGTCACCAAATGGGGGATCGATACCTGTGACGTGCTCGATTACATACATTCGCAGGAACCCCCGATCATTTACAGAGACCTGAAGCCCGCAAACCTGATGATCGATGCGCGGACCAACCGCGTCATGCTCGTGGATTTCGGGATCGCGCGCTTCGTCGCCCCGACGCAGAAGGGCGTGACCGCCATCGGCACGATGGGCTACGCGCCCCCTGAGTTGTTCGCCGGCAATGTCGAGAAGCGGTCCGACATATACAGTCTGGGCGCGACCATGTTTCACCTGCTGACGGGCCATGACCCGCAGGATAACCCGCTGCTGATCTTCGACTTCACGAAAAATCCTAAACCCCGACAGATCAACCCGGCCATCACGCCTGAGATGGAAGAGATGATCTGTCGCGCTGTTGAGCACAAACCTGAGAACCGGTTCGCTTCGGCTTCCGCGTTCGGCGAACATTTGAAGGACCACCTGCGGCTTTTTCAGGATGGCAAACGTCCGGAGCGACCCGAAGTCGCCCCGCCGCCCGCATTCGAGTCCCCGCAAAGTTCCGGCTTCGCCTGCGTTAACTGCGGCAGGGATCTGGCCAAAGACGACGTCTTCTGCGCCTACTGCGGGGCGCGCCAGCCTTCCAAGCGGACCACGGCCAGGCTGGTCGTGATGGGCACTAACGAGATGAGCGCGCAATTTTCGCTCACCTCCGACAGCGAAAACCTGATCGGACGGATGGACCCGAATCGCGGCATTCGCCCCGAAGTCGACCTGTCGAAATACGACCCGGCGGCGCGCGTCTCGCGCCGCCACGCGAAGATCATCTCGCAAGGCAACCAGTTTTTCATTGAAGATCTGGGTAGCGCCAACGGCACTTTCATCAACGGCTCCGTGCGCCTGGCGCAGGGCAGGCCGTACGTCCTTGTTAGCGGCGACGAACTCAAACTCGGTGAAACAACGCTCAAATTCGTCGTTTCATAATGAAGGAAATTGAACCGGGATTGGCGGAGAAGCCCGCAGGCAGGGATGCGCGCCCCACCCGGGATCTCGTAATGAAGGAAATCGAAACGGGATTGGCAGACTGGAGGTCGCGTTGCAGCGCGTTCTTGCTTGATTACATACTGACGCTGCTAGCCCCCGCCCTGACTCTGGTGCTTGCTGTTTATATCAAACGGCGCTGGGCGTCTCAGTCGGCCGCGACAGCCGTCGTGGTTGTCGGTTATCTGACGACGGCCTTCGTGATCTTTTTCAACTACATACATTTCTACTTGCGACGCGGTCAGAGTTTCGGCAAGCGCTTCATAGGCGTTCGTGTGGTCAGAATTGACGGCCGCCCCATAGATTATCAGACCGCTGTGTTGCGCCACATTGTCGGATACCCACTCTCCCTTCTGTTCTTCGGGTTGGGAATCGTATGGGTGTTGTGGGATCGTAGACGACAGGGGTGGCATGACAAGCTGGCGAAGACCGTCGTCATCAAAGAATAAATAACCTGAGCAGTCAGGCGGAAAAAATGAACGATGTCCTGATGATTAAGCCCCAAAAATTTCCCCCATCTGCTTATTACAGTCAGAAAAAACACCGTAACGCCCCCGCGCTGCGATTTTGCGGCGCAGCTTACCTGAGCGAATCATTCGACGGGTGAAACTTATGACGATGAATTACTGTGGGAGATGCGGATCGGCCAACGGAGCGACTGCGCGTTTCTGCCGCCAATGCGGAACAGATTTGAGCAGCCAGGCCGCCGCGTCATCGTCGGCGCCTCCGTTCAACGTTGAGTTCTCCGGCAGACCGGTAACGAAGAAACTGGAGAAAGAAATCAGACCGGACCCCTCCGAGCCCGAACCGCCTCACGAAACCGGGCCGGCCGAGGCCGGGCCGGGCGACCGGACGTCCGACGCTTCCGCCCGCGGCGAAGGCGGAGAGCATGACCCGAAAGCGATCAGCGAATCGTTGCGGCGCATCCGCGCTTCCGGGCCTCTGATCATCGCGGCTATCAAACAAAACACCGACCGGCAAAGCATCGACCGAATTAACGAGATCATCGCGCAGTCGATTCAGGGGATGACCGAAGACAAGGCGGCGGTTGAATCCCCCGCCGAGTCTTCAGTTGGATCTGGGAGCGCCGCGGCGCCTCCGCCTCCCTCGAATCAACAAGTCGAAGAGCAAAAAGCGAATCGACCGATAAATCGGGCGCCGAGCGGGGAGGAAGACCTTCAGATGACCCGCCCGGCGCGCGCCGGTCAGGGCGTCGCCGGGCAAAATAACCAGGCGCTCGTCCGGGCGACGGCGCAAGGAGGCGCGCGGGCCGTCGCCAATACGCCTGCGCAATCAGGCGCGAAAACGGCGCCGCAAAAAAACGCCGCAGCGATGGCTCAATCCGTCGCGCGAAGAGCCACGGGGTGGTTGTCGCGCTTGAACGCGAACCGCTCGATCTCGCATACGGCGCCGAACATCGGGCACAGCGGGCCTTCGACGGTCCTGATGCAGGCTTCCGGATTCAAGCCCAAATCCAGCATAGGCCCGAAAGTCATTCTCGGCATAATCGTCCTCGCCGTTCTGCTCGCCGCGCCGACATATCTCATGTTCCGCGATCGCCTGCTCGGACAAGCTCAACCGGCGGACGGCGATCTCAATCTGATAAGTCCGGAAGATCAGAGCGCGCGGCTGGTCAAGGAAGCCTCCTCGGAGCGCGCCCAGGGAAGATACGCCCCCGCCATCGAGCATTTTCATCGCGCGCTCGAACTCGCGCCGAATAACCTGGAGATCCGATTTCTACTCGCGCAGACTTACGTAGTCGCGGGGCGCATTGATGACGCCGCGAGGAGTTGCCGGGAAATTTTGCGGATCGCGCCGGAACACCTCGACGCCAGATTGCAGTTGGCCGAGATTTATCGCGCGAAGGGCAATTGGAGCGCCGCCTACAGGGAGTACCGGAACATCATCGAGCTTAATCAAAGCAGCCCTCAGGCCGCCGACGCGCTCGCGGCTATCGAGAGTCAACAAGCCGTCGCGCAGATGGAAGAGCGCGCCAGAGACGCCCTGTCCAGGCGACGTCGTTCGCGCCCGCCTGTTCCATCGCTGCCGGTCGCCGTTCTCCGCGACCAGGTTCCGTTGGCGCCTCTGGGGATTTCCGAGGCACGGAGCGTCAACCTTCCGGCGGACTTGAGCGGCGTAGGGGTTGATGATAAGCCTGACCCGCGCGGCATGGCCGAAGGTCATAAGAGGCTAGGCGTGAGATATCTCAACATCCGCGAATACCGAGCGGCCATCAACGAGTTTTTACGGGCGCTGAACCTGACTCCGGACGACAAAGACCTCTATTATTTCATCGGCTCGTCCTATCACGGGTTGGGCCTCGAGGCTGAAGCTTACGATTATTACAGGCGCGTCGACGCAGGACCTTATATCGGCCCCGCCGGATCTGGCGCGAAACAGACCAGAAAGGCGGCCCGGGACGCGAGCAAACGCCGCGATGACCGGAAATTTCCGTCGATGAAAAATGAACTTGAAGATATCAATGAGAATAAGCCGAGCAGGTCTAAATCGGTTGTAAACAGAATTTTGGACAGTTTAAGGTGACGAAATCAGGAAGACGGGGCGACGGGGAGACGGGGAGACGGGGAGAGGGAGAGATGGAGTGCGAAAACATCATTTCGTCTCTTTGCATCCCCATCTCTTCGTCCCTCTGTCGCCCCGTCGGCCCGTCGCCTCGTCACCCCGTCTTATTTGCCCTATGCCACGTTTGATTGTCAGAGCCACGCCTGCGCGCGGCGATTCCGTAGTCGATTTGAACCGACCTCGCATCACGATAGGCCGCTCGGCGCGCAATGACCTGTGCGTCGAAGACCCATTCGCTTCGCGGCTGCATGCCGAGGTGCGTAAACGCGGCGACGTGTTTTGGATAGCCGACCTCGGCAGCGCCAACGGGACCGTGGTCAACACTGCCAGGCTGACCGCCCCGGTGCAATTGCGCGATCGCGATCTCATTCGAATCGGCGAGACCGAGATCGAATATTCCGAGCGCGCCGACACCGCGCCGGCGCGAAGTCGCACGAGCATCCTCTTTTCCGATTCCATTTACGCGCCGCTGCCCGAAGCGACGATTGTCGCGGACGCCCGCAACTCAGCGGCAAACCTGCTTTCATCGCTGGAAGTCCCTTACAGGACCCCTATCGCGCCCGGCGTCGAACATGCGACGCTTGCGCCGCCGTCGGTCCCGGAAAGTCTGCCGGAACATTTGCCGGAACATTTGCCGGAACGTCTGCCGGAACGTCTGGAGGATAACGCCCTGGCCGTAATCAGCCGCGTCAGCCTGACGCTGCTCAAGCCGCTCTCGCTGGACGAGACTTTGCGCCAGGTCCTTGACTTCGTTTTCGAGGTCGTCCCCGCCGACCGCGGGTACGTAATGTTGTTCGAGCCTCCCGAGGATGATGCGAACGGCGCGCCGGAACTGGTATGCAAGGCGATGAGGACGCGGACGCCCGCCGCGACGAACGATTCGGGCAACGTCGAGATCAGCCGGACAATTTCCGATCAGGTGTTGAAACAGGGCGCGTCGGTGTTGACCTCTGACGCGCAGCAGGACCCCCGGTTCCAGGAACGCCATTCGATCGTGCTCGGAGGGCTTCGTTCGGTGATGGCTGTGCCGCTGGCAGTCGAGGGGCGCATTTCAGGGATGATATATGTGGACAATTCGTTCCACACCAACCGATTCACCCAGCGAGACCTGCAACTGCTGACCCTGATCGCCGGCGTCGCCGCGATCCGCATCGAGAACGTCCGCCTGCTCGAAGTCCAACAGGAGCAGAAGCGGTTGGCCAACGAGCTGGCCCTCGCCAGCGAAATTCAATTCAGGCTGCACCCCGAAACGCCGCCCGCGATCCCCAGCTACGACGTGCTTGGCGTCAGCTTCCCCTGCTACGAGGTCGGGGGTGACTATTACGATTTCATCGAAAAGCCCGACGGCCGTTACGTGATCGCGCTGGGCGACGTTTCGGGCAAGGGAACCGGCGCGGCCCTGTTGATGTCGTCGATCCACGCGGCGGTGCGCGCGCACACGCGGACGCGGCTGTCGGCCAGCGAGATCGTCAGCGAGATCAACCAGTACATTTACGACAACACGCCCGCCAACCGCTACGTCACGCTTTTTTACAGCGAACTCGACCCGCGCTCCCACCAGTTGACCTACATCAACGGCGGACACAATTCGCCGCTCCTGGCGAGGGCTTCGGGAGAGGTGACGAGGCTCGACATCGGCGGCTTCCCGGTCGGCATCACGCCGTTCGGCGATTACCGCGAAGGCTGGGTCGAAATCGAGCCCGGCGACGTCATGGTCATCTATTCCGACGGCGTCACCGAGAGCCTGGACGAAGAGGGCGAGGAGTTCGGCGAGGCGCGCCTGATCGAAATCGTTCAGAAAAACCGCGGCCGCACCGCCGCCGGCCTCCGCGACCGCATCGATGAGGCGCTCACGAAGTTCGTAGGCCGAGCCAGCGCCGTCGACGATCTGACGATCGTGATATTGAAACGTACGACCGGGGAAGATTGAAGGGAAGGGGAGTGGGGAATGGGGAGTAGGGAGTGGGGAAGAAAACAAGCAAGGCGCCTTCTCCCATTCCCCATTCCCCATTCCCCATTCCCCATTCCCCACTCCCCTTCTAACTAATGCCTGGTTTCACACAGATCATAATCGTGCTCCTGCTGTCGGTGCTGCCGTGCGCCCTGTGGTTGTGGTATTTCTCCAGCCGCAGCCTTTACAAACGTGCGGCGCGGCGCGTGCTGGGCTTGACCTTCGCGCTCGGGGCGCTGGCGACGGTCCCGGCTCTATTCTTGAACCTCGCCGGCCAATCGCTGTTCATAGACCTTTTCGGGCACACAGAGCGTTCGCACATTCTCACGCTCCTCTTCGTGGTCGGCCCCGTTGAAGAGCTGCTCAAATTGCTGGTCGTCTATTTATACGCTTATCGACGCAAAGAATTCGACGAGCCGCTCGACGGGGTGATCTTCAGCGCGACGGCGGCTTTGGGCTTCGCGGCGGTCGAGAACGTGTTTTACCTGGCGCGGAACGATCCGGCGCTTGTGTTGTTGCGCGGGCCGCTCTCGAATCCGGGACACGCCCTGTTTTCAGCCCTCTGGGGGTTGGGCCTGAGCAAGGCGAAGGCGGCGCCGAACATGATCGGGGCGCGGCTGCCGATCGTCGCGCGCGGCTTTCTCATGGCCTCGCTGCTGCACTCGCTCTTCGACCTGTTATTGCTGACCGCCGACCGGCTCAGCGTCGTCTTTTTCGCGCTTCTCATAGCGGTTATGGCCGCGTTGTTCTTCTGGGTGCGCTCGCGCATCAAATTTCACAGCGACACGTCTCCGCACCGCGAAGGCACTTTGTACATGCCGCTGCGCTGCTACTGTCAGGAGTGCGGCCTTATGGGGACCGCCGGAACGCGTTGCGCGGAGTGCGGCGCCTTAATCACGGAACCCGAAGAATTGGACCTCTGCCCCATCTGTTCGATCGCCCAACGTCAGGGCGCCGTGTTCTGTTCGCGCTGCGGCGCCAATGTCAAACTGCCTGCGAAAGAAAACCTCGACACCCGCCCGCACTTCGTCTCGGTCTCGACTCTGGGAGAAGAGCGCATCGCCTACATCCTCAACGAAGCCGAAGTCTCAGTCGGCCGCACGCTCAACAATTCCTTCGTAATCGAGCACCCTTCTGTCTCCAAACGTCACGCCAAACTGATGGTCATGGAGGACGCATACACGCTTTACGACCTGGAGAGCAGCAACGGCACCTTCGTCAACGGCAAACGCGTCAAAGAGACTAAACTGGCTGACGGCTGCGCGGTGCGCTTCGGACGCGCTCAATTCGTTTACCGCGCTCAGACGGAGCGCCCGACCGACATTTCGCCCGATACTGGGATGGCCTGATCCCGGAAGCGGACATTCGAAGCGCCGCGAGACCCGCCCTCTCAATCTTAAAGTGAGCAACCGCTGAATTTATCTTTATCCCATCGGCAAGCGGATGCGTCTGGGCGCCGCCCAGGATCAGCGCAGTAAGTTGTCCTTTATTCATAATCCCCTCTGACAGCGCACAAACCGCAGCGGCCTCCCCGGATCGATTTGAAAATCAGTGTAGGGGCAGACCTACGTGTCTGCCCCGGTAATTGCCTGTACATTCAATCCGTGGCGGACACGTAGGTCCGCCCCTACCATACACGCAATTGCAATATGAAAGGCGTCGAACCAAACATCCCCGCATCTTTATATAACAGCGTAAATCCCGCATATAAGACGGACGGCTTTCAATCTGGGGATTGCCGGAATATAGCCAAGAGACAACAATAATGGTAAGTTCGTAAATATCGGCAATATCGGCCGGCAGGTCCGAATACTTTGGTGAAATGTGATTTATGGTAGGGAAACAAAAAAAAAGTATTTTAACCACTTGCCATGAGATGGAGAGTTTGCGCGAGAGTCAGAAGAGCGTCGAGGCGGTCCCCGATAGCGAGGCGCGGTTCAGGGCCATCTTCGAGAACGCCGCCGTCGGTATTTCCCGCGTCGCTCCGGACGGCCGTTTGTTGGAGGTCAACCAGCGGCTGTGCGATATCGTCGGTTACACCCGAGAGGAACTGATGACGAAGACCTTCGCCGACATCACCCACCCGGAAGATCTGAAGGCGGACTTGAGGGCGATGAGGCGGATGTTGGGTGGTGAGATTGAGACCTACTTGAGGGAGAAGCGCTACTACCGCAAGGACGGCTCCATCGTGTGGGTCAACCTGACTGTTTCCATGTCGCGCAAGGCGGACGGCTCGCCGGATTACTTCATCTCCGTCATCGAGGATATCTCCGCGCGCAAGTTGGCCGAAGAGAAGCTTCACGAAAATGAGGAGCGGCTGTTGTTGGCATCGGAGGCAGCCGGGTTGGGCGTCTTTGAGTGGGACATGCAGGCCGACCGCACTGTCTGGGAGAACGAGAGGATGTACGAAATCTTCGGCCATACTCACGCCGATGGCGCGCTCAGCAAGGCGCAGTTTATCGAGCGCTATGTACATCCGGACGACGCCCCTACGCTTGAGCAGAAGATGACAGACGGAATGAAGTCCATGCGCCCGGTCCACACCGGCTTCCGCATCCGCCGCAAGGACGGCGCGCTGCGTTGGTTGGATTTATCTGCGAGCTTCGAATTGGCGCGTGACCAGACGCCGATACGAATTCTTGGCATGCTGGCGGACATCACCGAGCGCAAGCAGATCGAAGAGAGTTTGCGCGAGAGCCAGGAAAGACTGCAAATATTCATCGAGCATGCGCCGGTGCCCCTGGCCATGTTCGACCGAGAGATGCGCTACCTTGCCGCCAGCCGCCGCTGGATGACGGACTACCGTCTCGGAGACAGAGACATTAGAGGCCAATCTCATTACGCCCTTTTCCCCGAAGTTCCGGAACGTTGGAAGGCAGTGCACCGCCGCACACTCGAGGGCGAAATCGTGCGGGCTGACGAAGATCGCTTTGTGCGGGCAGATGGCGAGGTCCAGTGGGTGCGGTGGGAGACGCGCCCCTGGCACGCAGCCGACGGCGCCATCGGAGGTATTGTTATCTTTAGCGAGGAGATCACCGACCGGAAACTAGCCTCGGAGGCGTTGCGCGAAAGCGAACTGCGTTTTCGCACAATGATCTCGGCGATTCCAAACCTTTCGTACGAAACCGATGCGGATGGCGCCAACATCTTCACCAGCGACCAGTGGCGCGCATACACGGGTATGACGGAGGAGGAGAGCGCCGTGGCAGGCTTTATCCGAGCCTATCATCCAGACGAGGCCGAGGATGTATTGGCTCAATGGAGCGCCGCCGTGCGATTGGGCGCGTCTTTCGAGCGCAAGTGCCGCATTAGGGCGGCGGACGGAAGCTACCGCTGGTTCCTCAACCGCGCGCAGCCGGGCCGCGATGCTGAGGGCCGGCTCGTTCGCTGGGCCGGCTCGCTCACGGACATTGACGACCTGATACGCGCCGAGGAGAGGGCGCGCGAGAATGAACTGCGTTTCCGTACGATGATCTCGGCCGTTCCGAGCCTCACATTCGAGGCCGATGTGGACGGTAACAACACCTTCGCCAGCGACCAGTGGCGCGCATACACGGGTATGACGGCGGAAGAAACCGCCGGGAGAGGCTTTGTCCGAGCAATCCATCCGGACGATGTGGAGGAGGTGACTGCTCGATGGTTTGCCGCCATGCGATCAGGAACGCTATACGAGAGCCGGCACCGCATGCGGGCGGCGGACGGAAGCTACCGCTGGTTCCTCTGCCGTGCGCTGCCGGCCCGCGATGCTGAGGGCCGGATCGTTCGCTGGGCCGGCTCGCTCGCGGACATTGACGACCTGGTGCGGGCTGGGGAGGCGCTGCGCGAAAGCGAAGGCCGTTTCCGGCAACTGGCCGAATCACTACCACAGCTTGTCTGGACCTGTCGCGCCGACGGAACTTGTGATTACATCAGCCCGCAGTTTGTCGCTTACACCGGCATCCCCGAAGCCAAGCAACTCGGCTTCGACTGGCTGCAGCAAGTTCACCCCGACGACCGTGAGCCTTTGTTTGCGGCCTGGAATCGGACTGTGGCAACCGGCGAGCCTTTCGATGTCGAGTACCGCATCCGCCGCAATGACGGGGTGTTTCGCTGGTTCAAGACGCGAGCCACGGCGCTCAGGGATTCGGGCGGCAAGGTCGTCAAGTGGTTCGGCTCCAACACGGACATTGATGATCAGAAGCAGGCCGAGCGGTCGTCGCTCGAAAGCAAGGAGCGGCTGAATGGTATCGTCTCCTCGGCCATGGACGCGATTATCACCGTTGATGAAGAACAACGCATCGTCCTTTTCAACGAAGCGGCGGAGCGGATGTTCGGCTGCCCGGGCGTCGAAGCTATGGGGCGGCCGCTCGACCGCTTCATCCCGGAGCGCTTCCGCGTCACGCATAACGACGGGTTCCTTCGCTTCGGGGAAATCGGCGGGTTGGCTCGGCTCACCGCGCTCACGGCGTTGCGCGCGGACGGCGCGGAGTTTCCGATCGAGGCTTCGATCTCGAATATCGAAGTCGGAGGCCGGAAGCTGTTCACCGTCATCCTCCGCGACATTACAGAACGCAGGCAGGCTGAAGCTGAGCGAGAACAATTGGCTCGGGAGCAGACCGCGCGCGCAGAGGCGGAATATGCCGCGGAGAAAATCCGGCGGCTGCAGGCGGTGATTGACAGCGTGCTGGCGCATCTTACGCTCGAAAATTTGCTGACCGAGATGCTGAACCGCATTCGGGAGTTGCTCGAAACCGACTCCGCCGCGATCCTGTTGTTATCAGAAGACGGACAGTCGTTAGTTATGCGCGCCGCCATTGGATCGCAGGAGGAAGTTATAGGCATGCGTATTCCGCTAGGACAAGGCGTATCCGGCTCCATTGCGGCGAGCCGCGCCCCGCTGGTTGTGGAAGACCTCTCGGCGGTGGAGGTGATTAACCCGGTTCTGCGCCGGGAGGCCCGCTCTTTGATCGGCGCGCCGCTGATCGTCAAAGGCGAGTTGATAGGCGTAATTCATGCCGATACAGCTAAGCTCAAGCGCTTTGCTGAAAACGATGTGCGGTTGCTGCAACTGGCCGCCGACCGTGTCGCGCTGGCCATCGAGCAACGGCGCCTATATGAAGTCGAGCAGCAGGCGCGGCGCCAGGCCGAAGAAGCCAACCGGACGAAGGATGAATTCCTAGCCATCGTTTCACATGAACTGCGCTCGCCATTGAACGCCATCCTGGGCTACACACGGATGCTGCGCTCTGGCCCGGAGGACAGAGAGGGTTTTAATAAAGTTACTGGCGTCATCGAGCGCAGCGCAAAGGCGCAGCTTCAGATCATCGAAGACCTGCTCGATTCGGCGCGAATCGTCACGGGCAAGCTGCGGATTGAACCGAGTCTGATTGATCTGGTCCCGGCGCTTGAAGCCGCGCTTGACACGGTGCGCTCGGCTGCCGAGGCGAAGGGCATCACGCTTGTCGCCAATTTCAGCCACCTGCCAGAACAAGTTCTCGGCGACTCGACGCGTTTGCAGCAGGTCGTGTGGAACCTGCTCACGAACGCGGTCAAGTTCACGCAGGAAGGCGGGCGGGTCGAGTTGCGGATGGAAGGCGCGGCCGATCATATCCGGATCGCGGTCAGCGACACTGGTAAGGGTATCGAACCGGAGTTCCTACCGTTCGTCTTCGACCGCTTCCGACAGGCCGACTCGTCTAGCGGGAGGAGGTACGGCGGGCTAGGGCTGGGGCTGTCGCTCGTGAAACATCTGGTTGAATTGCACGGCGGGACAATCACGGCGGCGAGCGAGGGCGCTGGGCGCGGGACGACATTCACCATCACGTTGCCACGCCGCCACCTGGAACTCATACCTTCGCCATCGCCCGCGGTGACATCCCGAGAAGTGCGCGTAGAAGACGCCATCCCGAGAGATCAGCATCTCTCGCTCGAAGGCCTGAGCGTGCTTGTGGTGGACGATCAGGAAGAGGCGCGTGTGGTTTTGACTCATGCGCTCAGCGAATACGGCGCGCAGGTGACAACCGCATCGTCGGGGGCGGAGGCTTTGGCAATTCTCTCCCGCCCGCTGGACGGGAGGAGGCCCGACGCCCTGATTCTGGACATTGCTATGCCGGGCGAGGATGGCTATGACGTACTAAAGAAAATGCGCGCGCTGGAAGTGGAGCAAGGCGCCGTAGTAAATCAGATACCGGCCATTGCGTTGACCGCTCACGCTAGGGTCGAGGACCGAGTGCGTGCGCTCAATGCAGGTTTCCAGATGCACGTCGCCAAACCGGTCGAGCCCACTGAACTGGCGGTAGTCATCTTAAGCCTCATCAAAAGGTCCGACATCAAACCCGGCTCGTAACAAGAGGTCTATTGTTCATCGTTGATAGTTCATTTGTCATTGTTGAATGTCGTGGCTCCGGCAATGACAAATGAACATTGAACGATGAACAATGAAAAATGTCCTGATGATTACATTCCAAAAATTTCTTCCGTCTGCTTATCGATCCTCGATCCTCGATTCTCGATCCTCGATCAAATGCAGTGTGGGGTCTTCGGTCACGCTGGCGCCTGCCGGTTGCGCGAGGTTGGCGACTAGTTGATCAGTCGTTTTAGCGGGAAACGCCGTGTGCGTCGGCGATGCGGGCATTGCTGGTCGCGCCTGCTGTTCTTTGAGTTTCACGATGCGCCTGCTGATGAACAAGCCGTTGAAGATGATCCCGACTCCGACCATGAATGGGATTATTCCGGCCATCCACACGCTGCGAAGGATCTCCGCGTCGCCCGGAGACTTATGATCCGCCACGACCCCGAGGAAGAATCGCAGGAAGATCATCACGCCGACGCCAACGAAGCTGGTGACGACGCCGCCCTTGATCTCGTTGAGCCGTTTCTCTTCGGCTGTGACGCCGCGCCGCCGTTCCCGTTCCTCTTCGGTGAGGAACATGTCCGCCACCCAGGTTTTACTCCAATCGAACTTTTCCCCCGTGGAGCGCGACACCATCCCTTCGCGCGCGCCCTGCAGATTCGAGCCGCATTGTCGGCAGAATTTGAGATCATCGCTGGCTTGAAGACCGCATCCCGGACAGAACATAGCTACTCCTCTTTTTATATTCATCAATTGATTTCGCGGGGCAGGTGCGCGGGGACAGGCTCGAGCAAATGCGCTGTGGAGTCTTCGGTTACGCTGTAACCCGCCTCCGGCGCAGCGTTAACTATCAGTTGATCGGTTGTTTTGGCCTCCAGCGCGCCCGCTTGTACGGTTGGTTGCGCGATTGGCGCATGCGATGCGGACATTGCCGCTCGCGCCAGTTGTTCGTTGAGCTCCACCAAACGCCGGCTGATGAAAAAACCGTTGATGAGGAGTCCGGCCCCGATCAGGGTCGGGACTATTCCCAACAACCACAGATTGCGGACGATCTCCGCGGCGTTCGGATCTCCTTGCTTCGCCACGGCGCCGAAGAAGAAATAGAAGGAGATCATCACGCCGACGCCGATCAGACCGGTAATGACTCCGCCCTTAATCTCATTGAGCCGTTTCTTCTCCTCGTTGAGGCGTTTCTCTTCAGGAGTAATGCCGCGCCGCCGCTCCAGTTCTTCGGGAGAGTAGATCATTTCAGCCCACCAGGTCTTGCTCCAATCGAACTTCTCCCCGTTGGAGCGGGACGACATCGCATCGCGCACATTGTGCAGGTTGGCGCCGCATTGTCGGCAGAATTTGAGATCATCGCTGACGTGAAGACTGCATCCAGGACAGAACATGACAATTCCTCGTTTCGTGTGATTGCGGGCGCTGATGTTACCAGTTCTCGATTGGTCAACGCCACATTGCGTAATACGAGAAATCAGGGAGCTTCGGAACCAAATTCGGACGCAGTCTTCCCAAAAACGGACACCTCGGCGGCTTCCTGACGCCTTTGGCCCCGCGGATGATAGTTGCTTTTCAATGAGTTAGGTCTCCTTACTTGATGGCACGCCATTTGGATAAGCAAGGTTGAAAAAGTAGGAAATCCCCTTTGGAGAAGGAATACCGATGGAGGAAGGGAAATGGAAGCCATTTTGCCAATGATACCAGCGCCGCGAACCTTGATCGCCGACGATCATCCGGATGTGCTGGCGGCGCTGCGGATGCTGCTCCGAAACGAAGGCTGGCAGACCGAAGCCGCAAGTTCGCCGGCCGAAGCGCTTGATGCGATCAGATCGCGCGATTTCGATCTCGTGCTGATTGACCTCAATTACGCCCGCGACACGACATCTGGTCAAGAGGGACTCGACCTGATCTCGCGGATTCGGGCGCTCGACAGCGCGTTGCCCGTCGTGGCGATGACTGCCTGGGCTAACATTGAGCTTGCTGTCGAAGCGATGCGGCGGGGCGTCGCCGACTTCGTGCAGAAG
>DATCXQ010000624.1:0-23593 GCA_036565725.1 Blastocatellia bacterium
TTATGCGGGCCAGGCTGACGCGATCGGGCGGAAGATGACGATCAGTGGCCGCATCCACACCGTCATCGGCGTAATGCCGCCCGGCTTCGCCTTCCCGCCGAAGGCCGAAATCTGGCAGCCGCTCTGGTTTCCGAAAGAACATTACGACCAGCAACGACGTGGCGCGCGCGGGCTGGAAGTGCTGGCGCGGCTGAAGCCCGGAGTCCGCCCCGTCGAGGCGCAAGCGGAGTTGGACCAGCTCGGCGCGCAGCTCACCGCGCAGTATCCGCAAAATTACGGCGCCGAGCGCCGGTACAGAATGATCGTCGCGCCGCTGCTCGGAGATTATATCGGCGAGTTGAAGCCGGCGCTGCTGCTGTTGGCCGGGGCTGTAGGCTTCGTGCTGCTGATCGCCTGCGCCAACGTGGCTAACCTGTTGCTGGCGCGCGCGGCCACGCGGCGTCAGGAGATGGCCGTGCGGCTGGCTCTGGGAGCGGGACGCGGGCGGCTGGCGCGGCAGTTGTTGACCGAGAGCGTCTTGTTGGCTCTCGCCGGCGGCGCGGCTGGTTTGTTGCTGGCGACGTGGGGCGCGCGGTTGTTGTTGCGCTTTGCGCCCGACAATCTGCCGCGATTGGGCGAGGTCGGTTTGGACGGCCGCGCGCTGGCGTTCACGGCGCTGGCGTCGTTGTTGACCGGAGTCATCTTCGGCCTGGCTCCGGCGCTTCAAGCGTCGCGGCCAGGCTTGAATGACGCGCTGCGCGAAAGCGGACGGACTGGCGCGGGCGCGAGCGGGCAGCGTTTGCGCAACGCCTTCGTGGTCGCAGAAATCGCGCTGTCGCTGGCGCTGCTGGCCGGCGCGGGCTTGACGCTGAAAAGCTTCTGGCGGCTGCAAGCGGTGGATCCAGGCTTCAATCCCGAAGGCGTGCTGACGCTGCGGATGTTGTTGCCGTTCACGACGCATCCGCAAATCAGCGAACGCGCCGCGTTTTTCTGGCAGGTGTTGGAACGCCTACGCGCATTGCCGGGCGTTGAGGCGGCGGGCGCGGTGTCGCGCATTCCGATGGCCCCGGGGAACAACTCCGGCGCGATGACCGGCGAGAACTCCGCCTCGGGGCCGAACGACCCTCAGGTCGAAGTTGAAATGCGCTGGGCCTCGCCCGCGTATTTTCAAACGATGGGCATCGCCCAGCTTCGCGGCCGCGACTTCAACGACGCCGACGCCAAGGGGGCGCTCCCCGTGGCCATAGTGGATGAAAGCTTCGCGCGCCGCTTTTATCCGAACGAAGACCCCATCGGCAAACGCATCAAACGCGGGGGCCCTCGCAGCGCAAATCCCTGGAAGACGGTCGTCGGCGTCGTGCGCTCCGTGCGCAACCAGCGGCTGGACGCCACTTCACTGCCGCAAGCCTACTTCCCGGTTCTCCAGGAAGCCGACGAAATGTACAACCTTTCGTTCGCCGTGCGCGCGAGCGGAGGCGATCCGTCGGCGTTGACGCAGAGCGTGCGCGCCGCCGTGTTGGCGGTGGATCGCAACCAGCCGATTTTCGACGTCAAACCATTGCGGCAGATCGTGGCCGATTCGATCGCGCTCCGGCGGTTGGCGCTGCTCCTGCTGAGCGTCTTCGCGGCGGTGGCGCTCGCGCTTGCGGCGGCGGGCATTTACGGAGTGATGGCCTATGCCGTCGAGCAGCGCACGCATGAAATCGGCGTTCGGATGGCGCTGGGCGCGCGTGGGAGCGACGTATTGAGATTGGTTGTCCGTCAAGGCCTGAATCTCGCGCTCTGCGGCGTGGCGCTCGGTCTGGTCGTGGCGCTCGCCTTAACCCGATTGATGGAAGCCTTGTTGTTCGGCGTGAGCGCGACTGACCCACTGACCTTCGCCGCGATCGCTTTGCTGCTGCTCTTCGTGGCGATTGTGGCCTGCTGGATACCGGCGAGGCGCTCTGCGAAAGTTGACCCGATGATTGCATTGCGCTGTGAGTGATTCGCGTGGATGAGGAGTCGAACATGCCTGAGTGGAAACCAAAGATCACACGGCGGCTGGCAGACTTGAAGCTTGAACCAGCGCGCGAAGCAGAGATCGTCGAGGAACTCTCGCAGCATCTTGAGGACCGCTACGCGGAGTTGTTGGCGGGCGGAGCGGCCGAAGCAGACGCCGCGCGCCGGACGCTGGCGGAATTGAGCGAGAGTGAAATCTTTGAGCGCGAACTGCGGCGAGTAGAGCGGCAAGTCACGCCCGAACCAATCGTGATTGGAGCCAATCGGAAGATAAATATGATCGCAGGTCTTTGGCAAGACTTACGCTTTGGCGTGCGCCTGCTAGGCAAGCATCCCGGCTTTACCGCCGTGGTCGTCTTCACACTGGCGCTGGGCATCGGCGTCAACACAGCCATCTTTACCCGTCTCAACTCCCTATTGCGTCCGCTGCCGGTCAGCGACCCTGACTCTTTACTCAAACTGGAATACCGGGCTGCGGATAAAGACTATGGAGCGTTCTCTTTCTCCGATTACCACTTCTTCCGCGAGCATGCGCAGGTCTTCTCCGGTCTGATCGCCAGTTCCGAGGAGGGGTTTCTGCTGGGCAGCCAGACTGCTGGAGCGGAACCGGAGGAGGTTCCGGGAGAGTTTGTTTCCGACAACTTCTTTTCGGTCCTCGGCGTCGGCGCTATTCATGGTCGCACGTTCACAGCGGAAGATAATAGCGCGCCGAGCCGGGAGCCGGTCGTGGTTTTGAGCCATCACTTGTGGCAGCGGCGTTTCGGGGCCGATCCGAACATCGTCGGACAGACGTTGCTGCTGAATAACAAACCATTCATCGTGATCGGCGTGATGGGGAGCGATTTTACCGGGATCGGCGGCGAAAAGATGAGCCTCTGGGCGCCGATGACGATGAGAGGCGAAATGCTTTCCGTGTCCCGACCAACTCCCGCAGCGCCGCAAGATTGGTTTGGCAAGCGCAGCATCCGGTGGTTGGACGCAGTATACGGTCGTCTCAGGCCAGGTCGGACATTGGCGGAGGCGCAAGCTGAGACGAATGTGTTGCTCAGCCAGCTTGCGCGCGCCGGGCCGGAGATCAATCCCAAAGATAGCCTCCACGTAGAGCCGTTGCGACGTAACCGCCGAGGCGCATTCTGGCAGACATGGGCGATGACGATGGGCGCGACAGGCATTGTCTTGCTGATTGCCTGCTCCAACGTCACAAATCTGCTGTTGGCGCGCGCGGCCGGGCGCACATCAGAGATCGGCGTGCGGCTCTGTTTAGGCGCGAGCCGCGGGCGCGTGATCCGGCAGTTGCTGACTGAAAGCCTGCTGCTGGCGGGCGCCGGGGGCGCGGCGGGATTGCTGCTGGCCCATTGGATCGTCGGCTTTATCGCGCATCTTGCGGGCGCCGATGTTACGGACATCAATCGCGCGCCGGATGCGCGGGTGTTGGCCTTCACGTTCCTGGTCTCACTGCTAAGTGGCATTGTGTCAGGACTGGCGCCTGCGCTGCGCGCCGTGCGCCCCGATCTGGTCTCGACCATCAAAGGCGAAGGAGCCGCTTTCGGCCAGGCGCTGACCCGTTCCCGATTGCGCAGCGGTTTGGTGGTGGCGCAGGTGGCCCTCTGCCTGGTGTTGTTGATTCCCGCCGGATTACTCGTGCGCGGTCTTTGGCATGCGCAGGCGATTGATCCGGGCTTCGAGACGAAGCAGACGCTTGCGGTGAAGACCAACCTGCAATGGAGTGGTTATGACGAGGCGCGCGCACGGCAATTCCAGCGGGAGTTGATCGAACGCCTGAAGGCCTTGCCCGGAGTGCAAGCGATCATCCCTGGCTATTCTCCTTTCCGTGGGCGAGGCGGCGTCACTATGCCGGAAGTGGAGATGACAGGCAGGGAAGGCGACAACGGTTGTGAGGTTGCGCCTGGCTTCTTCGCGATGGTTGGCATTCCACTCCTGCGCGGTCGGGAGTTTACCGAGGAAGAGACGCGCGACGGAGCGCAGGTTGCCGTGGTCAGCGAAGCGACGGCGCGTAGATTGTGGCCGGGCTCCGATCCAATTGGGAAGATGCTGCGGCTGAAGTGGAAGGGAGAGCCGGAGTCCCCACCCTTCCAGGTCATCGGAGTAGCGCGAGATGCGCAGACTGTACGTTTGGGCGAAATCCCGACGGGTTTTGCGTATGTGCCGCTCGACCAGCGCCAATGGAAAAACTTCAGCCTGTTGGCGCGCACGTCCGGCCCCGCTGAACAGATGAAACCTTTAGTTTGGGCGGCGGCGCGACAGCTTGAGCCAACGGTCAGGCTCCGGTTGCTGACGCCGGAGGAAGAGATCGCCGGCGGGAATGCGGGAACTAAATACACCCGCGAGGCCTCGCTAATGGCAGCTACGCTCGGTCTGCTGGCGCTGTTGCTGGCCGCCATTGGCGTCTACGGTGTGATGGCATACTCAGTCAGCCAGCGGACGCGCGAAATTGGTATCCGCATGGCGCTGGGCGCCAACCGGCGGGATGTGCTGCAATTGGTCACAGGTCGGGGGCTGCGGCTGGTCTGCCTCGGCGCGGCGCTGGGCATAGCGGGCGGCGCCGTCGTCTCGCGGTTGCTGACGTCGTTGCTATTCGGCCTCAGCCCGCTCGACCCTATCACATACCTGAGCGTGGCGTTGTTACTCGCGGCAGTTGCGCTGTTAGCTACCTATCTGCCGGCGCGGCGAGCGACGAAAGTTGATCCGCTCGTCGCGTTGCGCTGTGAGTGAGCTGCGCTGGGGAAAGCAAGGAGTCGTTCATGTCGCAGTGAACGACACCCCAAAACCAGAGGGGCGTAACCCCCATAAAAGTCCTGCGGCTTTCGGAAGGGATTAGCCGCTTCCTCACATCGGGCGGCGTAGCCGCTCGGAGAACGTAGTTCGAAAGTAGTTGAACATGCCTGACTGGAAAGAAGAAATCAGACGGCGGCTGGGCAATTTGAAGCTGGAGCCGATGCGCGAAGCCGCGATTATTGAAGAGTTGGCGCAACACATGGCGGACCGCTTCGCGGAATTGCTCTCAAGCGGCGCGACGGAAGCGGAAGCTCATCGCCGAACGCTCGCAGAATTGAGCGGCGGCGAAACGCTTCGTCGTGAATTACGCCGCGTGGGGCGACCATGCAACCCGGAACCAATCGTCGCCGGAACCAATCGGAGGACAAATATGATCGCAGCTTTATGGCAAGACCTGCGCTTCGGCGCGCGAATGTTATTGAAACAACCTGGCTTCACATTGATCGCTGTCTTGACGCTGGCGCTGGGGATCGGGGCGAATACGGCCATCTTCAGTATTGTCAACGCCGTGATCCTGCGCCCGTTTCCCTACCAGGCGCCGGAGCGCCTGGTGATCATCCAGGAGCGTGTCTCCGCTGGGAGAGGCTTCTCGCCGTCGTATCCCAACTTTGTCGACTGGCGCGCTCAGAACACTGTCTTCGATTCAATGTCGTCTGTGCGTGGCAACGAGAGTTTCAACTTCACCGGCGCGGGCGAACCGGAACGCTTGCAGGGGCGGATAGTCTCGGCGGAGTTCTTCTCCACACTGGGGATCAAGCCGATGCTGGGGCGCGACTTTTTCGCGGAAGAGGACCGTCCGGACGCGACTCCTGCGGTGATCCTGAGTTATGGATTCTGGCGTCGCAGGTTCGGCGCTGACCCAAGCGTCATCGGGAAACAGCTCACGCTCAACAATCAAAACTACACCGTCGTCGGTATTACTCCACTCGATTTCCAGTACGGGGTGGAAGCCGACGTCACTGTGCCCATCGGACTTCAGGCGGAACGCTTCCGGCGGCGCGGAGCGGACCCCGGCGTTGACGTCGTCGCGCGTTTGAAACCGAACTTGTCGCCGCAACAATCGGAAGCGGGGTTGAATATGGTTGCCGCGGGTCTGGAGCGACAGTATCCGGAGAGCAACAAAGGGCGGCGCACGCTCGTTACGCCGTTGCACGAAAGCTTTGTGGGCGCCGTGCGACAACCGCTGTTGATTTTGCTGGGCGCGGTCTGCCTGGTCTTATTGATCGCCTGCGCCAACGTCGCGAATCTCCTGCTCGTCCGTTCGTCTGCGCGGCAAAAGGAGATGGTGGTGCGCGTTGCGCTCGGCGCCGGCCGCCGAGCGATTGTTCGTCAACTGCTGACCGAGAGCGTCCTGCTGGCCGCGTTAGGCGCCGCGTTGGGAATCCTGCTCGCGTTCTGGGGGACGAGTTTGATCGCTTCCCAATTGCCCGACGGCATCCCGCGATTGCAGGAAGCCGATGTTGACGGGCCGGTGTTGGTCTTTACGCTCGCCGTTTCGCTGCTGACCGGACTGATCTTCGGCCTGGCTCCAGCCTTGCAGGCTTCAAACCCGAATCTGACTGAAGGGTTGAAGGAAGGAGAACGAGGTTCATCCGGGCGCCGCCAGCGGCTGCGCAGCGTGTTGGTCGTGGGCGAAGTCGCCCTGACATTGACGCTGTTGGTCGGCGCCGGTTTGCTCATTCAAAGCTTTCGGCGCGCGCTACAGGTTGACCCGGGCTTCAATGCGCAGAACCTGCTCACGATGCAAGTCTCCGTCAATAACCCCGACGGGCGACAAGTGGCGAATTTCTTCGCGCAGTTGCAACAAAAGGTTCGCAACCTGCCCGGCGTAAAATCGGTCGCGGTGTCGAACGGGATTCCCTTTGGCTCGACGAACTTCCCGCCGTTCCTCATTGAAGGCCGGCCGGAGACCGACAATAAACCTTCGGGGCTGCGCTACCATGTGAGCCCTGCTTACTTTCAGACAATGGGCATTGAGTTAATCAAAGGCCGCCTCTTCACCGCCGAGGATACGCCTGACACACCATTGGTCATCATCATTGACGAAGTCCTCGCGCAGCGATACTTCCCCAACGAAAACCCGATCGGCAATCGTTTGAAGGCGTCTGCCGACGCGCCAGGGATAGAGATTGTGGGCGTTGTCCGGCACGCCGAACCGAATAGTCTGGACGCGCAAGGACCAGCCCCGGCGCAGTTCTACCTTAATTTCGATCAGATTCCCGCAGAGCGGCTGCCAGGATATGTTCGACGCATCAATCTGCTGACGCGCACTGAGGTGGAACCGTTGAGTCTGGCTTCAGCCGTACGAGCACAGGTAGCGGTTTTAAATAAAGATCAAGCGGTATTCAACGTGCGTACGATGGAGCAGGCGTTGGCGCAGTCGGTCGCTCCACGGCGTTTCTCCATGTTGTTGCTGACCGTCTTTGCCGTCGCCGCGCTAGCGCTTGCCAGCCTCGGAATTTATGGCTTGATGTCGTATGCGGTCGCGCAACGCACGCGTGAAATCGGCGTTCGGATGGCGCTCGGCGCGCAAAGTAGCGACGTGCTGAAACTGGTGATCGGGCAGGGGATGAAGCTGGCGCTCGCCGGCGTGGCGTTGGGCTTGATCGCGTCGGTGGCGTTGACGCGAACGATGAAGAATCTGCTCTTCGGCGTGAGCGCCACCGATCCGGCGACGTTCGCCGCGATCGCGCTGCTGCTCATCGCTGTGGCTTTACTGGCTTGCTTCGTTCCGGCGCGGCGGGCGACTAAAGTGGATCCGCTGGTCTCCTTGCGTTGTGAGTGATCTGCCACTTTCAAATCACGAAGAAAAGATGGAAGAACAGTTGTCGGAATTACTTGAATTGGCGAAACGCGCAGCCCGTGCGGCGGCGGATGTCCATCGTTGCGCCATCGAAAAAGGCCGCTTCGAGGCGCAGACGAAAGCCTCGTCTTCCGACCTGGTCACGGCCATTGATCGGGAAGCGGAACAAGTCCTCGTCACGGTGATTCGGGCGGCGCGACCGCAGGATGAGATTGTGGGCGAGGAGGGAGCCAACTTGCGCGGCGATTCTGGCGTGCGCTGGATTCTTGACCCCCTGGATGGAACCACGAACTTTGTTCACCGCTATCCGGCCCATTCCGTAGCAGTCGGGGTTGAGATTCATGGTCACAGAACGATGGGCGTAGTGCATGACACTTTCAACCATCGCGTCTATTCAGGAGTGGTTGGGCAGGGCGCGACTTGTGATGGACAGCCCCTTGCCGTGCGAAATGAAACTGAACTTTCGCGCGCGCTGGTCGGAACCGGCTTTTTGCCCAACGCCGAGGCGCGTCGCCTTCAGGCCGATTTATTGCGAGCGGCGCTGCCGCGCGTCCGCGATATACGCCGGAGTGGCTGTCCGTCGCTGGATATTTGCAATGTCGCTTCCGGCGCGCTGGACGCGTTTTACGAATGCGGGCTTGGTCAATGGGACATTGCGGCGGCAACCGCAATTGCAGAAGCCGCCGGAGCCGCCGTGCGCCTACTCCGTTCAGCCTTATTGCCCAACCCTATGCTAGTGGTGGCAAACACAAAATTGGCCGAGGCGCTGGTGGCAGCGCTGAAAGAAGCGGGCGCAATTGAAGGGGATGACCCGTAACCGGAGCGGAGGATTGAATAATGCCGGACTGGAAACCAGAGATCAGACGGCGCCTGGCGGACTTGAAGCTCGATCCGACGCGCGAGGCGGCTATCGTCAGGGAGATTTCGCAGCATCTCAATGATTGCTATCGGGAGGCGCTCTCTAGCGGCGCGACGCCGGCGGAAGCCGAGCGACGGGCGATCGAGGAATTGGGCGCTAGCGAAGCGCTTCAACATGAACTGCGGCGGGTCGAGCGCCCATCGCCGCAAGAACCTATCGTGTTCGGGACCAACAAGAGGATCAATATGATTGCGGACTTGTGGCAAGACCTGCGCTACGGCGCGCGAATGTTAATGAAAAGCCGAGGCTTCACCGTGGCGGCGGTCTTCACGCTCGCGCTCGGGATCAGCGCGAACATCACTATCTTCTCGATAGTCAGCGAATACTTCTTTAAGCCTTTGCCCGTGAAAGACCCGGAGCGGCTCGTTTGGGTTCTGCAAAAGAACGCCGTTTGGGATAAGCCGCACGGCCATTCCTGGCTCGACTTTCGCGACTACCGTGAACGTCTTGAAGTCTTCTCGGACATGCTCGCCGTCGCGATGGGCCCGGCTCACCTGAGCGTCGCCGGACATCAGCCCGACCGCGAGTGGATCGAAATGGTCAGCGGCAATTATTTTTCCATGCTCGGCGTCGAGCCGAGGTTGGGCCGCCTCTTTCGGCGAGATGAAGGCGAGAAGCCCGGCGCCGATCCGATCATCGTGTTGTCGCACGAATACTGGCAGAGGAAATTCGGCGGAGACGCGTCGGTAATCGGCAAAACGTTAAACGTCAACGGCCATCCCTTCACCATTGTGGGGGTGACGCCGGAGACCTTCGGCAGCGCGCAGTGGAAGTTGGCGCCGAGGGCCTTTGTGCCAGCCTCGATGTTGGGCCAGGCGCGACCAGACGGCGATGAGTTGCTGAAGGCGCGCGCCGCGGCGATCTTCAAGGTGATGGCCCGGTTGAAGCCCGGCGTGACCGTGGCGCAGGCCGGCGCGGCCGCGGAGATCGCCGGCAAGCATTTGGCAAGGGAATATCCGGATGAGCACAAGGGCGCCTCGGTCTTCGTCGCGCTGGAACAGTATTGCCGGCCCGAGCCGGTCGCCGCGGAATTCATGCCGCTGGTCGCCTCCGTATTCATGGCGATGGTGGGCCTGGTGTTGCTTATCGCCTGCGCCAACGTCGCCAACCTCATGTTCTCGCGCTCCCTCGTACGCCAAAAAGAGATGGGGATTCGCACGGCGATAGGCGCGAACCGAGGGCGGCTCATTCGCCAATTGCTCGCGGAAAGCGTCCTGCTCGCGTGTCTCGCCGGCGTCGCCGGCTCTCTGCTCGCAAACTGGTGCGGGTACCTGCTAAGCCAGATGCCTATGGGCGCGGGCGATGTGCCGATTCGCGTCGAAAGAGACTGGTGGGATTGGCGCGTTTTCGCATTCACGTTCGCGACCTCTGTCCTTGCCGGCGTCGTGACGGGGTTGGCGCCCGCGCTGCGCGCGACGCGGTTCGATATTCAGACCACGCTCAAGGATGGAGGCGGCGCGCTGCTCGCGTCGAGCCGCCATTTCTTCCGCAGCTCGCTGGTGGTCTCGCAAGTGGCGATCTCCGTCGTGGTGCTGATCGCAGGGGGGCTGTTCGTGCGCAGTCTGCAGCAAGTCGCGGATACGAAGCTCGGATTCCGCACTGACCACTCGCTGTTGGCGTCGCTGGACCTCGGGTTACAAGGTTACGACGAGGCGCGCCAAAAGCAATTCCACCGGCAATTGCTCGACCGCCTGAAAGAACTGCCCGGCGTCCGCTCCGCCAGCCTCGCCTCATACGTGCCGTTCAGCTACTTCTTCGAGGTCGCGCAAATCGCGCCCGAGGAGAAGGCGGGCGATAAAGACAGCTTCACGACCGCGCACGCAAACTATGTCACTCCTGAATACCTGACCACGACGGGAGGCGTCGTGCTGCGGGGACGCGACTTCTCTCAATTCGACGGCGAAGCTTCGACGAAGGTTGCGGTCATCAACGCCACTATGGCCGAGCGGCTGTGGCCGGGTCAGGATGCGCTGGGCAGGCGGTTCAAGTTGGGTCAGGACGGGGACTTTTGGCAGGTGGTCGGCGTCGCGCGAGACGCGAAGTACGTCATGCTCGGGGAAGAGCCTCGTCCATATTTCTACGCCCCGCTGGCGCAGCGTCACGCCTCGCCGGTGACTCTCCACTTATGGACTGACGGCGACCCCGCTGCGCTCGCCCCGGCGGCGCGCGGCGTCATCCGCCAACTGGACGCGGACCTGCCGGTCTACAACGTCCGCACGATGGAAGAACACCTCAATGACAGCGTCTTCGCCGTATTGCCCCTGAAATATGGCGCCACGCTCGCGGGCGCGCAGGGGCTGCTCGGCCTGTTGCTTGCAGCGATGGGCCTTTACGGCGTCGTCTCTTACGTCGTCAGCCAGCGCACGCGCGAAATCGGCGTCCGCCTGGCGCTCGGCGCGCGCAGCCTCGACATCCTACGCCTCGTCGTCCGCGACGGTTTCAGACTCACGTTGATCGGTCTCGTCATCGGCTTGCTGGTCTCGTTGGGATTTACGGCGATACTTACCAAGGTGCTTTACGGGCTGACGCCGGCGGCCACGCCGGTGTTTGTCGCTGTAATCGCGTTGCTCGCGGGCGTGGCGATGTTGGCGTGTTATCTGCCCGCGCGACGCGCGACGAAAGTCGATCCGATGGTGGCGTTGCGGTGTGAATGATCACGCAAAATGCGGCCTCTATGCCGCGTTAACGGTGTGGGGCGATTTGTTTAATCGCCCTGTTTCGGCTTTGCCCAATCAGGAAAGAAGCGCGAGTAAACAACTCGCGCCACAGCTCCCGTACTCGCAATCGCAAACCGCTATATTGTCATGTCTACAGCGGTTTTCATTTGGGTGAGTAGCCACAGAGCACACAGAGGGCACAGAGGGCATAATGATTTCTCTGTGTTCTCTGTGCCCTGCGGTGGCTAACAGTCTTCATACATTTGAAAACCGGTATAAGTGATGGAAGTTAGTGACGTGAATAGATGAATGGTCGCAGGAAAATTTCGTATTACTCACTCCGCAGAGCAATCATCGGGTCCACCTTAGTCGCCCGTCGCGCGGGGATGTAGCAGGCCAGCAGCGCCACGCAGGTGAGCAGCGCGGCGACGCCCGCATAGGTCAAAGGGTCGGTCGCGCTAACGCCGAAGAGCACGCTCTTCATCAATCTCGTCAGCCCGAATGCGGCCAGCAAACCGATCGCCACGCCGATCAGCGTCAGCGCCGTTCCCTGGCCCATAACCAGCCTCAACACGTCTCTCCGTTGCGCCCCCAACGCCATCCGGACGCCGATCTCGCGCGTGCGTTTGGAGACCGCGTAAGACATCACGCCATAGATGCCGATGGCCGCCAGCAACAACGCCAGCAACCCGAAGCCTCCCAGCGCTGAAGCGACGATGCGCGCCGGCAGTAGCGGCAGATTCAGCCGCTCGACCAATGTGCGCGCGCTGGCGATAGGCAGGTTCGGATCGAGTTGTTGCAGCTCGCCGCGAACGAGGGCGATCATCTTCTGTGAATCGGATTCCGCGCGGACGACAATCGTCGTGGCGCCGACCCGATACTGCCACTGCGGGCGATAGACGAATGGCCACCGGTTCTCATTCAACCCGGTATATTTCCCGTCTTGCGCGACGCCTACCACCTGCATCTTCGGCGATTCGGGACCGCCCAGAGCGAACTGCTTGCCGATGGGGTCCTCTCCCGGCCAGAACCTGCGCGCGAAGGTTTCATTGATGATGGCTACGCGGGCCGCTTTATCGTCGTCATGCTCGGCGAAATCGCGCCCGCGCAGGAGGCGCGTGTTCATCGCCCGGAAATATTCGGGCGTGATGTTGCTGGTCAGCGCCCGCGGGGCGTCGGGGAGCCGTGAGGGCTCCTGTCCCTCAATGAAGATTGGCTCGCTGGAAAAATGGAGGTCGACCGGGATGATGTTGGCGGCTCCGGCGGACTCGACTCCGGGCAAGGCGCGCACGCGCTCCAGCAGGCTTTTTTGAAACTCCCGGCCTTTAGCGCTGTCGTAGCCCTGCAAGCGCAGGTCGAAGGACATCTCAATGGCGCGTCGCGGATCGTAGCCAAGATCGATATTCTGCGCCTTCCTCAAGGCGCGCAACATCAGGCCGCCGCCGACAAGCAGCGCCAACGACACCGCGACCTGTAAGACAATAAGGCCGCTCTTCAATCGCGACCGATGAGGGCTGCCGAATGACGCGCCGTTCTTCAACGCCTGCCCCAGATCGGTTTTCGTCGCCTGCCACGCCGGCAGCAAACCGAACAGCAATCCGGCGCCGAGCGAAACCAGGCAGGAAAAGATGAAGACGCGTATGTCCACGCGGAGTTCCGTCGCGAGCGGAACGTCAATCGGCAGTTTGATCGCCGCCGTCAGTTTCGCCAGCCAGACGGCCAGCAGAAATCCCAATACGCCGCCGGCCACGGCGAGCAGCAGGCTTTCGGTCAGCAGTTGTCGCATCACCCGGAAGCGGTTCGCGCCAAGCGCCAAACGCACTGCGATCTCGCGGCGTCGCTCGGTCGCGCGCGCCAGCAGCAGATTGGCCAGATTGACGCAGGCCAGCAGCAGCGTCATACCGACCACGACCATCAACAATCCGGCGAAACCCACAATCGCCCCGCGCATCTCGCCGCCGACCAAGCCGGGAGAAACCAGCGTGACCCGCATGCCCTCGTTGGCGTCGGGATATTCGCTTTCGAGCTGTAGCGCAATCGAGTTGAGTTCCGTCTGCGCCTGCATAACGCCGACGCCGGGTTTGAGACGCCCAATCAGAGAAACTGTCTTCCACCCACGATCGTCAAGCCATTGTGAGCCGATTTCGATCTGCGCCTGCATCGCCATTGGAAACCACATCTCCGGCGCCACAATGACCTCCGTTCCCGAAAATCCCGGTTGCGCCACCCCGATGATCGTGTAGCCGCGCCCATTGACGATCACGTTCTTGCCGATGACGGCCGGGTCGCCGCCGAACCGCTGCCGCCAGCATTTGTAGCTCACGACGGCGACCGGGCGCGCGCCCGGCGACCTGTCATCGTCCGCCGAAATCACCCGCCCCAACGCCGCCTTCACCCCCAGCGTCTCGAAGTAATTGCCCGTCACCAGGTATCCCCATAGTCTTTCATTAACGCCGTCGTGGCTCAGACTCAACTGCGCAAATCGGTAACCCAGGAGTCCGGAAAACGCGTTGTTCCGATCGCGAAAGTCTTTGTAGTTCGGATAGGAGAAGGCGGGTAACATCCGGCGCGCCGCCGCATAGTTGAGCGTCACGAGCCGATCCGGTCGCTCGACCGGCAGCGGGCGCAACAGGGCGGTATTGACCAAACTGAAAATCGCGGTGTTCGCGCCGAGCCCCAATCCAAGCGTCAACACCGCGATCGCCGCAAAGCCGGGGTTCTTGCCCAGCGTCCGAACAGCGTAGCGCAGATCCAGCCAAATGTCTCCTAGCATTCCGTTCCTCCTGTTCGATCCCAATAAGACGGACTCACGCGGCGCCGGTCGCTCGACGCGTCGCAATTCCTGCGTCAACAATTCACTCTCGCTCAACTCCGCGAGCGCCGCGCAATACGCTTCTTCCGGCGAGGCTCCTCTCGCCTGCGACTCAGCGTATAGATCTTCCAGATGCTGCGAAAGTTCCTCGGCGATCTCGGCATCGCGCGACGGCTCCAGCTCCAGGCTCGCCAACCGATGCCTTATTTCCGTTTTCCACTCAGGCATGTTCGGTTCCGGTGATTCGACTGATCGCGGCCACGAAGGACTCCCACGCGCTGCGCTGCGCCTTCAGCACTTTCTTCCCTTCGGGCGTCAACTTGTAATAGCGCCGCCGCCGCTGCCCGGCCTTCTCCACCCACTGCCCCTTGATCCAGCCGCGCTTCTCCAGCCGATAGAGCAGGGGATAGAGCGAGGCGACGTGGAAACTCAGCGCGCCACCCGAACGGGCCTCGATCAGTTTGGAAATCTCGTAGCCGTGCCGGGGCCGGGCCTCAACGAGCGAGAGGATCAGCAACTCGGCGCTCCCCTTCTTCAATTCGCGGTCGAAAATTCGGGTGTTTATATTCGTCATAGCCACATATTATGCAGGCTCATATATGGCGTCAATAGGGAGAGAGTTGCGGGGAAAATTTTTGACCCGCGCGGGCGCGAGCGGATTTCGCTTGTGGCGACTCATGTTCTTTCATGGCATGTGGCGGTTCACGATAGGACTCGTGATCGGATTGGCTCTCTCGTTCGCCGTGGGAGGCCCGCTCAGGTCGATACTGGTAGGCGTCTCTCCCGACGACCCGGTGACCTACCTGCTTGTAGTTTCGGTTTTGACGATTGTGGCCGCGCTCGCCTGTGGCTTGCCCGCGCGTCGCGCCGCGCGGTCCGACCCTGCCGCGTTGCTGCGATTCGAGTAACCTTACGCGCAGAAGCGTTCGGCATAGAAGTTGAGCGAGTGGCAGTAGTACTTGTTTGACCACAAAAACACAACGAGGAACACAAAGGTAAGAGGGCGGATAAAAAGTAGAGACCCGTAACACTAAAAATATTTGTAGCTTTTGTGTTACTCCTTGGTTTTTGTGGTCAAAGACTCCCCTCTTCCGCCAAATCAATTGACGCATAGCATGGCTTCGGGCTATGCTGGGGCCTTACAAAAAGCGACAGACATACTTCTTACTTACATCTTTCGTCGAGTGGCGTGATGAAGGCGAACGCGTTCAAACAACTTGCCACGTGGCGCGCGATCATGGCGGCGCTTGCGCTGCTGGTTACCAGTCTGTCGCCCGCGATCTCGCTCGCCGCCAGCGAGCCTGAATTCTGCGAGATGGCCTGCTGCATGGCCGAGGGCCATTGCTGCTGCGCGGCGCGCAAACCTTGGGTCAAGGGGAGAAGGCCGGACGGCCAACCCATAATCGAACAGGTCCAAATCAGGTCGCAATCCTGTTACTCCTGCGCTCCGCCTTCGTCATCAAATTTCATTTCGCGCGAAACCTCACGCCCGGCGGCGCATGATCTCGATCTTGCGCAACGCCAGGTCTTCGCATATCACGATCCCTTACGGACGCATCATTCCATCTGGTTCACGCCAACACCGCCGCGCGCGCCGCCGGCGCCCCTCATCTGAATCACAATCAACGACAACGCAGGCATTAGCGCGCCTACAGACGCACATGTTCGGAACAGTGCGTCTCGACGCGCAGATCCGGCTTTCGAACCACAAAGAAACGAAGTGGACGAAGTAGGCGTGTTAGGAAATAGGACGCGGGGAAAACCCATTCCCCGCTCCCCACTCGCCACTCGCCACTCGCCAAGATGAGGAGTTCACCGAATGAAAACCCGTACTATCGCTCTTTATCTATTCATTTCTTTCTGCGGCCCGAGCGCGACGGCTTACGCTCAGCAGGCCGTGACTTCCGCCACGCTCAGCGGGCGAGTTGAAGACGCGAACGGCGCTGCGGTCGCGGGCGCGGCCATCGCCGCGATCAATCTCGACCAAAATCGGAGTTCGACGGCGCAGAGCGATTCGCAAGGCCGTTTTCGCTTTCTCTATCTGCCGGTCGGCCGCTATCGGCTGAAGATCGAGGCCAAAGGATTCTATACGCTCGAACGTGATTTGACGCTGACCGTCGGCCAGGCGCTCGACGCGCAGCTCAGGTTGAGCGTGGCCGGAGTGGCCGAGCGACTCGACATCAAGCCCGAAGCGACCTTGATCGAAACCGTGCGCACTCAGGTGGCGGAGACCGTGCTGCCGGCAGAGGTCGACCGCCTGCCGCTCAATGGGCGCAACTATCTGGACCTGGCCGCGCTCACGCCTGCCGTGACGCGCGCCAACCCGGTCGCCAATCAACGCTTCGCCGAAACGTCCGCTGTGCCGGGGACGCAAATCTCGGTGGCGGGCCAGCGCAACATCAACAACGGTTTCGTCATGGACGGCCTGTCGGCCAATGACGACGCCGCCGACCTGCCGGGAACTTTCTTCAGCCAGGAAGTGATCCGCGAATTCCAGGTCATCACTTCTGGCGGCATCGCGGAATTCGGCCGCGCTTCGAGCGGGATCATCAACGTGGTCTCGCAATCGGGCGCGAACGAATGGCGCGGGCGGGCTTACGGCTTTCTGCGCAGCCGGCGGATGGACGCTCGCAACCCGCTGTCAATAACGCCGGACCCGCGCGACCCGAGCAGGCTGCTGAAAGATCCTCTCACTCAGACGCAATACGGCGCGACGATGGGCGGCCCCGTAGCGCGAAATCGGACGTTCATCTTCGCCAATTTCGAGCAGACCAGGTTGAACAATTCGGCGGTCGTGACGATCTCTCCGGCGGACGTGACGGCGATCAACGGAGTGTTGAATCAGTTCGGATACGCGGGACCGCGCATCAACACGGGGCTCGCGCCGACCGGTTACGACACGACCAACTTCTTTTCGCGCGTCGACCATCACATCAACGCGTCCAACCTGCTGACAGCGCGATACAGCCTTTACGACATCGAGAGCTTCAACGCGCGCGGCGTAGGCGGTTTGAACGCCGCGAGCCGGGGAACCGCGCTCGAAGACCGCGACCAGACCGTCGCGGTGAGCGAGGTGGCGACGATCTCATCGCGCCTCGCCAACGAGGTCAGGTTTCAATTCACGCGCAGCCGTCTGGCCGCGCCGCCGAACGACCTGGTCGGTCCGGCGATCAGCATCGCCGGCGTGGCGAACCTCGGCGCGTCAACCAGTTCGCCGACCGGGCGCGACATTGATCTTTACGAGATGGTAGACAATGTCACGGTCGAGCGCGGCGCGCATTCGATCAAATTCGGCGCGGACTTCCTCTACAACCGCATCAACATCACCTTTCCCGGGGCGACGCAGGGGGCATACACCTTTTCATCGCTCGCCAATTTTCGAGCAGGTCGCTACGCGCAGTTCCAGCAGGCCTTCGGCGAGCCGTCGCAGTTTCAATCCAATCCCAACTTCGGCGTCTTCGTGCAGGATGAGTGGCGCGGTCGCCCGAGTCTGACGATCAACGCCGGATTGCGCTACGACCTTCAATGGCTGCCCAACCCGATAGAGACGGACGCGAGCAACGTCGCGCCGCGCATCGGGCTGGCCTGGGCGCCGGGCGACCGCAAGACGGTCATCCGCGCGGGCTACGGTATTTATTATGAGCGCATCCCGCTGCGAGCGACTTCGAACGCTCTGCAGCGCGACGGCTCGAAATACCGCGTCGCCCAGTTCCAGTTCGGTCAGGCAGGCGCGCCCGTTTTCCCGAACGTGGCCGCGTCATTCCCGGCGGGCTTTTTACCGAGCGTCACAACGATCGACCCGAAGATCGAGAGCGCCTACACGCAGCAGGCCAGCCTGCAGATCGAACGCGAATTGAGCGCGAGCGCGTCGCTGTCGGTGGGATACATACGCACGCGCGGGCTGCATTTGATCCTCTCGCGCAACGCCAACGTCCCACGCTTCCTCGTTTCGGCAGGCGTGCCGAACCAGGGTCGCCCCAATCCGAACTTCGCCAACATCTCGCGGTTCGAAGGCTCGGGCGATTCGTACTACAACGGCCTGACGGTTTCGCTCAACCGGCGGTTCAGGCGATGGGCGGGCGCGCGGGTGTCGTACACGTTCTCGAAAGCTATTGACAACACGGGCAACGCGTTCTTCTTCACCCCGCAGGACAACTTCAACCTGCGCGACGAGCGCGGCCGCGGCGACAACGACCAGCGCCATGTGCTGGCTGTGAGCGGAGTGTTGGCCGCGCCCGAGACTGCAGGCGGCGGATTGTGGCGACGCGTCATCGCCGGGTTTCAACTTGGTTCGATCTTCAGGTACGGGTCGGCGCTGCCGTTCAACGTACTGACCGGCGCGGATCGCAACAACGACACTAATGTCAATGACCGTCCGGTCGGCGTAGGGCGCAACACGGGCGAAGGCTTCGATTTCGCCGCGCTCGATCTGCGATTGAGCCGCCGCATTCGATTCACGGAGCGAATGCGGCTGGAAGTGATCGTCGAAGGCTTCAACATGTTCAACCGGGCCAATTTCCAATTGCCGAACGCGACGTTCGGAACGGGCGGGACGCCGAACGCGAATTTCGGTCGTCCGACAGCCGCGGCTGACCCGCGCCAGATTCAATTCGGGCTGAGGTTGTCGTTCTGATGCGATGGAGGGGATCGAAACAACCGACATTAGCGCATTCAGTTTAAATACAACCGCCGGAGGAGAGCGTTCGGAGTACCGACTTTAGTCGGCGGCGCTCGGATTCCAAGCCATGCCGACTAAAGTCGGTACTCTGAACGCTCTCCTCCGATGGCTGTAATATCAGTCAATGCGCCAATGTCAGTTGTTCTGGTTTAGCATTTTTCTGACTGACATTTTTCTGTCGGCCTTTCGTTCGCGTTTCTGGAAAAGGTTGAAACCTCTGATAATGAACGATGGTCTGAATATAATAGAATCCCCATGCCCGAAAGGAACCGGCTTTCAATGATAAACAAACTTCTCGCCCTCGCCGTGTTGTCGTTGGGGGCGATCGGCGCGAGCGGACAGATTCAGATCGGTTCGATCAAAGGCGCGATCACTGACCCGGCAGGCGCGGCTGTGACGGACGCCAACGTTTGGCTGACCAACTCCATCACCGGCGAAAAGGTGGGGGCCATAATTGACGGCGCGGGCGGTTTCGTCTTCAACAACGTGCCGTTCAATCGCTATATGCTGCGCATCGAAGCCAAGGGCTTCGCCCCACAATCGCGCCAGGTCACAGTCAATTCAAACCTGCCTCTCGAACTATCCATCAGCCTTAGCGTGGCCGGGGCCAGCGAACAGATCGTCGTCACGGCGCGAGAGGATCTGGTCGATCCCGGGTCGGCCAGTTCAGCGGCGACGCTTGCCGCGAATTTCATCGGGCGCGCGCCGCGCGTCAATCGCGGACGCCAGCTTCAGGAATTGATCGCGACGGCGCCAGGAATGACGACCGAAAACAATGGGCTGCTCCACGTTCGCGGAGTCGAAGATGGCGTCCTCTACGTCCTCGACGGCGTCCCGGTCGCCGACCGGCTCGATGCGCTTTCGGCCAGTTCGTTCGACACCGACACGATCAACTCGCTGCAAGTGATCACCGGCGGCATGCCGGCCGAATTCGGCGGACGCAACGCCGCCGTCATCGTCGTTCAACCGAAGTCAGGCATTGATCAGGGCGTCGCCGGCAGCCTGCGCGCAGGCGCGGGCGATTTCCGCACGGGAGACATCGCCGCCGCGCTCGGCGGCAGACTCGGAAAGAAGTTCGGTCTCTTCGCCAACGCCGCGACGAATCGTTCGGACCGATTTCTCGATCCGGTTGACCCGCGCAATTTCAACAACCGCGGCGGCGCGATCAATCTGAACCTGCGCGCCGATTGGCGCGCGAGCGCGCGCGATACAGTGTTGTTCAATGCGTCCGCCAACGGCTCCGACTTCCGCGTGTCGAACGATGCGCTGCAGGAAGAACACGGGCAACGACAGCGGCAGGAACTGCGCGATTACAGCCTGTCGTCAAGCTGGCAGCGCATTTTCTCGGATCGAACCGTCGGAAACTTCGCGTTATTCCATCGCCGCCATCAGTCAAAATTATTCGGCGGCGAAAACGACATTCCGATCTTCGCCGAGCAGGATCGCGCGCACACGCGCTCCGGCTTCATTGCCAGCCTGACGCATCAAACCGGCGCGTTTATGGGCGGCGGACACGCCATCAAGGCCGGCGTTGAGGCGAGCCGCATCGCCCCGCGAGAGTTCTTCACTTTTTACATCACCGACGAGGACGTGGCCGAAGAGCGTGAGGTCAGCGATGAGGCGTTGGAGTTCGACGACGATGATCCGTTCGTCTTCCGCGACCGCCGCGTCCGCGGGCAGTTTTCGTTTTATGCGCAGGATCAGTTTTCGCCCGCGCGCAATCTGACGCTGCAAGCCGGTTTGCGCTACGACCGCAGCCACCTGCTCGTCTACGATCAACAGTTCAGCCCGCGCCTCGGCGCCGTCTATTTCATACCGAAGACGAAGACGGCGCTGCGCGCCTCGTTCAATCGTCTTTACCAACCGCCGCAGGTGGACAACCTGCTGCTTTCGGCGTCGGCGCAGGCGAAACGGCTTTCGCCGTTTGTCGAAGAAACAGGCGGCGGCGCCGACATTCGCCCTGAGAAAGTCTCGGCCTGGGAGGCCGGCTTCGCGCAGGATTTCGGCGGATGGTTCCGGCTGGACGCCTCTTACTGGGGACGCGATTTCCGCAATGTCGGCGACCCGAATGTCTTCTTCAACACAACGATCATCTTTCCGAACAGCGTGGCCAAAGGCTTCTCGCGCGGCGTTGACCTGCGGGTGGACGTCCCGGAGCGCAAGGGCGTGTCAGGCTGGCTGAGCTACACGAACATGCGATTGCTGCAAACCGGCCCGCTCAACGGCGGATTGTTTCTGACCGACGAGTTCGTAGAGATCGGCCCCGGCGTCAGCTTCATTCCAGATCAGGACCAACGCAACACCGGCGCGTTCGGCGTCACCTATCGCCATCAGCGCTCGGGCTTGCTGCTGAGCCTCACGGGCCGGCACGAGAGCGGCGTGCCGCTGGAAGTCGAAGAGGAACGGCTCGAAGAGCTGAAATCCGCGCCCGGCGCCGAACTCGTGGACTTCGAGCGGGGGCGCGTCAGGCCGCGCACGATCTTCAATTTCTCCGCCGGCGTCGATCTGTTCAAGAAAGAAAAGGTGGTCTGCGCGGCCCAGGTTGACGTTCTGAATATCGCCGGCAGGTTTTTCGCATACAACTTCGGCAATCCTTTTGAAGGTACGCATTTCGGTTACGGCAGGCGTTGGAGCGGGGGGCTGAGGATCGAATTTCGCTAACAGGAGGTTCGTTCAATGTGGCAAAGAATGCTTGTAATTGGGTTGATATTGATCGCAACTGCAATGGCGCTGGCGCAGACGCACCAGCACGGCGCGACCGCAGCCAGCGACGGCCAATACAACCCGTTTATTGTTTCTGACGATCGCGGGGGCTTTTACCTGGCTTACGTCGAACGCGCCAATAGCGTCAGCAACGTGATGCTGCGCCATTCTTCCGACGGCGTGAATTTTTCCGCGCCCGTCCGGGTCAATGACCGCGCGGGCGACGCCACTGTTCGCAACGAGAATCCGCCGAAGGTGGCCGTCGGCGCGCGAGGCGAGGTTTACGTCTGCTGGGCAAACGAGCGCGGGAAATGGAAGGGCAACATTCGTTTCGCGCGTTCGACCGACGGCGGTAAGACCTTCTCGCCCGCCATCACTGTCAACTCGGACGGCGCGGGCGAGCCTGCCGGCCACGCCTTTCAATCCGTCGCCGTGGACAGGCGGGGCCGCGTCTATGTCGCATGGATTGACGAGCGCAATAAACAGAAAGAAGATCGCGGCGCGGAAATCTGGCTGGCCGTTTCGACGGATGGCGGCAGGAGGTTCTCGCGCGACCGCCGCATCCTGACCGACGTCTGCGAATGCTGCCGGACGAATCTGCAAATTGACGCGGCGGGCAACCTTTATCTCAGTTATAGAACCGTGCCGCGCTCGGGGCCGATGTACCGCGACATCGTCATCGCCCGCTCGCAAGACGGCGGGAAAACATTCGCGCAGACCCTGGTCAGCGAAGACAGGTGGGAGATCAACGGCTGTCCCGTCGCAGGGCCGAGCTTCAGCTTTGACAACCGGGGCGCCATCACCGCGGTCTGGTTCATGGGCGGGGGCGAACGCCCCGGACTCTATTATGCGACCTCGACCGACGGCGGGAAGAATTTCGCCACGCGCCGGCTGCTAGACCCGCGCCAGAAGATCGGAAAACACGCGCACACCGCCGGCCTCGCGGGCGGCGGAATCTTCGTCGCCTGGGACGACGCGGACGGAAAGACCTTCAGCGCCTGGGGCGTGTTGGACCCACAAAAGGAATCGATTCGGAGTAGCGACCGACACGAAGGCGTCGCCTATCCAGTGGCGGCGGCCAATGGCCGGATCGCGGTCATCGTCGGAATGCGGCTGGCGACGCATGAGATCGCAACCTATACCGAAAGAATCAATACAACCGCCGAAGCCAACTCGACAGGACGCTGAAATGAATCTGCCACAGAGACACAGAGACACAGAGACGGAAAGAGGAGGAGACAAGGGGAAAAGGAGAGCGGGGGACAAAAAGCAAGATTGCCCTTTTCCACTTGTCTCCCCCTCTCTGTGGCTCTGTGTCTCTGTGGCAAGTTTGATCTGCCTGATCGCTTCGGCCGCGGCGCACGATCTGTTTCTCAAATTCGACTCCTTTTTCCTCGAACCGAACACGAAGACGGCTGTGCGATTGATGAACGGATATTTCAACCGAAGCGAGAACGCCGTCGCGCGCGACAGGATGCGCGATGTATCGGTCATCACTCCTTCCGGCGACCGCGTCAATCCGCCCGCATCCGATTGGCGCGACGATAAGGATTCGGCGCTGCTCAGTCTTCAGACCGGCGTCGAAGGGACTTATGTCACCGGAGTTTCCACGAATCCCCGCGAGATCACGCTGAAGGCGGCGCAGTTCAACGATTATCTGCGCCACGACGGAGTTCCTGACACGCTCGCGCAAAGACGCCGAGACAAAGAATTTGGCAAATCGGCGCGCGAGCGATACTCAAAACACGTCAAGGCGATCTTCCAGGTCGGCGAAAGCAGAACCGGAGGTTTCAAGACGCCTCTGGGATATCCGGTCGAAATCATTCCGCGACAGAATCCTTACGAGCTGAAAATCGGGAACACGCTCGAAGTCTTGTGCGTGAAAGATGGCGAACCCGTCGCAAATCAATTCGTGATGGCGGGGCGCGAAGCGAACAGGCGTGTGATCGCATCGCCCGGCGTCCGCGCCGATTCAAATGGCGTGGCGCGTGTTAAACTCGCGGGCCGCGGCAAGTGGTTCGTCAAATTCATCCATATGACGAAACTCAAACAGGCCGATCTGGATTACGAATCGAAGTGGGCGTCGCTGAGTTTTGAAATCCGGTAGCGGAGGCGAGGCTGATCACTTATTATTGATTTCGGCTCTTTCACCACTAAAAGTTGCCTGTGAAATCAAGTGAGCAAAAATCCCAAGAGATTGTAGGGAAAGCGGCAAAATGCGATGGCTGCGGCGTGAGCGGCGCGCATC
>DATCXQ010000652.1:0-5246 GCA_036565725.1 Blastocatellia bacterium
CGAAGATTTGTTGACGCTGGCGCGTGGCGACACGGGTCGGTTCGAATTGCGCTGCGAGCCTGTAGACCTGAACGATCTCTGCCGTCGCATGGCCGAATACATCAACCCGCTCGCCGATCAACGCGACCAGACGTTGACTTACGAGCCGCCGCGGGGCGCCGAGACCGCCCCGGTCATGGTCAGCGCCGACGTGCTGCGCGTCAAACAACTCCTGCTCAATCTGCTCGACAACGCGATCAAATACACTCCGCTGCGCGGACGCGTAGCCCTACGATTGAAGACCGAAGATAAGGTCGCCATCATCACCGTCGCCGACACCGGGCGCGGAATTCCTACCGAAGATCTGCCGCACATCTTCGAAAGGTTTTTCCGCCGCTCGGCCAAGACCGCCGACCGCACCGCCGCCGGCTTCGGACTCGGCCTGTCAATCGTCAAATGGATTGTCGACTCGCACGGCGGGAGGATCGAGGCTAAGAGCGAGGTGGGAAAAGGGACCGAGTTTATGGTGAGATTGCCTTTGCTCGATTCAGGCGCGCCCACTTCGGTCAGCGATGGCTCGACTGAGCGGCGTGGAGGCGCGCTCAGGCCGGTATGAAAATTCGGACAGAAAAATGCTGGAGAGAAAAATTGAGATGCTATTTTTCTCTCCAGCATTTTTCTGTCCGGCGGCCCAAACGACGATCAACGCAGCGCGTTTCGCTCCTCCAACGCGCGCGCGACGGGCGCAAGCTCTTTCAACTTTTCTTCGGAAAGCTGGGAGAGAAAAGGCGTAACAGGGCCTGTCTCCGCTATGCCGGCGAGTTGGGTGGCGAAGTGCAAAACCTTCGCCGGGCTCCATGCGTCGCGTAAATCTTCCAGCGGCAGGAACTCAGCGCGCAGCCCCTCCGCCGTTTCGTAATCCCGCTTCACGCAGGCTTCGAAAATCTGTCCGCTCAACCGGGGCGCGACACAGCCCGACCCGGTCGTGAATCCGGGCAATCTCCAATCGCGCATGTGGACGATCGCCGGGCGTTCGCCGATGCCGCTTATCACGCGGGCGCGATCGACCCGTTTGAGCAGCGAATCCAGATAAGCGTCTTCCGTCGGGTTTTGCCGGACGACCGCGTACTTGATCGCCACGCAGACGCCTTCGTCCACCAATCGCGCCACGACATCCAATCCGGCCTCCTTGTCCGCGCCGAAATTGTTCTCCTCTTTGAGGTAGAGGATGAGAGGCGTATTCGCGCTCTCGGCGATCTCGCGCAGGCCGGTTTCCAGTCCTTTCGCGTCGCGCGGGTCGCCGCACGGCAGCGCCATCACACAGGGAAATTTATATTGGCGCAGAATCGAGGCTTGATCCGTCGCGCGTCCGTAAGACGGCCCGAGGCTCGGAATCGCCCAGAGACCGTCGGCGAATGAGTTTAGCCAGTCGAGCAGCGCTTCGTATTCGGCCATTGTGATGTGATAGAGAAACGCGTTGCCGCCGTACAGAAATCGCGTCAGCCCGCCGTCAGCGATGTGACGTACAATGCGGTTGTTCTGCTCGAAATCTATCGAGCGCCAAGCGTCGTTCTTACGCGCGAGCGGCGGCACGGGAAAAACTCCTTGTAAATCCTCGATTGAAACAGGTGTGGTCTTCATGACGATCCTTCAGGTTGGGAGTGGTATAGACTTTGATATCTGAGAAATAAATGCGACCAACAGTGTAGGGGCGGGTTTTCCCCGCCCCTACACTGTTGCTGTTAAGAGCGCAGATACGACGCCCCGTTAATGTCGACAATGCAGCCGGTCAGAAAATCCGTTCCCTCCGACGCCAGGAACAGAATGGTTTGGGCGACTTCGTCCGGCTTCGCCACCCGCTTGAGCGGACTCTGATTGCTGATGGCCTCGCCGTCAGGGCCGTGGACTTTCCAAGCGACGCGTTCCGTGTCGACGAAGCCAGGCGCGACGGCGTAAACGAATACATTGTGCGGGGCCAGAGCCTGAGCCAGCGATTGGCTCATCGCGTTCAGACCGGCTTTGCTCGCGCCGTAAGCCGGCGCGTCGGGTTCGCCGCGGAACGCGCCGCGCGAAGAAACATTGACGATCCTACCGCCGCCCTGTTTGATCATCTGTTGGGCCGCGCAAAAGGTCACGTTCGCCGTCCCGATCAGGTTGGTGTTGATCGTATCCTGCCAGGCCTTCCGCCATTCGTCATAACCGATGGTCGCAATCTGATGGAGTTCGAAGATCGCGGCGTTGTTGATCAGCGCGTCCAACCGCCCATAGTCGCGGACTACGTTATCGACCAGTTCTCGCGACTGTTCGGCGTCGGTGATGTCGGCTCGAATGGCCGTGTGCTGACCGCCATTGAGCAAGGCGAGCGTCTTTTCGGCCTGCTCGCGGTTGTTGTTGTAATGAACGATCACTCGCGCGCCGTGTTCGGCGAATCGAACCGCGGTGGCGCGTCCAATGCCCTGCGCCGCGCCGGTGATGAGTACGACTTTGTCTTTGAAATTCATGTAGGGTTTCTCTTTCGGAAAATCGTCCACGAAGCCACACTAAGATTCACGAAGTTTTTTTCATCTCCTTCGTGAACCTTAGTGTGGCTTCGTGGACGATTTTTATTTCGTTCGAATCACGCGCACTCGATGAGTTTCGCTGTCGCCGATGAAGATCGAGCCGTCGCGGTCAACGAAAACGCCATGCGGGCGCGCCATCTGGCACGCGAGCGGATCGCCGTCTTCGCAATCTTTCGAGCCGTCGCCTTTGGCCCCGGTTCCCGCAATCAGTTCAATCGTCTGTTTGCGAACGTCAATCATCCTGATCGAATGGCTTTCGGTGTCGGCCAGATAAACGTCGCCGTTCGGCGCGACGCTCAGACCTTTCGGGCCGGACAACGTGGCCAGTTTAGCCGCGCCGCCGTTGCCCGTGAATCCTTTCTCTCCTGTTCCCGCGACGTGATGAATCGTTCCCGCTTTCATATCCATCCGGTAAACGGCGTTGCCTTCGCGCAGCGCCAGCCACATGTCTCCGCGGCGGTCGAAGTCAATCGCGCGCGGGCCGTTGAGCGGAGTCCCGGCGATCTTGGCGCCGTCGGGCGTCGGTTTTTTATCTCCCGTTCCCGCGAATGTCGTGATCACGCCCGTCTTCATATCAACTTTGCGGATGCGGTGGTTGAGGATGTCGCAGATGTAAAGGTCGCCGCGCGCGTCGAATTGAATGCTGTGCGGTTGATCGAGCGTCGCTTGTGTGGCCGCGCCGCCGTCGCCCGAAAATCCGGCCTTGCCCGATCCTGCGACGGTCGTAATGATCCGCGTCTTCGCGTCAACACGACGGACAACATGGTTGAGCCGTTCGACGAAAAGCATATCGCCTTGTTTGTTGAAACGAATCTCGTAAGGCTCGTTGAGCGCGGCGTCGAGCGCGGGCCCGCCGTCGCCCGAATAGCCTTTCTTGCCCGCGCCGGCGACGGTCGTGATTACGCCGTTCCGATCAACTTTGCGAATGACGTGATTCATCGTGTCGCAGATATAAAGCGCGCCGTCCGGCCCTCGCGCGACGCCGAAAGGATTGTCGAGTTGCGCTTTCGTGGCCTGTCCGCCGTCGCCTGCGTAACCCGCCCGCCCGGCGCCGGCGAAGGTTTCGATCTTCGACTTCGACGGCGCAGGCCGCGTCGCCGAAACCGCTGCGCAAAGACATAAGATCAATGCTGTTGTAATTACGCGCAATCGCATGAATTGTTTTGGAGTTTGGATCAGCGCCGCGAGCGGTAGCGGACGGGATCCCTGAATCGTTCTATTGATGGGACCACGCTCGTTACCGCTCACGATATTGATTGACATATGGTAAAACCGGCATAAGAATAACCGCGCTTGCGGTTTCAGTGAAATAAAATCCTTACATTCGCGGAGAAAAAATATGCGCAACGCGAAACCACTGAAAGCTGTGCTTGCCATTTTGGCGCTCGCGTACAGCGTTCGGGCATTCTCGGATAATCTTCCGTTCACCGCCGAACAACTCAATCACTGGGCTTATCAGAAGGTTCAGAAGCCGAAACAGCCCTCGGTTAGAAATCGAGCGTGGGTCAAAAATCCGGTTGACGCCTTCGTCCTGGCGAAACTCGAAAGCGAAGGCGCCAGGCCCATGCCAGCCGCAGACAAGACCACTTTGTTGCGCCGCGCGACATTCGATTTGACCGGCTTGCCGCCGACACCCGAAGAGGTCAACTCGTTTCTCGCCGACAACTCGCCCGGGGCGTTTGAGAAAGTGGTTGACCGTCTGCTCGACAGTCCGCATTACGGCGAGAAGTGGGCGCGCCACTGGCTCGACCTGGCGCGCTACGCCGAGAGTGAGGGATTCAAGGCCGACGAGACGCGACCCAACGTGTGGCGCTATCGCGATTACGTCATCAAAGCGTTCAACGAAGACAAACCCTACGACCGGTTCATCAAAGAGCAGATCGCGGGCGACGAGTTGTGGCCTGACGATGCGGACGCGCTGGTCGCCACAGGGTTCAACCGTCATTATCCCGACGAATACAACGCGCGCAACCTGCGGCAGCGGCGGCAGGAGATTTTGAACGATATCACCGATACCGTTGGCGCGGTCTTTCTCGGTTCAACAATCGGGTGCGCGCGCTGCCACAATCACAAATACGACCCGATTCTGCAGAAAGACTATTACCGTTTGCAGGCCTTCTTCGCCGCCACGCGCTCGAAAGACGATTACGTTCTGGTTTCGACGACCGAACAGGCCGAATACCAGCGCAAGCTCGCTAAATGGCAGGAGCAGACCAAAGAGATCCGCGAGCAGATCGCCAAGATAGAAGCGCCCGTCGCCAGGGCGATCTACGACGAGAGCTTCGATAAATATCCGGAAGAGATCAAACTCGCCATCACCACTTCGCCCGAAAAACGCGACACGATGCAGTGGCTGATGTATCACAAGGCGCAATGGCAATTGAATTACGGAGTGGATGAGGATGGCAATGGCGTCGGGCAAAAGTTGAAGGGCGAACAGAAGAAGCAGTGGGAGGCGCTGCGCAAACAACTGGCCGCGTTCGACGACATCAAGCCAAAACCTCTGCCCATCGGTTCTGGCATTTCCGATGTCAGCGCGCAGGCTCCCGTGACTTTTGTTTTGAAAGGCGGCGGTTACGACGCGTTCGGCGAAGAAGTACAGCCGGGGTTTTTGACCATATTTGATCGCGGCGACGCGAAGATCGCTCCGTCAAAGATCAACACGACAGGCCGCCGCACGGCGTTGGCGAACTGGCTCGCCGACCC
>DATCXQ010000669.1:0-2686 GCA_036565725.1 Blastocatellia bacterium
GACACGCTTCCCTGCCGAATCGGCGCGCCCATCCGCTACCTCGCGCCGCCTTGTCGCCTCAATGGCGTCCGCGACTGCCTTCTCATCAATCGTCAGACGTTCGAACGCTATTCTGAATTCCATGCCCGCCACCAACGGCGACAGTGATTCTCCCACCGCTTTCGAGACGATCTTCTGGAGTTCGCGCACGTTACCGGGATAGTCGTACCTCGCCAACCTATCGCGTGCGGCTTCGGAAAAGGAAAACCGGAGGCTGCTCCTTTGGGGATTGGACGTCGCGTGCGCCGGCGCGGGAATAAGCGGTTTCCCTCTTTCCGTCGCCTGCTCTATCCTTCGCGTCAGTTTCTCGCACTCCTGTTGCAGGAAGCGATCGGCCAGCAGTGGGATGTCGTCGCGGCGCAGGCGCAAGGGCGGAATCACGATCTGCTCATCGAAGCGGTACATCAAATCATCGCGGAACTGCTCGGCGGCGATCATTGCGTCCAGGTCGCGGTTGGTCGCCGCGACCACTAGCACATCGACTTCGATCGGCCTGGTCGATCCGACGCGCCTGATGCAGCGGTCCTGCAACAGGCACAGCAGCTTTACCTGAATCCTTTGCGGCAACTCGCCGAACTCGTCAAAGAACACCGTCCCCCCCTGTGCCTCTTCTATCAGCCCGACATGCCGGCCGCCGGCGCCGGTATAGGCCCCCTTCTCGTGTCCGAACAGTTCGCTTTCGACCAACGACTCGGTCATCGCCGGACAGTCTATTTTGACCAGGCGGCCTGGTCGCCTGCTGAGATCATGCGCCAGCCGCGCCATCAGCTCCTTGCCCGTGCCCGTCTCCCCCCTGAACAGGATGTCCCCGCCCAAAATGATGCGCATATTGACGGCGTCCACCACCCTCCGCATCTCGCTCGACCGAAATTCCAGCCGACTGCCGTTGGACAGGGTGACGCCGGCGGCGTCGCTCCTTCGCTTTGGCGCGGGAACGCCGAGTGAAATAATTCTGTGACGTTCAGCCGGAGCGAAGCTTGCCTGGTTGTGCGCGTCTACTCTCATAGCCTGCCTTGCCGAAACAAACCGCGGCGGGCCGAAGCGACAGAAACGCCCGATAGTGGGAGCCGTTTTGTACTCGTACCGGTTAACCGCGATCCGCATTTGCGCTGCCGTAGCTGCCGTCAACCAGGCTATGATATATACATACGTAAAGGTATACAAGTGCATACAAGGGGTTGTATACTCAGGCCGCTCTTCAGAATGAAACCAAGGGGTGAAACAGAGGAGACAATGAACAGCGATCCGCGTGAAAAAACGAATTTTTTGGCAGAGAAGCTTCGTCGCATCCGCGATGCGCTGGGGCTTTCACAAACGGAGTTATTAAACCTCCTGGAGTTGACCGCCTACTATCACCACACCCGCATCTCGCTCTGGGAAAGAGGCTATCGTGAGCCGCCGATCAAAGTGCTGCTGAGTTATGCGAGAGTCGCGGGCATTTCCACCGACATGTTGATCGACGACGATCTCGAATTGCCTAAGAAGTTGTCGCCGGCCAATCCGCCAAAGAAGAAGGCCGCGGGCAAGAAAGCGCTCCGCGGCCGACAGTCCTGATTTTCTACATCCACCTCCCTCTCCGCTTCACCAACCTATTCCCTGACCGTGCGTCGAAGGCTGGCGGGGTTGCGCCATTTCCGCGGCGTTGACCATCACGCTTTGGGCCACCATCCGCGATTCGATTTCTGCGATTGTCGCGCGTGCAATGTTGGCGGCATCACCGATCCGCTCTTGCAAGCTCAGTAGCCGCCCCTGTTGATTGCTGGCCATAATGCCGGCGATCTTTCCCAGAGCTGCTCCCACTCCCTTGTCCTGGATGGCCTCGGCGCCACCCGCATTCGCGATCGCCGCGCGCGCAATATGGCCCACGGCGTCACTCAGCTCTTTCAATGACCTGTTCCCACTCGGGTCGGGGGCTTCGATGTTGGCGATTGTTTGCAGAGCGGCCATCAACGCCTCTGTTGTTGCGCCCCTGCTTTGGACGGTGTTTTCGTTGCTGCCCCCCTGCTCAGCAAGGCCGGAGCCGAGGTGTAAACCGGAAGTCGGATTGACCTGCGCTTGCTGTTCAACATACAGCTCGCCATAAGCCTGTTGAGCGAGGTCCGCCGATCTCGCCAGCTCCAACATGGCGATCTCTTCGAGGCCGTAGTCGTTGATGTGGCCTTCCGTCTGCGCCTCCGCCTCGATAAATGCTGTGATCGGCGGGACGCTTGCCGCTTTCGGCTCCCATCCCTGCTTCATCATAAGGTCGGAGTAGTAACGACCAGTCTTGTGATCGTGAACATACGCCTCCGGATCACCGCGCCGCACGATGTCGTCGTGCTCATGGAGATGCACGATGCCTGAGTTCTGTAAAGCCAACAGCCATCGGTCGAAGGCCGCCTTGTTCGTGGCGACATCCGCCATGCTCTGCCGGATCTCCGCGATGTCGTAAGCGCCCCCCTGGACGAAGGTCATTACCGGCTTCAGCGTTTCTAGCCGGCTCGCCAGTTTGCGCACGTCACGCCCGGGATTCTGATCATATAGTTCTTCGATGCTCCGCTGGATTTCGCGCAGCTTCTGGCGCTTCTGTTCCAGTTCTTCGGCCCGCCTGAACGGCTTGTCCACCTCTGCATTCGCCGTTTCGACATCTCTTTCAAGAGCGGCCAGC
>DATCXQ010000672.1:0-2699 GCA_036565725.1 Blastocatellia bacterium
TGAGCGAGCGTCTGGACGCGACGACCAAAGTTTCGCGCTTGAGCTTCGAAGCTGTGAAGACGCAGCCGGGGATCGTCATGGGCACGGTCAGTTATATGTCGCCTGAGCAGGCGCGAGGATACGATGTGGACGCGCGCAGCGACGTCTTCAGCCTGGGCGTGGTGGTCTACGAACTGATCGCCGGGCGCGAACCGTTCGCCGGCCCTTCGGCCAACGACGTGATCGCCGCGCTGCTCAATCAGGAGCCGCCGCCGCTCGATCATTTCATCCGGAGGTTGCCCCGCGAACTGGCGGGCATTGTCGGACGGGCGCTGGTCAAGGCGCCTCACGAACGTTACCAACAGGTCGCGGAGTTGCAGAGCGACCTCAAAGAACTGAAACAACGGTTGGAGCTAGAGGCGCAATTGCCTCGCTCCGGGCGATCATCCGGGCGCGGCAAGGCTTCTCTCACGATGATGGTCGGTCGCGGCGCGCGCGGAGATGACGGCCAGGCAACCGCCAGCACGCTGTCGCTTCCGGCCCGAAAGACGTCGGAGACGGGGTATTGGCTCAACCGGCTCCCCAATCGGCCTCGCGTCATCGCGCTCGCGTTGGCGATGATTGCGCTCGTGTGCGCTGGATTGTTGTGGAGCCGGCAATGGTTTGCGACGCGCGGCGGAGCGATAGATTCCGTCGCGGTGTTGCCCTTCGCCAACGCGAGCAATGATCCGCAGATGGAGTATCTGCCTGACGGAATCACCGAGAGTTTGATCGACAGTTTGTCGCAACTGCCAGCGTTGACCGTGATGGCTCGCAGCACCGTCTTCACTTACAGAGGACGCGATGCTGACCCGCGTCAGGTTGGCGCGGCGCTCAAGGTGCGCGCGGTGGTAACGGGGCGCGTCGAGCGGCGGGGCGAGCGTTTGCTCATCCACGCGGAACTGGTAGATGCGTCGAACGGGGCGCGATTATGGGGCGAGCAATACCAACGTTCGCTCGCCGACCTTCCGGCCGTGCAGGACGACATCACGCGCGAAATCAGCGCCGCTTTGCGGCTGAGACTGAGCGGCGCTCAGCAGCGGCAAATCGCCAAACGCCAGACCGCCGACAGCGAGGCCTACCAGCTTTACTTGCGGGGCAACCATTTGTATAACCAGGAGACGCGCGCGAGCCAGGAGAAGGCGCTCGATTATTTCAATCAAGCTGTTGCGCTCGATCCGAGCTACGCTCTGGCCTATGCCGGGATCGCCCATGTCTACGCTACTTTTTCCGCCCAGTATCTGCCGCCCGGCGAGGCCATGCCCAAAGCGCGGCAGGCGGCCCTGACAGCTATTCAAATGGATGAGGCGCTCCCCGAAGCCCACTTCTCGCTGGCGTTGGTCAAATTGTGGGGTGATTGGGATTGGGTGCGGGCCGAGCGCGAACTCAAGCGCGCCATCGAACTGAATTCCAACTTCGTCAACGGGCGCGTCGCTTACGCCAATCTCCTGCTTCAGCGGGGGAGGTTTGAAGAGGCCGAGCGCGAACTACGGCTGGCGAAGGAGCTTGATCCGCTTTCGACTCGACTCAGTTCGGCGGAAGGTAGGGTCTTCTATTTCGCGCGCCGCTACGACCAGGCGGTCGCGCAGCACCGGAAGACGCTCGAACTATACCCCGACAATTTCGGGTTGCATCGCGCTCTGGGGCTCATCTTCAGCCAGCAGGGACGGAACCAGGAAGCAATCAATGAAATGCGCCAGGCGCTTGCGGTGAGCTCGCACTACACGAATCGGGCCTGGGCGGCCTATGTTTATGCGCGGGCCTGCCAACGAGCCGAAGCGCTGAAGATCCTGCGGGAGTTGGAGGCGTTATCCAAACGGGAACGGGTCTCGCCGGCCTACATCGCCAGAATCCATATCGGCCTCGGCGAGAAAGACCGGGCCTTCGAGTGGTTGCGCAAAGCCTACGAGGAGCGCTCCGACCATCTGCTTAGTATTGGCGTTGACCCGGTCTACGACCCGTTACGCTCAGACCCGCGCTTTATTGAGCTGCTGCGCGGCATCGGCCTGGCGCCGTAGCGTTGATAGTTGAAAACAGTAGTGTTGCCAGCGCCGAGTTGCGCCGGGCGCAGGAGATCAATCGGCACGACACCAACCTGTTATATCGGGGGCTATGTTTACGCGGTTTCGGGAGATCGAACGCCAGGCGGTCGATCTCTTCGACGTCGGCGTTGTGGAGGGCGACGACTCGCTGGAACGCGTCTTCGATCATCATTGAGGACCGCACCATCACGACGAGTACGAGATTGAGCCACCGGTTTCGGAAAACGAACGTCAGCGTCTCTAAAGTCTCAAATTGGCGGGATGCGAGTCTTAACACGCCCTCTTGTTTGGTGTCTATTTGGTGTCTATTCCTATCACGTACCAGAGAGAATTAGAGGGTCTGGAGAGAAACGATAGAAATGCGCGGAAGCCAATATTAATGCGGGTTCCAGCGCATGTAGCTGAATTGGCGCAAGTTGGCGAAAGTCGGTGGCGCCGAATCCCTCACTCTCCGCTTATTTAGAGCGGATATCAGATCAGTGTACGGAATGTGGCGGTAGCCTGACTTTGAGGCTCGTCATTATCCAAATCTTTTGCGTTCCCAGAGAGGCGCTTCTTCGTCGCGGAGCGACGGTTGAGCTTAGGCCGGCGTTTTAACGCCGGTCGAGTGGCGAATGATTATCCAGTCGCGGAGCGACG
>DATCXQ010000675.1:0-3391 GCA_036565725.1 Blastocatellia bacterium
CAGCCGTTCTCGAAGTTTTGTTCGAGTACGCCGCTGATCGAAACGCGCCCGTCGAATGGAGCGACCCAACGACGAATCAGCGCATTCTTTTTACCGTCGTAAGTCAGACCGCCTTTGCTATTTAAAATCGCGGGCGAGGTACGCGGGTCGCCGGGCATCGGAGTGTTGCGCCATTCGCCGTCCAGGCGCCACTCAAACGTTTTGAATGTTTTGACTCGGCGCGCTTCCTCGTCGTAATCGCCTTGTCCGTACTGCCACGCGGCGCACTTCTGTTCGTCAATCGTGGCTCCGCCGGCTACGCTGTTCGCAGGGTCATTCACGTAATTCAACCCGAGCATGATTTCATCGGCGCTCGGCGCGCGTCCGTAAAGCAGGCGATACAGCTTTGTGACTCGCCGCCGCGGATTTTTCTCGGCGGCGATTTCAGGCCGTTGCATCAAGCTTTTCGCCTGTTCGATTACGAACGGGCTGTTCATCATCAACAACGCCTGTTGCGGACCGGTGGTCAAGTACCGCTGCGGGCTGTGCGCGTCGGGGCTGGCGAAATCGAAGACGCGAAAATCATTCGGCACGAGCGCGCGATCAATGAACGAATAGACCGTGCGACGATTGGAATACGGCCATGCGATCGCGGGCGCCGGCAAGCCGCCCGTCGTGCGATCCAGCTTGCCGCCAGCGACAAGTAACGAATCGCGCAGCTCTTCAAAATCCAGGCGACGGCGATTCATACGCCATAACAATTTGTTTTCAGGATCGAACTGGCGCGCCCTGACGTTGTCCTGACTGGACTGTTGGTACACGCGCGAAAGCATCAGCAACCTGTGCAGCCGCTTGATCGACCAGCCGTTTTCGACAAAGTAGCGCGCCAGATAATCAAGCAATTCGGGGTGCGTCGGCGCTTCGCCGCGTGTGCCGAAATCGCTAGGCGTGCGCGCCAGACCGTGGCCGAAATGATGCATCCACACGCGATTCACCAGCACGCGCGCGGTCAGCGGATTGTCTTTGCTCGCGATCGCCTGCGCGAGTTCAAGCCGGCCGCTCCCCTGGGTGAAGCGTCGGCGATTTTCGCCGGCGAGGATCAGCAGAAATTGCGGGTAGACCTCCTCGCCTTTATTTTCAGGCTTGCCGCGTAGAAAGACCGCCCCGGGTTTGGGATCTGGAACGTCTTCGACGGCCTGCGCGCGTGGCGGCGCGCCGCGGTAGGCCTGGGTGAGAACCAGGCTTTCGAGCGGGCGGCGCTTGCCGTCTTCGTTTTGTTTGTCCGTCGAAAGGCGCACGCTGTCGTAATCGCTGAACGGAAAATTGATGGGAGAGTCTGGGCCGCGCAGAACCTGCCGCAAGGCCTCTTCGTTCGCATCTTTAAGCTGTTCGGCCTTGTCATATGTGGCCAGCAAGGCCCCATACGTCTCCGCCACGTCACGCATGGACGCGGGAACTTTTTGGAAAGCCTTGACCACCACCGGGTTGATTCCATTCATTTCCATTCCAACCCAAACGGTCGAAGCTTTGGCTTCGAAATCTTTTTCGGGGATCGACGCCAGCCTGCGCCAAATGGCCCAGACGCCATCTTCGCCAGTTTTCTGCAAATAGGCGCGCCAGCGTTTCAGCATGTAGGCGTTGTAATCTTTTTCCCGCGCGAACTTTTCCAGCTCGTCGTCTTTATTCAGTTCGCGCGCTTCGTATACGCCGCGCAGACCTTTCGCGACCTCGGGCGCGGTACGGTACAACTCTTTCAGTTTCGGATAGCGGTTCTCGCGCAGCTTCGCGATTTCGGCTTCGACCTTTTTCTCCTCGGCTTTGACTTCGGACTCCCAGATAGTGAGGTCGGCCTTGGGGTCGAGCAGCGGAAGCTCTTTCGGCTCGCGCGAGTTACTGAAGATCGTGTAGAAAGAGTAGTAATCCCTGGTCGGGATCGGATCGAACTTGTGATTGTGGCAGCGAGCGCAGCTTACAGTCAGCCCCATCAACCCGCGCGAGACGACGTCAATCTTGTCGTCAATTTTTTCGTGCTGGTTCACGCCTAAACCGCCGCGACCCAGACTGATAAAACCGAGCGCGGCCAGATTGCGCGGATCATTGTTCGGCAATTTGTCCGCCGCCAGTTGTTGAAGGATGAATTGATCGTACGGCAAGTCTTCGTTGAAGGCGCGAATCACCCAATCGCGGTAAGTGTACGCATACGGAAACCAGCCCTGAGTATTGCGCCCGGCGTCAATCATCCCGACCGTATCGGAATACCGCGCGACGTCCAACCAATGCCTCCCCCAACGTTCGCCGTAATGCGGACTGGCCAGCAGCCGATCAATTACTTTCGCAAAGGCGCCGGAAGACCGGTCGGCGAGGAAGGCGTCTATCTCTTCCGGCCTTGGCGGCAAGCCTGTCAAATCATAAGTCGCGCGACGAATCAATGTGCGCTTGTCCGCGGGCGCATTGAACGTCAGGTTGTTGGCTTCGAGTTTAGCCAACAGGAACGCGTCAACCGTGGTCGGCGCATTCCCGGTTTTGCCTTTGACGGTTGGAACGGCGGGATTGCGAACTGGTTGAAATGACCAGAAAGCTTTGTGTTCGGGCTTGATAAGGTAATTGTTTTTCGCCGCCGTCGCCGCCGGCCAGTAAGCTCCGTCTTTGACCCACTGCGACAGATCGCCGATTTCCTGGTCGTTGAGCTTCGGGGCGCCTATTGGCATCCGCAACGTTTCGTGCGTATGCGCCACAGCCTTGATGAGCAGGCTTTCTTCCGGTTTGCCAATGAAAATTGCAGGACCGCGCCGCCCGCCCTTCAACATCGCTTCACGCGAATCCACACGAAGATCGCCTTTGGCGGAGTCTGTGTGACAATCGTAACAGCGCGTCGCCAACAGGGGACGAACCTTCGCTTCGAAGAATTCGATTTTGGCGGCGTCCGCTGACTGCGTGGCTTTGACGGCCCAGGCAAAACGATGCGGCAAGGCGCCGGAGATCACGACTATTCCGCCGACTGCCGCCAACATGAGTAATTTGAAGCAATCACGAATGGTCAAAAGTTCTTTCATGTCTTGCCCTCAGTCGAGGCTGTGGTTCAGGCGCCTGGCGCCAGCGAATCCCGCTTCGGCAAGCGGCGGAGTACAGAAAATCTTCTTTCGCGGGCGTGCGCTTTACTCCAACCTGACATCTTCCTGTCTGAGTAAAGAGTTGCGGACGACGTGACGTTGTTTGTTTTTTATGTCGTGAAGAATCCCCACCTACCGCATCCGCAACTGGAGCGAGTATAACGCCTCGCTCAAACAACGGGGAAGCGACGCCATCTATATGCCGGGCACACCAAGAAGTGGATAGCGTAGGGGCAGACCTATGTGTCTGCCCCGCAGCGGCGCAATTGCCAGACCGGGGCAGACACATAGGTCTGCCCCTA
>DATCXQ010000683.1:0-9284 GCA_036565725.1 Blastocatellia bacterium
GTCATCGCCCCGCCCTCGCCATACTCCTCGATCAGAGCCTGGTTGATGACGGCGATCTCCCGCGCGGTGACTTCACCCATCGCCTCGTTGTCGTAAATGTCCAGAACCAGTTCTCGTTTCGATTTGCGTTTCATGATTCAAGCATTACAACTTTGAGAGCCAATTTTCATATTTCTCTTTATTAACCCTTAACCACGCTTTAAACGCCTGCGCGTCGAGTGATTGCGATCTCGGTTTCACAAACAATTGAAGCTCTCTGAGCAGATCATTTTTCACAATACTCAATGTGGCTTCAATTCCTTTCTTTAGCCTCTCTCTCTCATCCGCGCTTAGAGTAGGGAAATCTACCAGCAATCGGTCCACCAAGGATGTTTCCGCCTCAATACTGAGAGAAGATACTTGCGTCATGAGCCTGTTCGCCGCCGCCGAGACATCCGACTCGGTTGGGTCGGCGGCCGCCTGCATTAACGGGAGCAGCCTGGCGACCTGTATTTTTCGACCGGTCATAAACGCTCTGAAAAGGGCCGCGGTTTTTGCGTCTCCCTCGTAAGAGTTGTCCTCAAACATTGCGGCGGTGATGACGATTTCTTGAGTCGGATGTGAATATGGCCGGTTACCTTCTGGGATAAGTAGGGCCTCTGTCCCGCCAGACGCGCTGAGTTCGTAAACCGCCCCTGGCGCAATAAGAGGTCTCCCTTCCTTCCCCTGCGGCATTGAAATGCGCCGTTTATGGCCATTCAAGAGCACTTCAACCCCTAATGCCATGACGTTTTGGCCGGAGAGATTTTGCACCGATACTATGTAGGAAGGGAGTGTCGAATTCCTTGGAACAATACCGACAACTGCTATTGATCCGGCCTGACTGGTTATTTGTGGCCGAATATCAAGACTATTTGTGACTCTCACCACTTTGACTTCAAAAGGCTCAACTCCAAATCGTGTTAATTCGCTGATAGTGATCTTCTCATTCTCGTGAATAAGATGAGTGGAGACGAGCTCTACTTTCCCTTCGGACTGTGCGCCTAAAAACACGGATACTGCGATTCGAACCGCGTCGCCTTCTAAACGAGTGCGAAAGTTGACAGCGCTGACTGGGAAAGAGCCGGCGGGAGGCGTCCAGGAGGGCGCACGGCGGAAGAACACATACGAAGACGAGCCGATGACTTGTCCATAAATCGGCGGTCTACCCTGATAGTATGTGACCTCTAGCGCCAGACCGGCGCCCGCCGATTTGGTTTGCCGCCGTTGTTGAGAAAGAGTCGCATCGGCGCTGGGATTTAACCACGCTAGGACCATTGTGGCGAGAAAAATTAATAACGGGTTGTTCATATTTTTCCCTCCAGTTGTCTAACTACCGTTGATTCGCCCTATTCACGCTCTCGATGAAAATTTCGTTGAGCGAAGGCGCGACCATCTCGAACCTGGTGATGCGCGCGCCGTCGGCGACCAATTGCCGGAGCAGCGACTGCGGATCGGCGCCGTCCTGCAAGATGATCTCAGCGTGATCGCGGTTGGGCGTGAACTCTTTGACCAGCATATTATTTTTGAGCGTCGGCTCGTAATTATCCCCGTCGATCGCGATGTAGCGCCATCCGAAGCCGCGTTTGATTTCGCGCACCGGGCCGCCGAGGACTTTGCGCCCGTGGTTGATCAGGCAGATTTCGTCGCAAAGCTCTTCGGCCTGTTCCATGAGGTGGGTCGAGAAGATGATGGTCTTGTTGTTCTCCTTCAACTCCTGGACGATTTCTTTTAGAAGGCCGGCGCTGATCGGGTCTAGGCCTGAGAACGGCTCGTCGAGAATGACCAGGTCGGGCGCATGCAGGATGGTGGAGACGAACTGGACTTTCTGCTGCATGCCTTTCGACAGTTCCTCCCATTTCTTGTTCTTCCACTCGGTCATTTCTATGCGTTTGAGCCACGCGTCGATGCGCCTGTGGGCCTCTTGTCCCGGGAGGCCTTTCAACTCGGCGAAGAAAGCGAGCTGTTCGCCGACCTTCATCTTCTTGTAGAGGCCGCGATCTTCCGGCAGATATCCCACGCGCTCCTGCAACTTCGCGCTCATCGGCCGGCCGAAGAGCGTGATTTGACCGGAATCTGGCATGGTGATGTTGACGATCATCCGGATCGTGGTCGATTTGCCCGCGCCGTTCGGCCCCAGCAGGCCGAAGATGCTCCCGGTTTTAACCTCCATCGAAAGCTCGTTGACCGCCACGAAATCGCCGTAACTTTTGCTGATCCGGTCGACTGAAATAGCATTAGACATAGATGCTCACAGAATTTTTCTGGTAAAGTAGACATCGTACTTCAGCGCATCATCGCGCTCAAGGCTCCCCTTGAGGATTGAGGATTGCGGATTGCAGATTGCAGATTGCAGATTTATACGATGAACGCCTATGAACCGAAGGTAAAAGCGATTACTCGACAAACACGGATAGATATACCCGAAACCGGAAATCCGCACTCCGCGCACCGCAATCCGAAATCCCCACTCCCCATAATCCGCTCCCTCTTTGCCCTTTTTGTCGTTCTTGCCTTTTTGGCTTCCTCTTGGCGTTCATTCGAACGTAGCTCGTCTAGCGCAAGTCTTTTGACGCCGGCCCAGCGACCCGAATGGACTGCGCAATCGAGTGGCGCGCTCGCTAAACTCTCCGCCGTCTTTTTCGTTGACCGCGATCACGGATGGGTGGCGGGAAGCAATGGCACGCTGCTTTCGACCGAAGACGGCGGGGCGAAATGGCTTCGCCAAACGCTGCCGGAACGTCAGAGGAATGAAGCCCTGAATGACGTCTGGTTCTTTAATTCCGGTCGTGGGCTGCTGCTTGGCGAATACGGGTTGTTCAACCGCAGGGGCGACATTGACTGGAGTGAGAGAGTGTTTCTGATGATGAGCAAAGATCGAGGCGCGAATTGGGAAGCTGGAACGCTGCGGCGCCCTCCCGTCTCTATACTCTTGCGAATGTCTTTTGCGAATGATCAGATCGGCTGGGCGGTCGGTGAGGCGGGGACGATTCAGCGCACGATTGACGGCGGCGCCACATGGGCGCTGCAAGAGGCGCCTACGCGCAAGCTGCTTAACGATGTGGCCGTGATTGACGATAGTCACGCCTGGGCGGTGGGCGCCGGCGGAACCATTTTGCGGACCGTTGACGGCGGGCGGAATTGGGACGAACAATCGTCGGGAAGCGCACAGGCGCTGCGCGCCGTTCATTTCGTCGACTCGCAACGTGGCTGGGCCGTCGGGGCGAAGGGGGCTATCATCTCGACGGCGAACGGCGGCGCCCGATGGCGGCGACAAACGTCGGGTGTGGAACTGAATCTCAACGACGTGGTGTTCTTGAACGCGAAAGAAGGCCCAAGGGAGGGTTGGATAGCCGGCGACCGGGGACTGCTGCTGCATACGACCGACGGCGGCGCGACGTGGGAGAACGTCGAACTTAGCGCGCGCGGGAACCTTTCGAGATTGTTTTTCATCGCGCCCGACTGCGGCTGGGTTGTGGGGACGAGCGGCGCGATTTTTAAATACGGGCGGACATCGAAATGAATGCGGAATCTCCGATCACGCCGACCTCTGACCAATTGACATACAGCGCGTATTTGCGCGTGCCGGAGTTGATCGGCCTCCAACATCTGCAATCGCAGCCGGAGCATCACGACGAGATGCTCTTCATCATCATCCATCAGACCTACGAACTCTGGTTCAAGCAGTTGCTGCACGAACTTGACGCGGTGATCATCAACCTGCGCGACGCGGCGGCGAGTCCCAGGTCGCGCGATGAAATATACGAGGCCGCGCGGCTGTTGCGGCGGTGCACCGAGATCGCGCGCGTGCTGGTCGAGCAGTTCACTATTCTGGAGACCATGTTGCCGACCCATTTCCTGGCCTTTCGCGGGCGGCTGCGGCCGGCGAGCGGCTTTCAATCCGAGCAGTTTCGTGAGATAGAATTCCTCTGCGGCTTGAAGGACGAAAGGATGCTGCATTACCACGAGCCGACGCCGGAGATGCATGCCAAGCTCGAACGGCGTTTACGCGAGCCTTCGCTGCGCGACGTTTTCTTCGACGCCCTGACGGCGCTCGATGTCATGCCCGCGTTGCGGCCAGACGCGATGGATGAAGAGCGATTCCAGGCCCGCGCCGAAGCCATTCTGGCCGTCTATCGTGACGAGCGCGGCCACCGCGACTGGATTGACGTTTGCGAACGGCTGACCGAATTCGATGAGCTGATCGTCGGCTGGCGTCTTCGCCACATCCAGATGGTCGAGCGGACGATCGGCGTCAAAATGGGCACGGGCGGGAGCGGCGGCGCATCGTACCTGAAAATGACGCTCGACAAAAAATTTTTTCCCGAGTTGTGGGCGGCCAGATCGCTGTTGACTGAAACCTGATCGGCCACGAACCGAAAGTAAATCGATAAATGAAACTCGTAATCTTTGACATTGACGGAACTCTGACGCAAACCAGTCGCATCGACGAAATCTGCTTCACTCGCGCTTTCGCCGACACTCACGGCCTTGAGGTCCTCGCCGATCATTGGATCGATTGTCCGCACGTCAGCGATTCTGGCGTCACGCAGCACCTGTTCCAGTATTATTTCGGGCGAGACCCGGGCGACCACGAATCGGGCGTGATCAAAAAGCGCCTGGTCGATCTGTTGGAAGAGCACCACCGGCTTGACCAATCGTTTTTCGCGGAGATTCCCCGCGCCGCCGAGACCTTCAACCGGCTTGTGGAGGGCCGCGGCTGGGCCAAAGCGATCGCCACCGGATGCTGGCAGCCGTCCGCCGAAGTGAAGCTGCGCGCCGCGAGCATCAATTATCATGGCGTTCCCGGCGGCTTCGCCGAAGACGGAATCGCACGCGAATCGATAGTCGGCGCGGCCATCTCGCGTTCGCGCGTCTCTTACAGCTTCGAAAATTTCGATCGCATCGTCTCTGTGGGCGATGGCGTCTGGGATGTCAGGACGGCGGCGCGACTCGGACTGGCTTTCATCGGCGTCGCAAATGGGGCGCGGGCCGAGGCGTTGCGCGAGGTCGGGGCGAAACATGTCATTCCTGATTTTGAAGACGCTGACCGCTTCTTCGAGTGTTTGGAAGTGGCCGAAGCGCCGGTAGCTGAGTGTTAAAGCGCCCTTTACCGAAGGAACTATACGTTGGGCACAGCAAGATATGGATTGAGGCGACGAGTTAGTACCGCGAGCGGTAGCGAGCGGAGACTTCGCTAACGGCCGCTCGCTACCGCTCGCGGTACTGATCCAGTCGGCGCCTTGCGAAATCCAGATCTTGGCGCCACCGGGCATATAAGTTATGGGTTACCGCCGCATGTGTTGCGCCGCAAAGACCAACGCTTGATGTACGACAAGTTTGGCAGGCAATGATCCAAACCTTTAAACCCCAATTCGTGGAGGACTCCATGGACGAACTTCTTTCTTACCGCTCACAATTTCCGATTCTCGAAAAGACACTCTACCTGATCAATCATTCACTCGGCGCAATGCCCAAGGCCGTCTACGACCGCCTGCGCGATTATGCGGACAGGTGGGCGACACGAGGGATTCGCGCCTGGGAGGAAGGTTGGTGGGAGATGCCTGTTTCCACCGGCGACAAGATAGCGCGGATCATCGGCGCTGACCCGGAGTCGGTGGCGATGCATCAGAACGTCTCGGTCTGCCAATCGATCATCATTTCGTGCTTCGATCTATCGCAAAAACGCAACAAGATCGTATACGAGGCGATGAACTTTCCGTCGGTGATGTACGTTTATGAAGCCCATGCCCGGGCCGCCGGCGCCCGCGTCGTCGAGGTCCCGAGCGAAGACGGGATCACCATTGACACCCAGCGGATGGTCGACGCGATTGACGAGGAGACGCTGCTCGTACCGATTTCGCATGTCCTCTTCAAGAGCGCTTACATCCAAGACGTCAAGGCCATCGTCGAGAAGGCGCATCGCGTCGGCGCGCTGGTCGTGCTCGACGCCTATCAGTCGGCGGGCGCGGTCCCGTTCAGCGTCAAAGATCTTGACGTCGACTTCGCCACGGGAGGGTCGGTGAAATGGCTGTGTGGCGGGCCGGGGGCGGGCTATCTCTACGTTCGGCCCGAATTGCGCGACAGGCTCGAACCGAAAGTCACTGGCTGGATGGCACATCGCGCGCCGTTCGCGTTCGAGCCGGGCGAGATCGATTACGCAAGCGACATTCACCGTTTCCTGCACGGCTCGCCGGCGATTCCGGCGCTCTACGCGGCCGAAAGCGGTTATGACATCATCAACGAGATCGGCGTCGAACGCATCCGCGCGAAATCGATCCGCATGACCGAGCGTTTGATCGAGTTGGCCGACGAACAAGGCTGGCGCGTCAATTCGCCGCGGGATTCATCGAAACGAGGCGGTTCGGTTATCATTGACGCTCCGCACGCGGGCGAGGTCGTCCGCGAATTGGCGGCGCGCGACGTTCTGGTTGATCATCGCCCCGGCGCGGGCATCCGCATCGGCCCGCATTTTTTCAACACTGATGAAGAGATCGAACAGATCATTGGCGAGATCAGGGACATCATTGAGACGAAAGCCTATGAGAAACACCTGGCCGCGAGTGGACCCAAATCATGATCGGGAGATACTATTCTTGTAAGCTGCAGTGACTGCCATGCCAATGTTTGTACATCTCACGCAGGAGAAAAACATAAAAGCGATTCTTCGCAATGGCATTTCACGACTCAGAAAGCAGGCCGGACGCCCGCATGGCATTTACGCAATGCCTGTCACTCGAAATTTTTTCGTTTCACATCAGTGGCTCCGCGAGCTAAAGCGTCGTGGGCCCGGGACGGTAGCAGGCGTATACTTTCGTATCCCAGACGAGGAGATTGTCTGGGTCGGACATTACAACCAATCACACCAGCAAATGACGGCCGCTGAAGCCGCGGCGTTGATGTCCGGAAGCGAAAACCAGGAAGGATATGAGGTCATTATTCCAAGGCGCATTGGGAAAACGGAAATTCATCGGGCAAGAATTCTCCCGCAAGTTATAGGTTGGCGATACTACCCAGGAGCGCACGGCAGGAGGCCTTGTGGCTGCCCGTTCTGTCAACGTGGAAATTATGGGGCGCGCCGGTTGCGAAAAGAGTATGAAAAATCCTAGATTGCTGTGGAAGTACGGAGGCTTAACATTTCAGGAGGATAGATGATGAAAAAGGCTATTTCTATTTTAGCTGGATGTCTGTTTCTCGGCGCGTTCTGCCTCGCGCAAGCGCCGAACCAAGTACCAAAAGCGAAAGGGAAGGACGGAAAAAAGATGGAGTCGAAGAATGTCGAAAAGGTCGTCAAGACCGACGAGGAATGGGCGAAGATATTGTCGCCGGAGCAATTCTATGTGATGCGCAAGAAGGGTACCGAGCGCGCCTTCACCGGGGAATACTGGGATAATCACGACAAGGGCGTCTACGTCTGCGCCGGCTGCGCGCAGGAACTCTTCAGCTCGAAAACCAAATTCGATTCGGGCACGGGCTGGCCCAGCTTCTGGGAGCCGGTGACGAAAGAGAATGTTGAGACCGAAACCGATATTAGTCACGGCATGCGCCGCGTCGAAGTGTTGTGCAGTCGTTGCGGCGCGCATCTCGGCCATGTCTTTGATGACGGGCCGCGGCCGACCGGGTTGCGCTACTGCATCAATTCTCTTTCTCTGAAGTTTATGAAGCAGTAGAAGTGGGAATGCGGAATGCGGAATGAAGGAATGAAGTGGTGAAAAGGTGAAGGGGTGAGTTGGTGATCGGATAATCGAATCACCCTTCGCCCCTTCATTCCGCATTCCGCATTCCGCATTCCGCAATCAAGGAGGCCCCAGGTATGATCGGACGCAGAGTCGCATTGTCGTTATTAGCAGTTTCGTTACTCGTCGGGCAAATGAATTGTAGCGGGTCGCGGCAAGGCGGAACGCCGGCGCCGCCGGGTTCGCGTTCGCAGCCGCGTTTCAAGCCAGGCTTCAATCTTTTCAGCCCGGAGCAGGACGTTCAGATAGGCAGCCAATCGGCTCAGCAGATTCTGACCGAAACGCCGATGCTCGACGATCCGGAGATTGATGGTTACGTCAAACAACTCGGCGCAAAACTGGCGTCGAAGGCCGCCGGCGAAAGATTCCCGTATCAATTTCGAGTTGTCGCGACGCGCGAGATCAACGCCTTCGCCCTGCCCGGCGGGTTTCTGTTCGTCAACGCCGGCGCGATTGCGGCCGCCCGCAACGAGGGCGAATTGGCGGGCGTGATGGCGCATGAGATCGCGCACGTGGCCCTGCGTCACGGCACCAACCAGGCGTCGAAAGCGCGACTGGCGCAAGCGGGGCTTGGTATTTTGGGGGGCATCGCGGGGGCCGGCGAAAATACCGATCTGGGCCAAGCCGTCGAGGCCATCGGCGGGCTTGGCGCGAACATGCTCTTTTTGAAATACGGGCGCGCCGCCGAAAAAGAAGCCGATCTGGAAGGAGCGCGGATCATGGTCGAAGCCGGATACGACCCGCGCGACATGGCTAATTTCTTTAAAACGCTCGAGGAGCAGGGCGGGCAGCGCGTGCCCGAAATGATTAGCGATCACCCCGACCCCGGGAACCGGGTCAAATACATCACCGAAGAGATTTCAAGACTGCCCATCTCCACGAATCCGGTTCACACGACGCCGGAATTCGAGGCGGTCAAATCGCGTTTGACCGGACGCGAGTCGTCATTGAGCGAGGACAGCAGGTTGCGACGGATCGGCGAGGACCCGGCCGACATCGAACTCGGCGCACGCCCGCCGCGGCCGTCGGCGCAATCCGACGACTACCAGCCGAATGATAAATCGTTCGCCGTTCAGGTTCCCGCGAACTGGGACGCGCTCAAGGCGAGCGATTCCGAATTGATTTTCGCGCCGAAAGGGGCTTACGGAAAATACAAAGATAACCAGATGGTCACGCACGGAATTTTCATCGGCGTGCGCGACGTCAGCCAGTCCGATTTGCAGTCGGCCACCGAAGCATTCATCCAGCAGCAGGTCGAAAGCAATCAAGATTTCCAGATCGTCCGCGAGCCGCAGCAGATCGATTTCGGCGGGCAGGAGGGTTATTACGCCGTAATCTCAGGCCCTTCGGCGATCAACGGCGTCGTCGAGATCGACGAGACTTACACTACGGTCACTGCCGAGGGGCGGTTGTTTTACATCATCACCATCGCGCCGGAGGATGAATCCGGCGTTTACAGGTCAGCTTTCGAGAAGATAATTCGTAGCCTTCGGCTGGAGAGATAGAGACCGATACAGTACCGCGCGTGTA
>DATCXQ010000753.1:0-8229 GCA_036565725.1 Blastocatellia bacterium
TTTTCCCCTCTCCTCGTCGCCCTGTCGCCCCGTTGCCCCGTCACCCCGTCGCTTTCTCTTACTACGAAAGCTCCCGCATAGAAGCCACAATCGCCTCGGTATACTCGGTCGTGCTGGCCGTCCCGCCCAGGTCGCGCGTTCGCACCTGCTTCTTCGACAGCGTGTGAATCATTGCGCGTTCGATCAGATCGGCCGCAGCGCGCTCGCCCAGATGCCGCAACATCATGACCCCCGTCTGCAACAGCGCCGTCGGGTTGGCGACATTCTTTCCGGCGATGTCAGGCGCGCTGCCGTGAACCGCTTCGAAGACCGCGCCTAGTTCGCCGATGTTCGCGCCCGGAACCACCCCCAGCCCGCCGACCAGCCCGGCGGCCAGGTCAGAGATGATGTCGCCGTACAGGTTTTCCAGCAACAGCACGTCGAACTGCTGCGGCCTCATGACGAGCTGCATGCATGCGTTGTCGACGATCTTGTCGTCGGCCGCGATCTCGGGGTATTCGACCGCCACCTTGCGGAAGCAGTCGAGGAAGAGGCCGTCAGACAATTTCATGATGTTGGCCTTGTGAATGGCCGTGACCTTCTTTCGATTCTCGCGGCGCGCGTAGTCGAAGGCGAAGCGCGCGATGCGGGTCGAGGCCTTCTCGGTGATGATCTTCAGGCTTTCGACCACGCCGGGCACGACCACGTGTTCGATCCCCGAATAGAGGTCTTCCGTGTTTTCGCGCACGACGACCAGGTCCAGGTCGCCGAAGGGCGTGACCAATCCGGGCAGGTTTCTGACGGGCCGCAGATTGGCGTAAAGGTCCAGCGTTTTTCGCAGCCGCACGTTGACGCTGGTGAAGCCGGCGCCGACCGGCGTGGTCAATGGGCCTTTCAATGCGACGCGGTTTCGCTTGATCGATTCAAGAACGGGTTCGGGCAGCGGGTCGCCGTAGCGCGAAAGGGCCTCGGCCCCGGCGATGAAGCTCTCCCATTCGATTTCAACCCCGGAGGCCTCGATGATGCGAACGACGGCGCCGGTGATCTCGGAGCCGATGCCGTCGCCGGGAATGAGGGTTATTTTGTGCGCCATATAAATTTTTCGATCTATACAAGACTAGTAGAGCTCCGAATCAGTACCGCGAGCGGCGCGCCATCAATGCGCCAACTGCCGTAGGCCACGCTCGCTACCGCTCGCGGCGCCGACTCGGAGGACGCACTCTAAACTCGAAAGCCGAAACTTTCAACGCGGGGCCTGTGCTATAATTGCGTTTATCAAATATTTACCGAATCGAAGAAGGACGAATTTCAATGCCCATGCATGAAGTGATGATCGAGATGAGCTTCTCTTCAGCCCATGCGCTGCGCGGATACCAGGGCAAGTGCGAAAACATGCACGGCCACAACTACAGAGTCGAGGTCTACGTGCGCGGGCGAAAGCTTAACGACATCGGTCTGTTGATCGATTTCAAAGACCTGAAGGCGGCGACCAGGAAAGTGGTCGAATATCTGGACCACAAAAATATCAATGAATTGCCGCCCTTCGACGTGGAGATAAACCCGTCGGCCGAAGAGATGGCCGCCTTCTTCCTGCGCGAAGTCGGATGCCGGGTGAACGACGACCGCGCGCAGGTTTACAAAGTGCGCGTATGGGAAACCGACACTTGCGCGGCTACTTATACGATTGACGATTGATGATGGAGGGGACTTATAGGTCTTATAAGTTCTATAAGTCCCATCCATGACGGAGAATGAGCGTATGTCTGAAAAACAGCAAACCGTGTGTGATCCCTTCGATTATCTGGCGGACGCGTTCTGGGCGAGCCTGCCCGAAGAATCGGCCAACGAGCTGGCCGATTTCAAGAAGCGGATTCTCAAAGGGATCAAGAGCGCGGTCGATTCGATGGTTGATCACGAGATCAACACGACCGACAGCCGTCTTGAAAACGCGCGCCGCATGCGAGAAGAGTGGCGACGAGAGGCCGCCGAAGAAGAAGCTCCACCGAATCCAGCGTAGATGACCGAGCAGATCGAACAGACAGACGCCGTCGTCATCGGCGCGGGCGTTATCGGTTGCGCCGTCGCGTGGCGGCTGGGGCAGGCCGGGATGCGCGTCATCGTCGTCGAACGCGGGCGCGTTGGGGGCGAAGCTTCACACGCCGCCGCCGGTATGCTCGCCCCGTTGGCGGAGGCCGATCGCGAGGACGAGTTCTTCAATCTCACCGCGGCCAGCCTTGCGACTTACGCCGATTTCGCGCGCGAGCTGAAAGCGTCGAGCGGCGTTGACGTCGAGTACCGCGACGAAGGGACGCTTTGCCTGGCGTTGACTCAGAATGACGAGGAGGAGCTTGAGCGCCGTTGGCAGTGGCTTCACGAGGCGGGTTTGAATGTAAGGCGATTGAACGCGGGGAGCGCGCTCAAACTCGAACCGCTGCTGAACCAAACGCTACGTTTCGCCCTGAAATTTCCCGGCGACCATCAGGTTGACAACCGCCGGCTGATGACCGCGCTGCATGGGGCCGCGCGGAACGCGGGAATCGAGTTCCTGACGCACACCGAAGCGCGAGAGTTATTGACCGAGAATGTGGCCGGGCGCAGCCGGGTCAGCGGAGTGGTGACGGCGCGGGGCGAAATTCACGCCCGCACAGTCGTGATCGCGGCGGGAAGCTGGTCGAGCCTGCTTCGTTGCGATGAGGCGCAGCGGTTTGAAGTCGAGCCGGCGCGCGGGCAGATGGCGGCGCTTGAAATGCCAGCCCCGGCCGCGCGCCACGTGATCTATTCGCGACGCGGGTATCTGGTTCCCAGGCTCGGCGGATATTTGATCGCCGGATCGACTACCGAACGCGCCGGCTACGACAAACGGGTGACGGCGGGCGGCATGGCTTCTGTCATCAATAACGCGATTGAGATCATGCCCTGCGTCGCCGACCAGGCCGTCATCGAAACCTGGGCCGGATTACGCCCGCGCGCGCCGGACGATTTGCCGATACTCGGCCCCGATCCGCGCGTCGAAGGTTTGATTTACGCTACGGGCCATTATCGCAATGGCATCCTGCTCGCGCCGATTACCGCCCGGGCGATCGGCGAATTAGTCGTCAAAGGGGAAAGTTCCGTTGACCTCGCGCCTTTCAGCGTCGCCCGATTCTCAAACCGCCGGGCCGTTGGCTGAGCGCGTAAAACAATCCTACCAGCGTCTTCGCGTCGCGAATCTCTCTGCGCTCGATCATCCCCTCTAGCTCCTCCGCGCTGAACGCGCGAATTTCGACGATGATTTCGTCGTCATCGAGCGATTGTTCGCGCCGTTTCAGTCCACGCGCGAAGAAGACGTGAATGATCTCGTCGCTGATGCCGGGCATCGCGTAACACTCGCACACCTTCTCCAGGACTTCGGCCTCGTACCCCGTCTCTTCCGACAACTCGCGCGCGGCGCACTCTTCAGGCGTCTCGGCTCCGGTCATTCGTTGATTCTCTTCGCGCCCGTTGAGAGTCCCCGCCGGCAATTCCCACAACTCGCTATCAGCCGCGTAGCGGTACTGCCGCATCAACGCTATATGATCGTCGTCGACGAAAGGCGCGATTACGCAGACGCCCGGATGGCGGACGGTTCCGCGAGTGGCGACGCCGCCGGTCGCCTTATTCAAAATCTTTTCGCGGTTGACCAGCCAGCGCAGCTCTTCGCCATGCCTCGTCATGCGCGTCTCTCGATATTTCGTTTCGACTTCCAGCCATACAAATTGGTCGCTCATCTCACCTTCCTTATGGTGGTTAGCAAATGCGCCTACGGTGTGGGGCGATTTGTTTAATCGCCCTGTTTGTGGCCCTGTCCGATCAGGAGTCCAAGCAGGAAAGAGGCGCGAGTAAACAAATCGCGCCACAGTTCCGTACACGCATTTGCTAACCGATCTAGTGTCTAGACGCGTAGTGATTGCCGAGTCAAAGTCGGCGATCACTACTTTGCAGAAGCCGGGGCCGGCAAACGGACGGTCTTGACAGCCTCCGGCGCATTCGCCACAATGCGGGATCGTTTATAACGTGTTGTTCTTTCGAATTTGTAATCGAGTAGAGGCGCGGCTTTCAAGAGTAACTCGTCCGAGAGCGCGAAAGCTCAAAGAAGATGAGGGAAAGGGGTAAGCCGCCGAAGCTGGTCTGATGTTTCGCAATCGCGCCGGCTGGCTGTCAGGGCTAAATCCTTGAGGTTGTCAACGCCCCGCGGGCGTTGAAGAGCTATCTCGGCGACGCAGTCATTTTTGCCGCCACGTCGTGTGGCGCGCGATCAGGACGGGGTTAGCGAGCAATAGCTTGCTAACCCTTTTTCGTTTTGCGGCGCAATCTTTGCGTCGTTCTGAATGGGGCTTATAAGACTTAGTGGGACTTATAGGTCTTATAAGTCTCATTAGTCACATTCCTGGGGTAGGTAAATGATCGTAATGAAATTCGGCGGGACCTCGGTTGAAGACGCGACCGCGATCCGCCGCCTGGTATCAATCGTCCGCCGCCAATCGCATCGCCGGCCGGCGGTTGTTGTTTCAGCGATGGGCAGGACGACCAACGGCTTGCTCGAATGCGCGCGGATGGCCGCCGCGGGCGATATGCAAACGGCGCAAAGCAAGTTGGACGAGATCGCCGCGCGCCATTTTAAAACCGCCGATCAACTTGCGCCGCAGCAAGAAGGCGAATCGCTGCGCGAGGCTCTGGGCAAACGTTTCATCGCCATCCGATTGACGCTCGAAGAGATCGGCCGAACGGGCCGGCTCATGCCGCGTCTCTCCGACGCCGTCTCGTCCAACGGCGAATTGCTTTCATCGCAGGTCGTCGCGGCCGCCTTACGTGCAGACGGGATGAAAGGCGTCTGGGTAGACGTTCGCCCGATGATGCGGACCAATGACGATTTCACCCGCGCCGCGCCGCAATTCGACGTCGCGAACCTGAGATTGAAAGAAGGCTTCACTGCCGCCCTGGCCGACGGCGGCGTCCCGGTCACCCAAGGCTTCATCGGATCGACTTCCGAGGGCGTGACGACCACCATCGGGCGCGGCGGCTCAGATTATTCCGCCTCGATCATCGGCGCGGCGATGGACGCCGAAGAGATTCAAATCTGGACCGACGTCGACGGCATCATGACCACCGACCCGCGCATTTCGCCCGAAGCCGCGAAGGTCAAAGTCATCTCGTTCGCCGAGGCTTCCGAACTCGCCTATTTCGGCGCGAAGGTTTTGCACCCGAGCACGCTGCTGCCCGCGATGGCCAGAGAGATTCCGGCGCGCGTTTGCAATTCGAGGCGGCCCGAAGCCGCCGGCACTGCGATTGTCCGCAGCGCGCCGCCGTCGCGCGCGGTCGTCAAAGCCATCGCGTTCAAACGCGGGATCACGGTGATCAACGTGACGTCTGACCGCATGCTGATGGCTCATGGATTCCTCTCGCGGCTCTTCGACGTCTTCAACAAGCATGAAACATCGGTCGACATGGTCGCGACCTCCGAGGTCAGCGTCTCGATGACGCTCGACGACACGCGGCTCCTGGACGCCGTAGTCGCTGACCTGGAGTCTCTGGGCGAGGTCTCGGTCGAACGCGACGCGGCGTTGATCTGCCTGGTCGGCGAGAATCTGAAATTCACGCCGGGCGTCGCCTCTCGAATTTTTTCGAGCATCGAGCGGATCAACGTCTCGATGATTTCGCACGGCGCTTCGGCGATCAACGTCAGCTTCATCGTCGACGGCGCTAGCGTCGAGAACGCCGTCAGATCGCTGCACGCTGAGTTTTTCAGTGAATTGGATGAGGAGACATTCGAGGCCGCGGCTCAGGCTCAGGCCGTGGGATGAGGTATGATCGTTACCTGATGCCAGGCGAGCGGCAGGGATCGCCTTCCTCGCCGCATCGCGGCGTCTGAATTTAGCCATGGGTTTATGGCCTTTGAAAATTAAACGCAACCACGCAATCCAACGTAGGGGCGCCCTTTTCCCCGCCCCTATCGCTCGGGTCACGAACCAGGGCGGGGAAAACCCGCCCCTACACCCATGGTTGTATTTTATTCTCAAACACCATTAACCGATGGCTAAATTCAATGCGCCGCTACGCGGCGGGGGAATTCGCGGTTAAGGTTGGGGAATGACAATGCTTGAGGTAAAGGGGATGAAGATCGCAATAGTAGGTTATGGCAAGATGGGGCGGATGATAGAACGCGTAGCCGCCTCGCGCGGGCACGAGGTCGTCGCGCGCTTCGACATCGACAATAATCCGAACGGCGAAGGGCTGACCGCGGAAAACCTGGAAGGCGTTGACGCGGCTATAGAGTTTTCAACGCCCGAAACGGCGGTCGAAAACCTGCGCCACCTGATCGGGCTGCGTATCCCGGCGGTCGTCGGCACGACCGGATGGTACGCGCGCCTGGACGAAGTCAAGCGATTGGCCGCCGACCACAACACTCCGCTCGTGTTCAGCTCGAACTTCTCGATCGGGATGAATCTGTTTTTCAGGATCGTGCGCGAGGCTTCGGCGCTTTTCGCGAGTCACGATCAATACGACCCGTTCCTGGTCGAGGCGCATCACAAATTCAAGAAGGACGCGCCGTCGGGCACGGCGCTGGTCATCGCAGGACTGATGCGCGAAATTTACGGCGAGCGCGCGCCGGAGGCCGTGGCCATCCGCGCGGGGCACATTCCGGGCATACATGAAGTCGGATTTGATTCCGAAGCCGACACGATCACTCTCACTCACACGTCGCGCAGCCGTGAAGGCTTCGCCGCCGGCGCGGTATTGGCGGCGGAAAAGATCATTAACAAACAGGGCGTTTACGAATTCTCGGAACTGCTCTTTAGCTAAATCAATATAGCCATGGAGCCACTGAGGCGCAGAGGTGGATAGACAGGAAGACAGAAATGCGCATCTCTGTTTCTTTGTTTCCCTGTCTCTCTGCCTCTCTGCCTCTGTGGTTCTGTGGCATAACAATAATCGAAAGGGGAGACCAAAGATGGCAAACATTGATCGGTTGAGAGGCTGCGGAACGGCGATCGTCACGCCTTTCAAACAGGACGAATCGATTGACGAATCGGCCTTTCGCCGCCTCGTCGATTTTCAGATCGAAAACGGCGTTGATTTCATCGTCGCCTGCGGCACCACCGGCGAGAGCGTGACGATGAGCGAGGACGAACAGGCTCGCGTCGTCGAACTTACGGTCGAAGCCTCAGAGGGCCGCGTACCGGTGGTTGCGGGCGCGGGCGGATACAACACGCGCGAGGTGATCGAAAAGGTTCATCGCTATGAACGCCTGGGCGCGGACGCCATCTTGTCAGTCACGCCCTATTACAACAAGCCCACGCAGGAAGGCCTTTATCAACACTACCGCGCGATCGCCGAATCGACCGGACTGCCGGTGATCCTCTACAGCGTGCAGAGCCGCACGGCCTGCAACATCGAACCATCAACTGTCGCCCGCCTGGCCGAGATCGGAAACATCATCGGCGTCAAAGAGGCTTCGGGCGCCATCGCGCAGATCTCCGAGATCGCGTCGCTCCTCGACGGGTCGTTCAAACTGTTCGCCGGGGACGACACGGTCATGCTGCCGGTCGCGGCGCTCGGCGGGATCGGAGTCGTTTCGGTGGCCTCGAACCTGCTGCCGCGAGAAGTCAGCGATCTTTGCCACGCCTGCGTCGAAGGTCGATTCGATGAGGCGCGCAAATTGAATCGACAACTCACGCCAATCTTCAAAGCGCTCTTTATCGAAACCAGCCCGATTCCGGTTAAGGCCGCGCTGGCGATGACGGGAATGATCGAAGAGGTTTATCGCCTACCGCTCACGCCGATGAACTCGTCAAATCGCGCAAAGCTCGAACAGGTTTTGACCGAGTCAGGCGCGCTGACGAAGGCGTCGAAGCAAGCGAAGGGTTGAGATTGATAGTTGGAGAGGAGAAGGCTTAGATGCAGGCCGCCGAAGGCCGCAGTTAAGTAACGCCTTGCGAGAAATCGTATGAGAGACGCGTTAGCGAGCGCGCTGATTGAGCGATTCGATCGACCCGGTGTGAAGTCTATAGTCCTCATGGGGAGTCGTGCGCGCGGAGACGCTGGCCCATACAGTGATGTCGACTTGGTGCGGTTCATCAGTGAGCCTGGCGACCTAAAGGCGGAGACTCGCAGTTACCTTATTGACGGGTATTTAGTGGTCGTCAGTGACAGAGGGCCGGCGGAGGTCGAAAACTGGTTTTCCGCGCCGGAAGATGCAAGTAACGTTATCGGCGGCCTACGCTCCGCACGGTC
>DATCXQ010000701.1:0-10859 GCA_036565725.1 Blastocatellia bacterium
CAGGGCCTGCAGCGACACTCCCGCCGGCAGGACGCTGACCGAACTGATCTTCGGCGCGATATTCCGCGGAAGGTATGAGACAGTGACTTCACGCAGACGCGGTGAAGGAGAATTTGCGGCTTTCTTCAAAGTGGCGCGCCATTGAATGAATCGCGCCGGAGGGCTTTTGATCGCGTCGCCGTCGGGGCCGGAGATCGGCGCCGACCAGTCGCTCCAGGTCGAATCTGGATTGCTGGTGTTGCCGCTGCGAGTCTGCAATTCGATGGCGCCTTCGCCCACCCACGAGAGACGCCCCCAGCCCGCCGAGGTCTGAGCGTCGCGCACGGATGAAGTGTAGGTCCCGATCGCCGCCATTTCGTTCGACAGCCTGAAGAGTTTCCCAAGATTCGACGCGGCGGCGAATAGATTAGCGCCTACTCGAATGAGCCGGGAAGTCTGCGCCTCTGAAGTCTGGGCGAGGAGCGTCGGCTTTTCCCCCGCCGCCGCCTGATAAATTCGCCCTTTCTGTCCTGTGCCGACCAGCACCCGCCCGTCGCCGTCGGCGGTGAGCGCGAACGCCACGGACTCTTTGGAATCCCAGATCGTATCGGACGCCCCGTTGGCGTCGAGCCGGTAAACGGCGCTCTTCGATTGACCGCCCGCCGATGAAGAACCAGAAGGCGTCGCGCTCGAAGTATCAATCACTTGCAGGTCGCTGATCGTGATAGTCACGCTGCCGTCCTCGATGGAGTTCGACGCAGGCGCCTGGGGCGCGGCGGCGCCTGAAGCCGGGGCGGCGTTTGTCGCTCCGCTCCCGGCAGATTCGGCCAGCGCCAGCGCGTAGATTTCATCGTTGCGACCCAGCGCCAGTTCGCGTATCTCGCGCTGTGACGAATCGAAGAGCGTGAAGACCTTGCCTTCGGGCGAAATCCGCAGCACCAGCCCGCCCGGATCGGTCCCGGCGATGATGGCGCCTGACGGGGCGACCCGAAGGGCGGTGATATTGGTTTGCGAAGTGGTGACGAACGGCGCGCCGCTCCCGTCGGCGTTGACGCGATAGATCCCCCCCTTGTCGCCCGTGCCCACGAGCAATCGCCCCTGCCCGTCGAAGGCCAGCGACCAGATGTATTTCGTCTTCGGCTCGAAGAAGACCTTCGCTTCGCCGTTGGGGGCGATGCGGTATATCTTGCCGTCCGGCGACGTGCCCGCGTAAACGGCGCCCTGCGCGTCGACGGCCAGCGCCATTACGTCAAGCTCGGAAGTTTTATAGAGCAGCGTCCCCTTGCCCGACGGATCGACTTTGAAGACGCGCCCTTCGTGCCCGGTGCCCAGGTAGATGTTGCCCGCCTTGTCGGCGGCGGCCGACCAGATGTAAGCCTGTTTGGTGTCGAAGACCTCGATCAGCGCCGGCGCCAGCGTGAGCGCGCCGTTGTCGGCGATCGAAACGCCGCGGACGTCGCCTCTTTCGATCTCGGCGCGGGTGTTGACGCGCCAGAAGATAGGGCCGCCGGCGGAAGCCGAAACGATCCAAATCGAAATGGAGATGAAGGATAAGAAAACAAGGAAGGTTTTACGCATGAGAATTTGAGACTGTCTTTCTTGATGATTTAGCCACAAATGGACACGAATTTTCACGAATCCACATTATCCGTCGATGGCTCCCCTTGTTTTTTCCATTCGTGGGGATTCGTGTCCATTCGTGGCTAAAATTCTTTATGGATTGACTACGTTGACTGTCAGTGTTTTCTGTCCGGAGATCACGAAATCCGCCGGCGCGATCTCTTTTTCAAGGATCGTGGCCGAGCGCGTCAGCGAGTAACCGCCGATGGTGCGGTCGGAGCCGAGAGTGGCCAGGACCGACGGCGGGAGGCTCGGCATCTCTTCATTCTTGACCATGGCGCCGCTCTCGGCGCGGGCCAGCCGGACGTAGAGCCGGTCCGATTTGCGGATCTTGTTCAGCTCGCGCACCAGTTGATCGAGCGATTTCGGCGTGAACCCGGAGCGAGGCTCGAGGGCCTGGATCGAGCCGCCGTCGCCGACGATGATTTGCAACTGTCCGATCGGCGCGTCTTTGGGGATCTCCACCGGGATGCGCTCGACGTATTCGCCGCCGCCCTCGGTGCGGGCGAAGGCCTGAATTTCTATTTTCTCGCCGGGCCTGACGTCCGTGTCGTTGACCCACAGACGGTCGAGTTGGCCCGTGCTGCGCGCGTCGCGCGACGTTATGTCGTAAACCAGCTTCTCGAATTGCAGGTCTTTGAAGCCGCTGTTGAAAATGGCGCTGATCGGCTGCGAGGTGGCGAAAGCCGCGGCCAGTGGGACGTTGAAAGAGGACGACAGGCGGTTCTCCAACTCCACGTCCGGGAGCCCTTTGATTTTGATCCGCCCGCGAATCTGCAGAGTCGAATCGCCGATGGTTCGTTCGGTCGAAGCGATGGTCGTGAGCATGGTCATCTGCATCAGAAGCGGCGTCAGAAACCGGTCGGCGACCACGTCGAACACGTATTTACGATCCTCGCCCCGGCTGGTCTTCAGGTTGACCTCGACCGGGATCATTCGCGGCGCAACGCCCAATTCGCCGTAAATCCCCGTCGAACGGTCGCCGCGCAGCGTTCCCACCATCGCGGTCGGAACGCTCAACTTGAAAGAAGTCGCGTTCGACGACATCACAGTCACGACCTCGCCCTCGTGCATCGGGAATTCCGAGACGCCCAGGCTGAGAAACGGATGGCCGAAAGCGTAGATGCGATTGCCGTCTCGATAGGTCACAGTCCCGGCGGCGGCCAGCGAGTAATCGCCGCGCACCAGGGGCACGATGACTGTCGAGCCCGGTTTCAAGGTGTTCGAGTCAGCCTTCTTCAATTCGGTCGCCTCCGCCGCGCCGCCCGCGCCGGCCACCGGCGCGAATCCCCACGATTGAAAGATCGGCGCGAATCTCGCGACCACTTCAGGCGGCACGCCCGTGAACGCCAACGGAGTGGCGATCGGCGTCAGGACCTGACCGCTTGAAGGCCCGCTCACGGCCTGCGCGCCGTGGCTTGGCGCGCCGCTCACGCTTTTCACAAATTCGGCGAATTCGCGCGAGTTTTCGTTGAATGAGATCTCGGAGAACGAGACCTGGCGGACCTGTCCCGATTGCCCTGACTGCCCCGACCTTTGCCCCTTGCCGTCGCCGCCCTGCTTCTGCTCGAATATCTCGATCATCTGCTGAATCGGCGTGATGCCCGCGATCGGGTCTTTCGCGAATTGATAGCCGAACGCGACCGCGCCGAGCAGTTTACCGTCAATATAGACAGGGCTTCCGCTCATCCCCTGAAAGACCCCGGTGTGGTCGAGCTCGTCTCCGAGAAGCCGCGACAGGACCGCGTTCTGCTGAGGGCTCGGAAACCCTTTCAGCACTCCGAGAATCTCGACGTCGAACTTTCTAGGCTCCCCGCCGGAAAAGACCGTGTACCCGACCGCGCGCATCCCGGGTTTGACCTGGTCGATTGGGAAAAATTCGGTCTTCGACTGTTTGTCCTGCCCCGTTTGGGATGCAGACTGAGCAAGGGCGCTAACCGCCACCAAAACAATCAGGGAAATCAGCGTCGCCATTCGTTTCATAATTCGCCACCTCTTTGATCTGAAACTCGCCGATTGCGGATAATGCAACCTCGCCGGGGAATATAGCATAAGCGATTACGAATTGCGGGTTGCGGATTGCGGATTTTGAGAAACATGCCGAGATAAGGCCCGTCACACAATTAGGCGCGGCGCGGCGCGCCGCAAAGTAAGATAAAAAACTATGGATATTGGACAACAATCCGCAATCCGCAATCCGCAATCCGCAATCAAAGGATCCGCAATCAAAGGATTCATTCAGGCCGGCGGTCGAAGCTCGCGAATGAAACAAGACAAGGCATGGCTCGAGATCGACGGCGCGCCGATGATCGAGCGGGTGGTCGCCGCGGCCGGCCCCGCCGCCGGGCGTTTAGGAATAATCGTCAACGCCGCCAACCCGCAGATCGAGAGATATGAAAGGCTGGCCGAGTCATGCGACGCCGGGTTGATCTTCGACCTGCATGAACACCTCGGCCCGCTCGGAGGCGTTCACACGGCGCTCGCGCATTGCGGGGCCGGCGAATCGGCGTTGATCCTGGCCTGTGACCTTCCGTTCATCACGACGGATTTACTGACGTTTCTCTGCGGTGTTCATCAGGGCGAAAACCCGCAATCCGCCTCTCCGCAATTTGACCGCAATCCGCAATCAATTACGGTTCCGCTAGACCAGTCGAACCGTCCGCAGCCTCTCGCCGCGATCTACGATCAATCTCTGGAGGCGACGGTCGGACAGATGCTCGCGGCGAACGAGCTCAGGGTCGATTTGCTCTACTCGCGGGTTTCGACGCGACGGATCAGCTTCGCCGAATTCGCCAATTTGCGCGACGCCGAGCGGTTCTTCATCAACGTTAACACTCCCGAAGAATATATAGCCGCGCTCCACCGAATTTCTTGACCAGGCGGCTTGAACATTGCGGCCACTTTGTAAACAATAAGACCCACCCCGTCGCACTCATAAATTTGCCCTTTTTGGTCCTGATCATGAAATCGACTTCATTTGCGGAAATATGGCCAATTCTGCGCCCAAGCCGGCTCAGACGCGTTATCTTCGCCATCGCGGCCGCGACACTGATCGTTGGGACACTCGCCTTCGCCACATGGATGTACATTCGATCAGAGAGTTTCAACAACTACGTCGCTAGTGAGATCAAATCCAAGCTCCGCAAATTCGGCCTGCGGGCGGAGATCGGGAGCTTCGGCATAAGCTGGGACACGCAAACAGCGCGGCTGCGCGATTTGAAAATATACAACGAGCGGACGGGCCAGCTTGTGGCCACGGTCGAACGCCTTGACACGCTGATAGAGATCAGCGCCCCTCTCGCGCTGGAGACGAGTCGCCAGATCGTCATCAAAAATGTCGAGGTCGGGGGCGGAAATTTCTATTATGAGACCGACCTGCAGGGCAGGACTAACATGGACGGCGTTCGCTACATCCCGCCGGAATCGGATGCGATCACTCTCGACACGACGCGCATGATCGCGGCGTTCGACGGAAGCGCAATCCACTTCAAAGACCTTTCGCGGCGAATCGAGGCGGACCTCCAGGAGATTCAAGCGACCGCCCAGCCGCGGCCCGACAATCCGAAAGTCGTCAATCTGCGATTCGACAGCGCGGCGGGCCGCGTAAGTTACGCGGGCCGCGAAAACCGGATCGGCAAACTCGACCTGGCGGCTCGCGTCTCCAAAGAAGGCCTCGAGGTCGTAGGCCTGAACCTCGAATCCGACGTGGCGCAAGTTAAGGCGAAGGGCCGAATCGAAAATTGGGCCGCGCCGCGCTACGGCTTCGATTTCGATTCGCGCGTGAAACTCGACGAAGCGTCGCGCGCTCTGGCCTTGAACAAAAGTCTCAAAGGAGGGGCCACGATCAACGGCCGAGTCGACGGCGAAGGCGCGAATTACACTTTCAAGGGCGGCGCCAGTTTCGCCGAAGGCTCGTTCGGGAACGTGAAATTGTCGGACGCCAAGTTTCCCTTCTCCATAGCGGGCAGCGGCGACCGGCTCTCCTTCGCAAGCGATCAGATTCGCGCGCGATCGGCGACGGTCGATGAGGTGAAACTCGGCGCGATCGTCATCGACAACCTCAAGGGCGAAATGGCCGGCGGAGAGATAACCGTCAACGCCCCTAAAATCAACGTCGCCGCGATCGAGGCCTCTCAGAGTAAGTTCAATAACCTGTCGCTCAATAACCTGGCCGCGAAGGTCGGCGGCGCGAATTACGAGGTCAAAGCCTCGGCGACGCTCGCTGAAGGGGAGATTCGCGGCGCGCAATTCACCGGCGCGGAGGCCGTGGCCGTGTTCGACAACGCGGCGCTCACGTTGAGCGACGTCAAGGGCGCTCTCTTCGGCGGGACCGTGGCGGGCGAATACGTTCTGCCGCTCACCGCAGGCGCGGCGCAGAGAGTGAAGGCCAGTTTCGCCGACGTCGAGACCAAGTCGGCGACTGCGCTCTTCGCCGTCATCCCGGACAAGGGGGAACTGCCGATCTCCGGCAAGATCAGGGGAGAAGTCGACCTGAGCTTCGTCGGCGCCGATCCGCGCAGCCTCAACGGGCGCATCGCGGCCCATTTCGACGGCAGGTCGGACGAGGCGTCCGAGGCGGTACCGATCACCGGCGACGTCGAGGTCAAGGCCGTCAACGGCGTCTTTAACATCGATCAATTGAAACTAGCGGCTTCAGGCTCGACGCTGATCGGCGGCGGTTCGCTCTCCGTAGACGGCGATTCAGACCTGCGCCTCTCCCTCAATTCGACTTCGGCCGAGCGTCTCCTTCAGATCGCCCGCGGCTTCGAGACCGCGCGGTCCTACATAGAACGCTATGAGCCACAGGTCCTAGGCGATTTCAAATTCGAGGGCCGCCTCAAAGGACCGATCGAGAAGGCCGCCGTCGAGGCCGACGTGAGGGCCGGGATGTTCGGGCTGCGCGACGCGATACTAGGCTCGCTCGCCGGTCACGTCTTCATATCTCCGTCCGAGGCGCGCGTCGAGAAGGGATCGATCACGGCCTCCAACGGCGAATCCATAAAATTCGACTTCGCGACGCCGCTCGATCAGAACGCGAATACCGGCAGGTTCGACGCTACGCTCGATCGAATGAACCTGGAAATGATTCTGGCCGCGTCAGGCTCACCCAGCGCGAATCAATTCATCACCGGCGCGGTTTCAGGCGAAGTCCATCTCACGGGGCTGCCCGCGAAGCCGCTCGGCTCGGGCCGGCTCAATCTGGTCAATGGCAAGATCGCGGACCGTGAAGCCCGACTGGCCACGACCAGCGTCAAATTCGAAGGCAAGAACGCGACGCTCGAACTGTTGGAGATTCAAACGCCGCCGCAACGTCTGATCGCGAGCGGCTCGATGAACCTCGACGACTATTCGTTCAAAGCCGGGGGCAAGGCCGAGCGGATTTCACTCGCCAATTTCGCCGAGGCCTTCGAGTTGAAGGAGACGAAAATCGAGGGCGAGACCGACGCCGATTTCCAGATCAGCGGCAAGGTCGTCACGGGGAAACAGGTCGACCTCGACTGGGAGACGTTCAGACTCGAACTGACCGCGCAGGGCCGCGGCGTGAAGGTCAACGGTCGCGACACGGGCGAATTGAAATTAACCGCGCACACCAGCGCGGGCGGCCGCATCGACGCCCAATTGTTCACGGGCATTCTGGCCGCCAACGGCAAGGCGCAAACCGGGCGCAAGCCCGACATGGTCAAAGCCAGCGTGGAGCTCCGCGCGCCTGGCCGCCCTATTAAGCTCGAAAGCAACCTGGCCAACGTAGACATCGCGCCGCTCGTCGACGCATTCGCCCCCGAATTGAATCAGACGCTAAAGGGCGCGGTCACAGGCAGTCTACGAATCGAAGGGCAGTCGCTGGACGAGAAAGGATCGCCTACCTTCGACCGGCTGCGCGGCGCCTTGACGCTGATGGACGTCGCCCTGCTCGTCGCGGACAACCCGGTCAAGATCGAAACGCCCGCGGTGATCACGATCGAAGGCTCGCAGATCAAAATCCCGAACGTGCGCGTCACCGGCGAAGGCGCCGACCTGAAGTTCGGCGGGACGCTGGCGTTGGAGCGTCAGGCCGCGATGAACTTCTCGCTCGCCGGCGTGGTCAATCTCGGCCGCCTGCCCGCGCTTCACGAAGGCCTCGTTCTATCGGGGTCGGCGGAGGTAGACGCGCGATTGACCGGAACCTTCGACGACCCGAAGGCGCAGGGCAGAGTCGACTTAAACAAGTTCGGGCTTTCGATGGGCGAATCGCCGGTCTTCATATCCAACGGGACCGGGCGGTTCACGCTGGCGGGCGACCAGATCAAGCTCGAAAAATTCACCTCCGACGCCAACGACGGGCGCGTCGAAGCCGAAGGCTTGCTCAAGCTGGACAGACTGCGCCCGAAAGAGTGGCTATACAACATCAAAGTCGACAACGCAGTGATCGCCTATCAGGAGGTCACCGCGACAATCAAAGGCGGTCTGACGCTCGCCGGAACGCCGGAGGGACAGACGCTGGCCGGCCAGATAACGATCCCACAGGCCGAATACAGTCCGAGCATCGATATTGATAACCTGGCGCTGGGCAATGGAGGGAGCATCTCGCTCGGAGGCTTCTCCGGGCCGTCGGCTTCGCCGGCTCAATTCAAAATTCCGCCGATCGCTTTGGACGTGCGCTTCGAGGCGCGCGATTCGCTGACCGTTCAGAATGATCAGCTCAACACCGTCGGCTCCGCGATCCTTACGCTGACCGGCCCTGTTACCGCCCCCGACATAAGCGGGTTGATAAACGTCGACGGCGGGACCTGGCGCTTTCGCGGGCAGCGATTAGAGATCACCGCCGGATCGCTGGAATTTCCATCGAATGATTCGAAGCCGCTGCTCAACCTGCAGGCCGAGGGCGACTATAACGGCTATCACGTCAACATCGGTCTGAACGGCCCTGTAGACGGCCCCCCCTCGCTGAATCTTCGCTCCGAACCGCAATTGACCCAAAACGAGATTCTGGCGCTGATCACCACGGGGCGCGCCGAAACCGGGACTCTGGGCGCCCGCGACCCGAGCGTGGGCGCGGCCGCCTCGCTGCTCTCGTCCGGGCTGATCTCGCGCCCGACCGAGCAATTGCTCGGACTGAGCCGGTTTCAGATCGATCCGGTGATCGGCCCGAACTCGAACCCGGCGGCGCGCCTTACAGTCGGCCAGCAGTTCTCCCGCAATCTCTATTTCAGCTATTCGACCAACCTGGCGCCCGGCCCACAACAGGTTGCGCTGGGCGAATACACGCTCTCGAACCGGTTCTCGGCGCTCGCGACTTACACGCAGGGCGGCGCCGCCACTCAGGGCCAGCGCGAGGCGTTCACGATTGAATTGCGCGGGCGCCAGCGGTTCTCTCTCGGGTTCAATCCCGAACGGTATTCGGCTCCGGGCGCGGGCGCCGATTCACTGCCGCGCGCCCCCCGGCTGAAGCTCCCGCCGGCCCAGGTCAAGGTCGGCGAGATTGAAAACTTCAAGCTCAGCCAGAACAAGATGCGCGAGCTGCTGCCCGTCATGACTCAGGGCTTCAGCCGCTCGCTGATGCGACTGGGCGAGCGGCGGTTGAAGGAGCGCCTGCAGGAGAACGGCTATTTCTTCGCCGAGGTCAAGGCGCGATGCGAGCCGGAAAATTGCGCCGGAGAGAACCTCCGGGTCTTCTACGACGTGGAGCCGGGCGTGGTATACGACCTGAAGGAGATTCGCATCGAGGGCTCGGACCTTATCAAGCTGGATGACATCGCAGAAGAGCTGCAATCGCAGCCTGCGAGCGCTGTCGGAAAGGTCCCGTTCCTGAAAAGCCTGCCCTTAGTCGGCGGTTACGCGCGCGGGTTGACCAGCGGCGACCGATTGAACGGCGACGAGGAGTTGATCCGGCGCAAGTTGGTTGACACCGGCTATCGAAACGCGCGCGTCAAATCACGGCTCGCGTTCAAACCCGACAACGACGACCTGATCGTGATCTTCGACGTCACCCCTGGCGATCAATCGGAAATCGCCGACGTCCAACTGCGCGGCAACCTGGTCGCGCAAACTTCGGAGTTGATGGCGGTGGTCCCGGTTCAACCCAACGACTCGCTCTCGTACTCCCGCGCGCAGCTCGGCGCCCAGAAGATCAGGCAGCTTTACGCTGAGCGGGGATTTTTGGAAGCGGCCGTGGAGCCTGAATTCGTCGAACTCGGCGGCGAACGCGTCCGCCTCGTTTACAACATCAACGAGGGCACGCGCGCCGTCATCTCGGAAATCGAGATCAACGGGACGACCAAGACCGGCGACGGGTGGGTGCGCCATTACCTCGCATTCAAAGAAGGCGACGTACTGACTCCGGAGAAGATTCGTCAGACGCAGCGCGATCTTTACGCGACCAACGCCTTCCGCGAAGTCAGCGTCCGCACGGAACCGTTGGCCGGCGACGGGACGTCGCACAAGGTCCTGATCAATTTGACCGAGGCCAAGCCGCTGCTCTTCGTCTACGGCCTGGGCTATACGACCGACGATGGCGGCAGCCCGCGCGGATCGCTCGAGATCACGAACACCAACCTGGGCGGCTCGCTCGACTCGCTCAGCTTGCGCGGACGCGCCAGCAAGCTGGAGAGGTTCACGCAACTCTCGTTCACCGACCTCCGCCCTTTCAGTTGGCGGCTACCGACCACGTTCTCGGTCTTTTATAATCGCAATGACAACCTGCGCACATTTTTGCGCCGCATTCGGTCCGACGGCAGTAAGGCTAACGCCGATTCATTCGCGGTAGAGCGATTTGCGGCCTTCATTCAAACCGAGCGCAAGCTGGACGAGCGGACCTCTATGCGCTTTCGATACAACCTGGAACGCGCCAGGGTTTTCAACCCGGAAGGCGGAGCCATCCCCGGAACCGTCGCCACGCGCAACGAGCAATCGATACGACTGGGAATGTTTTCAGCCGGCTTTTCGCGCGACACGCGCGACAGCGCGATCAATCCGACCAGGGGGCAGCTCTTCAGCGCGGATCATTCGGTCGCCGCCCGGATTTTCGGCGGTACCGAATCGTTCAACAAATTCTTCGCGACCTATCAGCGGTACAAAACGCTTGATGAGTCTACGCCGCTGCTCGGCGATTCGACCCTGGCCTTCTCCGCCCGCTTGGGCCTGGCCTCGACCTTCAACGCTTCTGACCGCGACGGCAACGGCGTGGTTGACGACAATGACAGCCGTCTGCCGATCAGCGAACGGTTCTTCTCGGGCGGCGCGACGACGCTGCGCGGATTCAGGTTCGAAGCGGCTGGCCCGCA
>DATCXQ010000755.1:0-4730 GCA_036565725.1 Blastocatellia bacterium
CAGGCCGCCGACGCCAAAGGGATCTCGATCGAGCTTGATTTGGACGGTCAGGCGGGTCCGGTCGCGGGCGATTCCGATCGGATCCGCCAGATCGTGTGGAACCTGGTTTCAAACGCTATCAAATTCACTCCCGACCGAGGACAGGTCCGAGTGAAGTTGGAACGCGTGGGGAATTATATCGAGATCACGGTCAGCGACACGGGCGTCGGGATAGTCCCTGGCTTTCTGCCGTTCGTCTTCGACCGTTTCCGCCAGGGCGACGGAGCGAGCACACGCCGGCAGGGAGGGTTAGGGCTCGGACTGGCGATAGTGCGCCGCTTGACGGAGATGCACGGCGGCAGCGTACATGCGCAAAGCCCCGGACCCGATCAGGGCGCGACCTTTGTCGTCAGGCTGCCGCTCATCGCGCAGGCGTCCGATGAGACCAATGAGACTTATGAGGCTAATGAGACCTATATGACCCCCAAGTCCCAGGCGCCTTATACGACCGACACGTCCCATGCGTCAGACGCCATAGATCAGGCGCCGGAACTCGGCGGGTTGCGAGTCCTGGCGGTCGATAACGATTCGGACGCGCGGGATTTGATCAAAACCATTCTCAGCCAATACGGGGCTGTGGTGGAGACAGCCGGTTCAACCAGTCAGGCGCTGACTTTCTTCGAGCGGCCCGAAGAATGGCAGCCGGAATTGCTGATATCCGATATAGAAATGCCGGAGGCCGACGGCTATCAGTTGATTCGTAAATTGCGGGAGATGGAGTCGCGCCGCGGCAGGCGGGCGCCGGCCATCGCCCTGACGGCATACGCGCGGACTGAAGACCGCCTGCGATCACTCTCCGCCGGATTTGACATGCACGTGACAAAGCCTGTGGAGCCTATGGAGCTACTCACTATAGTCGCCAGTCTGACCGGCAGGCTGAGCAGGCCGCGCAATCTTTACAAGACAGATAACATCGCCAGGAGTATGGCCGGCGACATGGCCGGACAGGAAGTAAGATAATGAGAGTTCAACTTCGCAGCCGGCGGGTTTTAACAGGCTGCGAGGCGCGTAAGGGCCAAAAACCCCGACCCCTCTTTCATCAATAACATAAAATCATGGCCTATGTGTAGACGCCCGTCCTCACAGGCGAAGCGCATCAGGTGGTCTCACTCTTAATCGGCGCCCCGAGATGGCGACGCCGCGCATTGTCTGGAGAAATAGAAAACCATGGATACTTCCGGGATCACTATACTTAACGTGGACAGCAGCGAAGTCGGACTCTACGCTAAAAGCCGTATATTGCGGGAGGCCGGTTACAGAGTCATCGAAGCCAGGACCGGCGCCGAGGCGCTGCGGTTGGCGTCCGCTTCAGCCCCGCAACTCGTCCTGCTGAGCGCCGACCTCCCTGACTGGAGCGGGTTCGAAGCGCTCCGTAGGATCAAGGTCGCTAGGGCGATCTCTTCGCAAGCGGCCCCGCCCCTGGTCTTGCTCCTGTCGTCCACCTTCGTCGGCTGTGAGAATCGGGCGCGCGCTTTAGAAGAGGGGGCCGACGGTTACCTGCTCGAACCGGCGACGCCGGAATTCCTGCTGGCGAATATCAAAATGTTGCTGCGTCAATGTCTTGACGCCGGCGAGATCGTGCGCTCTCTCTCCGACGAACGGCGGGGCAGTCGCGCGCTTGAGAGACTCGTCCGGTTCGCGGTCGTCATTAATTCCGCCGAGTCTCTCGACGAGATTTTACAGGTCGCGGCGAGAGAAGCCCGAGAATTGATCGGCGCGCATCAGGCGGTGGCCGGTTTGAATCCTGGCGCGCTCTACTTGATCGATCCGGCCGCCAGCGCCATGTCGCTTTCAGAAAAGTATGCGCAAGAAGCCGTCGTCATCGGCGCCGGGCGGCGCGGGACGTGGTTCTCGTCGCTGGTTTGCCGGTTGAACCAGCCGATGCGGTTGACGCAGGCCGAGTTGGAATGGCGCCTCGACTGGCAAAAGACTCATGATACCCATGAGGCGCATTGCCATCCGCGGGCTCTTGAAGGAGTGGTGACGCCATGCGAGGTTGAGACGCTGCGATGGATGGCCTGCTTGCGCGAAATAACCGGCCTGCATGAAGTAGCGACGCCGCGCGAGATCGCCTGTTTGCGCGAAGTGGTCGCGGCGCGCAAGCCGCAGATGGCGCCCGGGCTGGATATGCGCGGCTGGTTGGCCGCGCCGCTCAACAGCCGCGACAGCGCTTACGGGCGCAATTTGGGGGCGATTCAATTGTCGGATAAATACGACGGCGATTTCACGGAGCAGGACGAAGACGAACTGGCGCAACTCGCCCTCGTGGTTTCAATCGCCGTCGAAAATCGCCTTTGTTTGCGCCGGGAGCAGAAGCTGCGCGAGGCGGCTGAAAACGCGGCGCGCGCAAAAGATGAATTTATAGCGATGACCTCATATAGGCTGCGCACCCAGCTCAACACCTTGCTCGGGTGGTCGTGGGTGTTGCGGAGGCAGGCCGAAAACATGGAAGACGTGACGCGCGCAGCTGAAATAATCGAACGCGCCGCGCGAACACAAGCGGGACTCGTCGAAGACCTCATGGGAGTATCGCGCACAGGCGCCGTCAAATGGAAGGAAGGAGAGGCGGAAAGACAGGGAGATAGAGGGATTGTAGGGTGGGAAGAGGTGGAGGCTGAAGAGTGGGGGCGCTGGGAGGCGGGGAGACTGGATGACCTAGAGACGGAAGGATCGAATACTCTCTCTGTCCCGCAGACTCTCTTTCTCTCTACCCCTCCCTCCCTCCGTCCCTATGTACATTACTCCCCTAACTCCGCTTCAAGGGGAGCCGCCGCTGGCGGAGGGTGCTAGCTCACGCCTATGGGCGGACAAAATTATTACGCGCCATTTGAACCAGGCATATGGCGTCAGCCCCGGACGGGTCGCTCTTTCTTCCAAAGTTACGGCGGTCAGACTGTATCGATGTGGAGCGACCTCGGCCGGCGGATTTTGATCGGACTGCAGTTGCGTGTACGGTGTGGGGCGATTTGTTTAATCGCCCTGTTTGCGGCTTTATCCAATCAGGAGAGAAGCGCGCGTAAACAACTCGCGCCACAACTCCCGTACACGCAATCGCAAACCGATCTAAAATATGCGGTCAGGGATGAAATTAAATAGGCCACAATCGGAGCGGGCCCGCAAGGCCGGCAAAAAGTTTTGAATTTGATGGCCGGCGGCAAGTGGGCCTAAAATCAGGATTCTGCGTGTGTCTGAATGGGACCTATGGGACCTATTGAGCTTATGGGACTTATAAATCTCATAAGCTCCACAGGTCCCATAAGTCCTATAAGTTCAAAAAGTCCCCACTACGAACCTTGAAGGCGGAGAGCCATGATTGCGAAGCGACCATTGATCTTAATCGTGGATGACGCTCCTGAAGACATCGCCATTTACAAACGCCATCTGACGCGCGGCCAGGGTCGCCGGTACGAAATATGGAAAGCCACGACAGGCGCAAAGGCGCTTGCGATCTGCCAGCGTCACATGCCGGATTGCGTGCTGCTCGATTTCAGGCTGCCCGATATGAACGGGCTTGAGGTCCTGCAGGCGCTCGCGGATAAATCCGGAAGTCTCCCCTGCGCGGTGGTCATGCTGGCCGAAATAGGCGACACGCAAGTCGTCGTGGACGCTATGAAATACGGCGCGCACGATTTTCTGGAAAAGAGCTGGGTCACCCCCGAGATGTTGGAGCGGGCCATAGTCAACGCCATCGAGAAGGCGGCCTTGCAGCGCGAAGTCGAGGAGCAGAGGCGAGAGTTGGCGATCAAGAACATCATGCTCGAAGAGCGGCTGGCCGACTTGCAGCGCGAGGTGAACGAGCGGCGGCAGGTCGAGGAGGCGCTCACCGCCAGCGATCGGCGGTTCAAACGGCTGGTCGAAACGCTGCCCGGCGTCGCCTGGATGGGCGACGCCACGGGGGCTGTTACTTACATCAACGGCTACTGGACGGAACTGACGGGACTGACGTTCGAACAGAGCCTCGGCGCCGGATGGCTGGCGGCGGTCCATTCTGACGACGTGTCGCGCCTCGCGGCAGGATGGAATCAGGCCGTCCTCGAGGGCGCGCCTCATGAATCGCGTCACCGTTACCTGCGCCCCGACGGCGAGTACCGGTGGCATATGTGTCGCGCGGTTCCGCTGCGTGACGAGGGCGGCGTCGTCCAGGAGTGGGTCGGTTTCAGCGTTGACATTCACGTCCGGACCGAGGCCGAGAAGGCGCTCGGCGAGAGCGAAGCGCGCTACCGCGCGCTGGTCGAGGCCTCATCGCAGTTGGTCTGGACGGCGGACGCGAACGGGATCAGCGACAGGTGTTGGGAATGGTGGTCTGAGGTCACCGGCGTTCCCGCGCCGGCGTTGGCCGGCGGCCGCTGGATAGGCACTGTTCATCCGGACGACCGCCAGGCTCTGCGAGCGGTCTGGAGGCGGTCGCGCGAGCCGCGGGGCCCATTCGAGGTCGAATTCAGATTGTTCGCCCGCTGCGGCAAATACCGCCATTACAGCGCGCGCGGCGTGCCGCTCTTCGCCGGCGGGGAGTCGAACGGCCATCTCTCACCTTTCTCTACTTTCTCATGGATCGGAACGCTCAACGACATCACCGACCGCCGGCGCGCAGAAGATGCGTTGAGGCTCGCCAACGAGCGTTTCACCATCGCTGAGGTCGCGGCGAATGGCTATGTCTATGATCGGAGCCTCGAGTCGGACTGCGTCGAACG
>DATCXQ010000707.1:0-8299 GCA_036565725.1 Blastocatellia bacterium
AATGCGAGGAAAGGATTGCCAATCCGCATTCCGCATTCCGCATTCCGCATTCGAGGATTTTGCTGGCTGATGACAACGCCGACATGCGCGAGTACACGCGCCGGTTGCTCGGCCGACTATACGAAGTCGAGACCGTCGCCGACGGCCTGGCGGCTTTGAACGTGGCCCGCGAGCGAGCGCCTGATCTGGTGTTGACGGACGTGATGATGCCGGGGCTGGACGGCTTTGGACTGTTGCGCGAATTGCGCGCCGACGAACGGTTGAAGACCGTCCCGGTGATTTTGATCTCGGCGCGTGCGGGCGAAGAGTCGGTGGCGTCAGGCCTCGAAGCCGGCGCCGACGATTATCTGGTCAAGCCCTTCAGCGCCCGCGAACTGCTGGCGCGCGTGGACTCCGCATTGAAACTGGCGCGCGTGCGCCGCGAGGCGCAGGAGCGGATCGTCGGCATCTGGGAGAGCATCACCGACGGCTTCATCGCCTTCGATCGCGACTGGCGCTACATATACATCAACGCGGCGGCGGAGAGCATCGGGTTACGGCGGTCGGAACTGCTCGGCCGGACGATCTGGGAAGCGTTCCCAGACCTGCTGGGAACTGAGTTTGAAACGCAGTTTCGGCGCGCCGCCGCCGAGCGAACGCCCATGGAGTTCGAGTACTGCCATCCGGCTTGGGGACGCTGGTTCAATAGCAAGGTCTTCCCGGCGGCGGACGGCGGCGTCACCGTTTACCTGCGTGACGTGACCGAGCGCATGCTGGCCGAAGAAGAGCGCGCTCGATTGCTGGAAAACGAGCGCGCGGCCCGGCGTCAAGCCGAAGAAGCCAGCCGTCTGAAAGATGAATTCCTAGCCACCCTCTCGCACGAATTGCGCACACCGCTCAATTCGATCAGTGGCTGGGCGGGGCTATTACGCACAAGTACGTTCACCGACGAGCAGGCCGAACGCGCGCTCGAAACCATCGAACGCAGCGCCAGGTCGCAAAACCAGCTCATCAACGACCTGCTCGACGTGTCGCGCATCATCACGGGCAATATGCGCCTGGACGTCGAACCGGTCAGGCTCGGCTCGGTCATCGCCGCCGCCGTCGAATCTGTGCGCCCGTCGGCGGAAGCGAAGGGAATTCGATTGAGCGCGCTCCTCGACCCGGCTGCTGATATGGTTTCAGGTGACGCCGAACGACTGCAACAGGTAGTGTGGAATCTGCTCTCGAACGCGATCAAGTTCACTCAGAAAGGCGGCCGCGTGCAGGTCCGGCTGGAGCGAGTCGATTCCCACATCGAAATCACGGTCGCCGACAACGGGCAGGGGATCAAGCCGGAGTTCCTGCCGCACGTATTCGACCGCTTCAGGCAGGAGGAAGGCGGGACCGGCCGCCAGCACGGCGGCCTGGGTTTGGGACTGGCTATCGTACGCCACCTGGTCGAACTGCATGGCGGGACGGTTCACGCCAGCAGCGCCGGGGTTAATCAGGGCGCGACCTTCACGATCATGCTGCCGGTCACCCCACTTCGCAAGGCGGGGCCGAACGAGAAGCTGGAAGCGGGATATGAAAGCGCGGCGCCGGTGAAAAAAACGCCTTCGATCAGTGGCGCGCGGGTGTTGCTGGTTGACGACGACGCGGACGGACGCGAACTCGTCGGGGAGATGCTGGCTCAGGGCGACGCGGAGACGCGGTCGGCAGGCTCGGCGGCGGCGGCCCTGGCCATTCTCGACGAGTGGCGCCCCGACGCGCTCATATCCGACATCGGCATGCCTGGCGAAGACGGCTACGCGTTGATCGAGAAGTTGCGCAAGCGCGAGCGCGAGCGCGGCGAGCGACGGATTCCGGCCATTGCGCTGACGGCTTACGCGCGCGTTGAAGACCGGCTGCGCGCCCTCTCAGCAGGATACCAGGCGCATGTTTCCAAGCCGGTCGAGATGACGGAACTGTTGACGGTAATAGCGAGCCTCCTCAATCGAACAGATTCGTGACCGCTCAATCCTCTCAATGCCCCGATTTCTGCGCGAAATGCGCGCATTCTTCGTCGCAGAGCGAAGGCCTGGCTTTTGCCGTGCGTTTATGGTGTTTGAGAATTAAATACAACCATGGGTGTAGGGGCGGGTTTTCCCCGCCCTGGTTCGTGACCCGAGCGATAGGGGGCGGGGAAAACCCGCCCCTACGTTGGATTGCGCGGAGATTTTGAGACAGTTTCATTTTCTATCGGCGGTTACCAATCAACGACCGATCCGTCATCCGGGTCATAGGTCTCGGGGTTTCGCCAGTCATGGCCGATCTTGTCTTTCATCGCCTCCTCGTCCAGTTCGATCCCAAGCCCCGGCCCCGTGGGCAGGTCAACGTAACCGTCCCGCACCTTGAACGGATTCTTGAGGTATCCCTCGCCAAGACTGACTTGTTCCTGGCACAGGAAGTTCGGGATCGAAGCCGCGATCTGCAACCCGGAGGCCAGCGAGATGGGACCTAGCGGGTTGTGCGGCGCGATGCTGGCGTAATACGCTTCAGCCATCCCCGCAATCAAACGCACCTCGGTGATGCCGCCCGCGTGGCAGAGGTCGGGCTGGAGGATCGTCGCCGCGCCTTTTTCCAGAATTTGGCGGAACCCCCATTTGGTGAAGTCGCGTTCGCCCGTGGCAATCGGGATGTGCGTGGTCTTCGCCAACTCGGCCATCAGGTCCACGTTCTGGCAGTTAATGATCTCCTCGTAAAAGAAGGGTTGGAACTGCTCCAACTCCTTCATCAGGATTTTGGCCGTCGCGGGCGGGACCGCGCCATGAAAGTCAATGCCGATGTCGCCGTCCTTGCCGACGATCTCGCGCAATCGGGCGAATTGCGCGACCGCATTCTCGATCCAGGCCTTGTTTTCGATTGCGCGCGCGTAGCGGCCGTTCAGGCGCGCGGGGCCGGTCTTGAAGGCGGTAAAACCCTGCGCCTTGCGCTCGCGGATCAACTCCGGCGTGCCCGCGTGCGCGTAAACGCGGATGCGCTGGCGCGTCGGGCCGCCGAGAAGTTCGTAAACCGGCACGCCGAGCAGTTTGCCTTTGATGTCCCAGAGCGCCTGGTCAATTCCTGAGAGCGCGCTGGTCAGAACCGGCCCGCCGCGGTAGAAGGCATGGCGATAAATCGCCTGCCAGTGGTGCACAACGGCGCGCGGGTCTTTACCGACGAGGTATGGTTCGATCTCCTTAACCGCGGCGGCGCAGGTCTGCGCGCGGCCTTCAACGATGGGTTCGCCCAAGCCGACGACGCCGGCGTTGGTGTGGACCTTCAAGAAAAGCCAGCGAGGCTTGACCAGGAATGTTTCCAGCCTGGTGATCCTGACGCTTTCGCGAGTGGTCGGACGCGCGGCTTGTTGAGCGACTTCGGGGATCGTCGCGCGCGGCTGGATGACCTCATCGGCGCGCGCTTCGATGCCGCCACTCATCGCGCCAAGCCCGATCGTCGCGGCGGCGGTGTTTTTGAGCAACGAACGCCGTTGCAGGTCGGCGCTCTCTTTATTTTTCTTTTCGTCTTTCATCGTAGTGTCCTCGTTTGGAAGGCGGGAAGGGAATGCCGCAGAGCGCGGAAAGATTTATTTCAGTCCATGACCGCTGACGAACGGTTCATTGCCTACCTCCTGTGTTGATGCGAATCCGTGAGGATGAACTGTCATAGTCGCAATCCCAGCTAAATGCCCGGTAAAGTTTTATCGATAAGTTTGTGTGACCGCTTTGATGTTGGCCGACACTCTATAGCCTAAGCTGTTGGTAGTAAAGGCTTGGGCCTAAATTTTCCGCCCCTCGCGGTATGGCGCGCGAATGTTATGTAAAAATCCCGCTTCACAATGATTGCCGCGCTTGCATTGGCGCCGGGCGTGTCATTTACAGCAGATTTCACATGGATGAATAGCCACAGAGGTCACCGCAGAACACAGAGAAATCATTAAATCCACTCTGTGCCCTCTGTGTTCTGCGGTGGCCAACTGTCTTCACACATCTAAAAATCGGTATAATCCGATTATGTGTCAAGGAGGTAATTGCTGATGTCTATCGACAAGACAGACCACGCTTCCCGTAGAAGCGGGATGATTTTCATCGGATTTCTATTGCTCCTCATCTCATACGCGTTCGTTCTGACAGCAGTTACTCAGGGCCAACGCGTGAATACTTTCGATCTGGTGTTGATCGGCGGACGCGTTATGGACCCTGAATCCGGGCTGGACGCGGTGCGCAATATCGGAGTAAGCGGCGGGCGGGTCTCGGCGATCTCAGCCGGACGGCTTCAGGGCAAGCAAGTCGTGGATGTCAGCGGACTGGTCGTGGCGCCGGGTTTCATCGACCTCCACTCGCACGGCCAGACCGACGAGAACTATCGTTACAAGGCGGCGGACGGCGTGACGACCGCGCTCGAGATGGAGGTCGGCGTCTCGCCGGTCGCCGCCTGGTATCGAGAGCGTGAGGGCAAAGCGTTGGTCAACTTCGGCGCGACGGTTGGTCATATCCCGGCGCGAATGACGGCGCTGCATGACAGCGGCGCTTTTCTGCCACGAGACAATGCGATCACGCGCCGCGCCACGACAGAAGATAATCGGAAAATCAACGACCTCATTCGACAAGGGTTAGATGAAGGCGCGCTCGGTATAGGCTTCGGAATCAATTACGTCCCGGCGACTACGCGCGGCGAGATTCTGGATGTTTTCGAGATCGCGGCTGAACGGCGCGTCCCCTGCTACGTTCACTTGCGCTACGCCGGGTCCGTCGAACCCGGCGGCGCGGTCGAGGCATTGCAGGAAGTAATCGCCGACACAACTGTGACGGGCGGCTCGCTGCACGTCGTTCACATCACGAGCACCTGCCTGCGCGAGACTGCGACTTGTCTGAAGATGATCGAAGGCGCGCGCAAACGCGGACTCGATGTGACCACCGAAGCCTACCCTTATACGGCGACGCAGACACTGATCGAATCGGCAATCTACGACGACGGCTGGCAGGAGCGGTTGGGAATTACCTACAAAGATTTGCAATGGGTCGCGACGGGCGAACGACTGACATCTGAAACTTTTGCTCGCTATCGCAAAGAGGGCGGATCGGTCATCGGCCATTCGATCCCGGAAGAAATCTCGCGGCTGGCCGCGTCGCATCCGCTCGTGATAGTCGCAAGCGACGGCATGATCACCGGCGGCAAAGGTCATCCGCGCGGCGCGGGGACGTACGCGCGCGTGCTCGGCCGCTATGTGCGCGAACAAAAAGCGCTCTCGCTGATGGATGCGCTTCGCAAGATGACGATTATGCCTGCGCAACGTCTCGAATCTACTGTGCCGATGATGCGGGTGAAGGGGAGGATCAAAGTCGGCGCCGACGCGGATATCGCCATCTTTGATCCGGCGCGCGTCGTTGACCGCGCCACGTTCGAGAATCCGGAGCAGTATTCCGAAGGCTTCAGACATGTGCTGGTCAACGGTGTTTTCGTAGTTAGGGATTCGAAGCTTGTCGGTTCCGCCTTTCCCGGGAAGGCCATTCGGCGGCCGCACGCCGGACAATGAAGGAGATAAGCGCGGCGAACTGCAAACTCTCCGACACCGCGCCGCTCGCGGCGCTGGCCCAACCCGTCTTCTCCCAGGTATGCAATCGCAATCCGATCTATATGTTGGGCGCCAAGATCTGGATTGAGGCGACGAGTCAGTACCGCTAGCGGTAGCGAGCGGAGCCTTCGCTAACGACCGCTCGCTACCGCTCGCGGTACCTGAGCATCGGTCAAAAGGCTTGCTGATCAAGGTCGTCACGCCGTATTTTTCAAATTTCTCCTGCTGACTCACTTAGCCTGGAATGAATGCTGTCTTCATGCGTAAGATGGACTTTTTACCATGGGCACGGTAAGGAGAAGACCTTTTCGGTTCAGGCATCGACGTTTTCGTGCGCCCTATCCGTCATTCTCTCGGTTCGTTTGCCCTCGGAAAGCAGCACACCATTGGATAAATCAATCAGTTAGGCCACGGCGCATCGCGTGGCCCGCCGAATGCAATACTTCCAAGCGAAGGCCTGGGACGTATTTGCCATTGGGGTAATGTTGAACTCAGCCTAAGGTGAACGAGGAGGACAAACATGATTATCAAAGCTATCAAAACCACCGGACTTTCAATCGCGCTGGCCGCAACTTTCCTGGGCGCCGCCGGCAGTTCAATGACCTTTGCTCAGGATGTGAGAGGGCGCGACCGTGACCGCGACGGCTCGCAGGATAATCGCCGAGATCGCGATGATCGGAAAGACAATGATCGTGACCGTGACGATCGGAAAGATAATGATCGTGACCGCGACGATCGGAAAGATAATGATCGTGACCGCGACGATCGGAAAGACAATGATCGTGACCATGACGATCGGAAAGACAATGATCGTGACCGCGACGATTGGAAAGACAATGACCGTGACCGCGACGATTGGAAAGACAGCCATCGGGAGCGATTTGAAGAACGCCGTGGTTACCGTGACGGGCTGATACGGGGCAGGGAAGACGCCCTTCAGCATCGCAGGTTCAATCTGTTCGGCTATCCCCGCTTCCGCTATGGCAGCAGCGACTACCGCGAAGGGTTCCGTAGTGGGTACGCCCAAGCGTATCGCCGATTCGCCGATGACTACAGCCGTCGCTATGGTCGTAGGGACTAAGATAAGCAGGGGGCAGGTTTCGAAATAGAAAGCCCGCTGAGCGATCGGCGGGCCTTCTTGTTCCGTCCGCTTCAAAGACGAACCGCATAGCGCTCCGACATGCAAAGCGCAGTCAGAAATGGCAATCCCCAACACAACCTCTACAATCAGGGCAGCAGTTCGGCAGGCAGTGTTGGCGTCGGAAAGGCTTCTTTCAGCGAAGATGTCTTTCTCAGCTTATGCGGTCTGCCGTTACTTTTTCAAAGATACATGTTGGATAAAGTCGAGTTTAGGAGAAACTCCCATGGCCGCGCTTCCGCCAGAAACTGGTTCAAGAATCCATTGCGCGCTCTCCCACACAGGAGAAATTGTTCCATGCTGCGCATGACCCGCAAGGTTTTCAACGTGAATATAGTTGCTTGGCTGCCACACGTTTTTAAATCTGACGAATCCGCCTCCGGCGTCCTCAAGTGTCCAGCGGGAGCTCATCCAACCCACAGTGCGGGCTGTACATTGAACATAACCGGTCAGGTTTTCAATGTGCATGTACTCGCCAGTGCCAACGTTTCTAATTTCTTTCTGCCCGCCGCCTACGTCTTCAAGAACCCAGTTGTAAGTAGTTCCAGAAGCTGTGGCGCTATACCTTACGCGATCGCCCGCGTCATGTAGATAAGTGTTTTGCCAGCGGTTTTTGATTCTGAACGCAGCCGCGGCGCCAGTCACAGTGATTGTGCTTGTAGCCGTTCTACCTTGATCTACAGTTGTAACTGTAATGACTGCTGATCCCGCGCCGACCGCAGACACAAGCCCTGAACTATTCACAGTGGCCACCGCAGTATTGTTCGACGAATAGGTCACACTCTTGTTGGTGGCGTTTGCAGGCGTCACCGTAGGGACGAGCTGAACAGTACCCCCCAATGCCAATGACTGAGATGTAGGCGAAACGGTAATGCCTGTAACCGGCACATTGGCGCCTACGCTTGTAAATGTAATCCTGTTCAGGTTGAAGTTTGCATTATCAAGAAAAACTCTCATCACCTGAACGCCTGCCGTCAATGCGATGTTGGCTTTTGAGATTGTCGTCCAGTTTTGCCAACCGTTTGTGCTGACAGTCGTAAACAATCCGGTTTTATCAACGCCATTGAATTCGATGTGGAAAGTTCCGCCCGCAAACATTGATGCTGCGCGGACATCAATGTTGTAGTTGCCGGCGGTTGCGACGTTCACGGTATACTCATACCACTCGCCAGTCGTAGTCCATCCGATGTTAAGGCCGCCTTCGCTACAGGCCTCGATATCTACGCCTTCGGTCGTTCTGCCTTGCCCGCCCTGGTTTGCAGCCTCGTTATCGTGATAAGCCACGCCTTCTCCCCCAGTGTCGAAGTTTTCGAATTCAATTGTTCCTGGAATCGCAGCAGGGTTCGGGCCGGGGAAAGGATTCTGAGTTGAAGGTGATTGCGTACCGATTTGTACGTTGGTAAATGTCGCCGTAGCAAGGACGCCATCGGCATGCGATGTTGCGGCAAGACCTACCTGCGCCGAAACGCCCATAGAAATGGTCGCCGAACCGATGGTCGTCCAGGTCGCGCCATTTGTTGAAACCGAACTTGTGAAAGTATTTCCGACACGCTGCAAACGCACCCAGTAAGGAGCCGCGCCCGCGCCGCCTGCAACGCCATCACTGA
>DATCXQ010000712.1:0-4251 GCA_036565725.1 Blastocatellia bacterium
CCGGCTGGACGCCAATCCACCGCGCGCGGCCCGCGCCTACGCGCTGGTCAGTATCGGTTTTTACGACTCGCTGATCGCGTGTTTTGACGCAAAATACACCTACTGGGCGATCCGCCCGAATCAACTCGACCCTGCTCTAACCACACTTTTCCCGAATCCGTCTCACCCGAGCTACCCGTCGGCGCATGCGGCGCTATCGAATGGGCAGGCGGAAGTGTTAGCCTATCTGTTCCCGCGTGACGCTGAAGCCATCAGAAAGCTCGCCGTGGAGGCCGCCGATTCGCGCCTCTGGGCGGGTATCCATTTTCGTAGCGATCTTGATGTCGGATTGTCGCAGGGCAGGCAAGTGGCGGGGTTGATTATCGATTGGGCTAAGAACGACGGCTCGCAATAAGGAGAAGGCGAGACTCGATAGATCCAAAACCAGCGTAGGGGCAGACCTGTGTGTCTGCCCCGGATTGGGTATGCTTACGACCACCGGGGCAGACACACAGGTCTGCCCCTACGCTGAGCCGCCCAATTTTGAATTTACTGAGACTGGTCCTAAAACTTTGATGGTCTCCCTTTGTCTAAATCCGTCGGCGCGAGAATCATCATTTGAGAGTGGGGCCGGAATAAGTTATCCGGCCTCGCTCGAGTTTACTCAAACCTGGAGGAACTGCAGATAAGTATGGAATATGACAGCTACCAGGCAGGACTCGACTGGCAAACCGAGATTTGGAATCGGATGTCGGATGTTTACATGCGCGAAATTGATCGGCGCTTCGTTCCGGTGATCGAACAGGTCATCGCCCGCGCCGGCTTGAGTCCGGGCGAGCGGGCGCTCGACATCGGCGCCGGAACCGGCGCTGTAGCCCTCATGGCCGCCACCCTTGTAGCGCCGGGCGGGCGCGTCACGGGGATCGATATCAGCTCCGAGATGCTCGCGTTCGCTCGGCGCCGCGCGGAGGAACTCGGCCTCGACGACATCAGTTTCCGTGAAGGGCGCGCCGAGGCCATCCCGGCCGCCGACGCCGCCTTCGATGTGGCGCTGGCCTCGTTGAGCCTGATGTACGTCATTGACCGTGACGCCGCGGCGCGGGAGATCGCGCGGGTAATCAGGCCTGGCGGCCGCCTTGTCGCCGCCGTGTGGGCCGGGCCGGAGCAGTGTGACATCGTGAGGCTTCAGCAAATCGTCGGCAGTTTCGCGCCCACGCCGCCCGTGCCCGGCGTCAGCCCGTGGGCCTTGGCGGACCCGGCCCCCTTCCTGGCCCAGTTAGCTGCCGCCGGCATTGACGCCCGGGTAGAGACTGCGACTCTCGGCTTTTCTTTCGATGATTTCGCTTCAGTCTGGGAGGCGTTGGCCGGCGTGACTGTTGCGAAACTCGCGCCCGAACGGCGGGAGGCGGCCCAGGCGGCGGTGATGGCCGCAATGTGGCCGCATGGCGACGGCCCGCGCCATTTCCGCAACGCGACTCATTTCATTACAGGTCAGAGGATATAACAGCTTTCATCTTCACTGCCACGGCATACACGAGATTCGTTTCCGCCATTCGCATCGGGGAGTTCTGTATATCCGAGAGATTTGCCGGGCGAACTCGCTCTCGACCACATCCGAACTCCCGTTGGTAGCCTTCCTTCGGGCCCCGTAATCTTTTCCGAATTTTTCCGAGCCAATTCCGAACTTTTCCGACCACGCGAAGAATGCCCGGCCCGCGCGGGATCACTGCTCTCGCCGGGTTCAATCGGAGCCGCGATGCGAAGCGGAATTTTATCCGAACAATTGCATTCACCAAGAGCTTGTGCGAAAACATCGGCCACACGCCCATCACTTGAAATCAAGAATTGTGTCCCCAACCGCGACGCGGCCACGGCGTTCGCATCAAGACCCGGAGTCGGAACAGATACAATGATCTATGAACACATCACGAATTTTGCCGGTAAACCTGTAATAACTTGGGAAGCGCAATCGGGAATACAAGATCCTGAAGGCGCCTGTTACGCTTTGCGGTTGTCTTATGAAGAGGCGGATGAGGGGCGGCGGTGGACGGATAAATTCGCGGCCTTTCTCGACGATCCGTCCTCGAACCGAGTTTCCGGGATCGTCATCGGTGATTGGGGGCTGCTGAGTTCCGCTATGGATGAAACGTCCACCCCCGTGGTCGATGCCCTGGTCGCCGCCCGAGATCTTTTGCCGAACCTGCGCGCCATCTTCTTCGGCGATATCCTCGGCGAGGAGTGCGAGATCTCCTGGATTCGGCAGAGCGACATTTCGCCTTTGTTTTCGGCCTATCCGCAGCTAGAACACTTCTGCGTGCGCGGCGCTGAGGGACTCAGCCTGGGGGCGCTCAAACACGACAGCCTGAAATCGCTCATCATTCAAAGCGGCGGACTGGGCGTAAATGTAGTGCGCGAAGTGGCGGCCGCCGACCTGCCGGAGCTTGAACACCTGGAGCTGTGGCTGGGAGAAGAGAATTATGGCGGCGACGCGACTGTCGCTGACCTCGCCCCCATTCTCGACGGCGGATTGTTTCCGAAGCTGAAATACCTCGGGCTCCGCGACAGCCAGATCGCGGACGAGATCGCGCGAGCGGTCGCCACGGCGCCGGTGGTCGAACGGATTCGCGTCCTCGACCTCTCTCTGGGCACTTTGACCGATGAAGGCGCGGCGGCGTTGCTGGCCAGTCCTGCAATCGCCAGGCTCGAAAAGCTGGACGTCCACCACCATTTCTGTTCCGAAGAGATGACCGCGAAATTGCAATCGCTTGGCGTCGAGGTTGACGCGAGCGAGCGCGAGAAGCCTGACGTATACGGCGACGAGGTCTGGCGGTATGTGGCTGTCGGCGAGTAGCGATGGACGGCGCGGGCCAGATCGTTTCGTCGTCATCGGCAATCCGGGCGGCCGCCGCGTCGAGTTGTTTCAGGCCGCTCTCAATGAATTGCGATTGCCGGCTGCGAGGGTCGTCTCTTACCTAGATCTACTTTCCGGCAAAGAGACGCTGCCGCGATTGGTTCGTGAGGGAACAGTCGTGCGCATCGAATCGCCGGGCAAGGATTTCGAGGTCGAGCGGGAGTTGATCGCCGCAGGCGCCGACGCCGCCGACGAAGGTTTCGACCGCGTCTCGCGTCAGGCGGCGCAGAACTTGAGCTTTGAAAGGGGCCGCATCCTTTATCCCCGCCAATGGTATCTCGGCTATTTCGCAACGCTGCGGTTGATCGAACTACAACTGGCCGAATGCCCGCCATATCGCCCACTTCCTCTATGGATGAATTCTCCCGCCGAGATCGCCTTGATGTTCGACAAAGTCGCCTGCCATCGAGCGCTTAGCTCACGCGGAGCGCCTGTTGCTCCCGGCCTCGGCGCCATCGATTCCTTCGATGAGTTGGGCGAGCGGATGAAAGAGCAAAACTGGCGCCGCGTCTTCGTCAAGCTGGCTCACGGGTCGAGCGCGTCGGGCGTCGTGGCTTATCAGACTGACGGACGGCGACATCAAGCGGCAACGACGGTCGAGGCGGCGAGACGCGACGGAGAGCTTCGCTTATACAATTCGCGCCGCATCCGCGTTTGCCGAGACTGGCGCGAGATCGCCCAATTGATCGACGCGCTGTGCCGCCATCGGGTTCACGTCGAACAGTGGCTGCCGAAAGCCGGTTTCGACAATCGGACTTTCGATCTGCGAGTGGTGGTGATCGCGGGGCGCGCGTGTCACACGGTCGCGCGATTGAGCCGCAGTCCGATGACCAATCTGCATTTGCTCAACAAGCGCGGCGATGTGAACGCCGTGAGAGAAAGGGCCGGGCGGGCGGCGTGGGACGCGGCAATGCTCGACTGCGAACGCGCGATGGAATGTTTTCCCGAAAGCCTCTATGCGGGCGTTGATTTGTTATTCACTCCCGACTTTCGGCGACGGGCGGTGATCGAGGTCAACGCTTTCGGCGATCTTTTGCCCGGCGTGCTTTGGCAAGGACAGGAGACCTACGCCGCTGAGTTGCGGGCGATTGTTGGCGCCGGGACACGTTAGAACGATTTACAATCGCATGTACGGTAACAACCACGGGGGGCACGGGGGGCACGGGGCGCACGTGGAAAAGAAAGTGAAAAGTCATTGCTCTACCTGACTTATCCCCGTAATCCCCGTGCCCCCCGTGGTTATTCTTTCCCTACACACAATGGAAATCCGGCCTAGGCCGATGGTAACGGTTACCAGGGCGCGCCGGACGCGCGCACGCCCGCCGAGGATTGCGCCGATGAGATGCTCGTGTGTAACACGA
>DATCXQ010000719.1:0-3055 GCA_036565725.1 Blastocatellia bacterium
AGGCGTGGTAGCAGTTTTCGCCATCGCGCAAGTGATCGAGGACTACGTACTCACGCCGCGTATCATCGGCGGCAAGTTGGAGTTGCACCCGATGCTGGTCTTTATCGCGCTCATCATTGCCGGTGATCTGTTCGGATTACTCGGCCTCGTGCTGGCGATTCCCGTGCTGGCGGTCATTAAGGTGTTGATCCGCTTTCTCGATGAACTGTATCTGCGTTCAGACTTCTTTCTGGCGCCTGCGACTCCGGACGGAGAGACCATTGCCGCGCAGCCCACGGTGGCGGTCACTGTCTCGACAGCCCAGGCGGAGGCTGACGCTCAGCGAATTGTGGAGCCGCGCGAATCGCCGCCGCCTCAGGAGTCATGAACTACGTTACCGCCAAGCAGCGGCAGCACGGCCAGGTTTGCCCTCACCTTCTCGGCTTCGAGCAGGTTCCCGGGGCCGAACTCCGGCGCCATTTTGATCGTCACGCGCTTCATAGTCAGGTAAGGGCCGCCCAGCAGGCTCAGGCGCATCGAACCTATCCGGACTTCACGATCAAAAAATTCGGAGAGGCGGGCCTCAATCTCGGGCCGGAGCGGGCCGAGCGGGATGAGCGGCGCGAGCGCAATAGCGGCGGCGACCGCAACCAACACCAGCAATAACCAACGCAACCTCTTCATCGTTGAAATGCCGCTAAGCGATCTCTTCCCTGCTGAACTGCAACTCCGCTTCTGAATCTTCGACGTCGGCCACGACGTGCGCCGGACTGCGGGAGTGTACATCAAAGCCGTCGCTGCCGCTGAGCGCGTGAAGCTTGACGCTGAAGACCGACATGGCGCGGCTGACTGATTGCGCGGGCTTGGCGCCCAGGCGCAGCCGCTCCGCAAATCCTCCCTCACGATCCATTCAACAGTGATGTTTCGCGTGACCGCGCAACAGCCCCAGTAAAAGTTCATTGCATCCTGGAAATTCACAACTCGCTTTCCCAGCGAGGCCCTTCGGGGAAAGCCTTATTGAAAGAACAGGACGATGACTGTAACCATTCGGTCCCGCCAAGCGCATATTTCACCGACCCTCATTGGTAAATTCTCCGCTCGCGTATCTGCGACACTATCGCAGCGGATGGCATGAATCGATCATCGCCACGCACTTTATAGCCGGGCCACCCAATCGATTCTCAAGACGGCCTCAATTGGCCGAGCAATCGCGGCGCTAACTAGATATTGCGCCAGATGCGCCCGGAAGTGGGACAGATTTATGACCTTTGAATAAATAGCGCAATCTCGCTCGGCTGATGATGTGGAGCGATTTGTTTAATCGCGCCGCCCTCCGGCGAAGCGGAGCGATTAAACAAATCGCTCCACGCTGTTGTTACATCTATTTTCAATGACCGCTCATATGGCGCATGGCGCATTCCACAATGCCGACCAGGCATATCAATTGCCCCCAATCCACTGATGTCTGGAGACATCTTCCCGATGATTCGGCGGATGATGAAAGAAATAGAAGCAAAAGAGGCAAAAAGGACAAAAAGGCAAAAGTTTCGCGTTTTTGCTCTTATTGTCCTTTTACTTCCCCTGGCTTTCATCATTAAGAGGCGCATCTTTCAGATGCGCCCCGGCATCAGTCCGATCTGAGAGATCTATGACACGTGGAAGGGGAAGTTATGTTCAATTTGATGACTCAAAACTGGTGGGCGATTGCGTTACGTGGGCTGGTCGCCCTGCTGTTCGGAATCGCCACGTTTATGTGGCCCGGCATCACGTTATGGGTTCTGGTGACGCTCTTCGGCGCTTATACGCTAGTCAATGGGGTCTTTGCTGTGATCGAGGCGTTCAGTCGCGATGTTAGCCGCGAGCGCTGGCGCCCGCTGCTGTTTGAAGGCATCGTCAGCCTCGTGATAGGCGTCGTGACAATCACATGGCCGGGGCTGACCGCTATGGGATTGCTTTATCTGATCGCGTTCTGGGCGATTGTGACCGGGGTGTTTGAAATTATCACCGCCATCAGATTACGGCGCGAAATCAGGGGTGAATGGATGATGGCGCTGATCGCTATTCTTTCAATGGCGTTCGGATTTTTGCTGATAGCGTTCCCGCTGGCGGGGGCGCTTTCGGTCGTCTTGATGATCGGGGCTTTCGCTTTCGCCACAGGCGCGCTGATGATCGCGCTCGCGTTCAAACTGCGGTCGCTGCGGCGCCCGGGCGGAGAGATCCCACCTGTTCGACACGCCGCGCCGAGTCACTGAACTGAAGGATGCAAAAGAAGTTGATGCCGAAAATCAAAAAGACGAGCTAATCATCGAAAAAAACAGGAGCTTCGAGGATGAAAGCGCAACAAGTTTCAACTAAAGAATCAACATTAAGCTCAGCCGTATTGGCCGAGTGCGCAGCTTACCGCCGCGCGGTCGACACAAGGGGGATGAAACTATGGTAGGTCTACTGCCGCTCGAGCCACGGCGAGAACCAAGAAGATTTAGTCGCATCCACCGCGGCGCGCACAAGCCTCTCGCGATCCGCTGGTTCGGGACGACGGCTCTGGCCGGCCACCTGCGGCATCTGCTGGCGGTGGCCGCGGCGAGTAGCCAACTTGACCTGCGCGATTGGATGCATCCGGAAGAGGCCTCCGGGCTCCTCAACCGGGTGTGCCAGGTCCTGGGCGCTTCTGCGTCCGGAGGCAACCTGGCAGAGCGACTGGGTCGTGAAGTTTGGATCGACTTCGTGGCTGACACTGGTGACGATCACGACGTGAGCTTGGCCGTAGGGCGCATGCTCTTCGCCGAGTATGCGCTTTCGGGAGACCAACCCCGGCGCCTGCCGCGGGGGGACATTCTCGTGTTCGGAGGCGACATCGCCTACCCGGCGTCAACCACATATGAGCTTGAGCGTCGTCTGCTCCGACCCTGGAATCACGTCTTACATGGAAAGGCGGAGGATGGTCGCCGCCGTGTGCTGCTCGGAATCCCGGGCAACCACGACTGGTACGACGGCCTCGACGGCTTCGGGCGTCTCTTTCGGAGGAGCGCCCTCGAAGATTTCGCCGAGCCGACTACCGGGAGTGGGGAATCGGCGG
>DATCXQ010000089.1:0-39523 GCA_036565725.1 Blastocatellia bacterium
TCATCCGATGCCGCCGAACGTCACCGCCAGGGACGATTTCTTTGAGTTTTTATTCAGCAACGCCGAGGTCAAATACGCCGAGTTGAAAGAGAAGGCCGCGAAACAGGAGCCGCTGCCTTCGTTCACCCTCAAGGGCGTCAAGCTCACATTCAATCTCGACGCCGATTACCAGGTCGTTCGCACGCAATTAACGCGCAACGTCATAGGCGTGGTCGAGGGAGCCGATCCGAAACTCAAGGACACTTACGTGACCTTCAGCGCGCATTACGATCACGTCGGCTACGCCGATGGCGCGGTCACACAGGGCGGCGTCGGGGGGAGGCGAGTCAAGGAGGGCGCGGCCGAAGACCGCATCTGGAACGGCGCGGACGACGACGGATCGGGGACGGTCACGTTGCTCGGCGTCGCGAAGGCATTTGCCTCAGGGCCGAAGCCGAAACGTTCGTTGATGTTCCTATGGTTCGCGGGCGAAGAGCGCGGACTGTGGGGGTCGCGCTTTCACGCCGATTATCCGACCGCGCCGATTGACAAGATCCTCGCCAATCTCAATATGGACATGGTCGGACGCAATCGCGACGACAAGCCAGAAGAAGCGAACACGGTCTACCTGGTTGGCTCCGACCGCATCAGCTCCGAGTTGCACAACATCACGGTGGAGGCCAACGACAGTCTGGCCAAGCCGCTCAAACTCGATTTCGAAATGAACGACCCGACCGACCTGGAGCAGGTCTATTATCGAAGCGACCATTACAGCTATGCCGCCAAAGGCATCCCCATTGTATTCTTCACGACGGGACTTCATCCCGACTATCATTACAACACCGACGGCGTCGAGAAGATCAACTTCGAGAAGATGGCGCGCATCGGGCGGCTGGTTTACGAGGCCGGACGCCGCGTGGCCAATCTCGATCACGCGCCCGCGCGCGACAACCGCGGGCCGCGAGTCGGCAAAGGCGTCGGGGGAAAGATTGTCGAATAGTCTGGCTCTTTGCCATTGCCCAGAGTATATTGACCGCACGTTGGTGGCGGTCCTGGCGCCTGGTGGTCAAACCAATTGCAGACGCTTTTATTTTTGGGAGATAAAAATGGCGAGCCGAAGAATCCTCGAATCCGGAGTGTCTCCACCCGACCAGGAGCAATTCCATGGCGAGAGTCTAAAAAGCTGTAGCGTCCCCGGCTTTGTCTTGTCCGAGTGCAGGTATCCGCCGAACTTCGAGACGCCAATGCACGCGCATGAACGCGCCCTTTTCTGCATGGCTGTTGAGGGGGCTTATACGGCCAGATACGGCCCGAAAACCTGCACGTGCGAGCCGTCCAGCCTGCTGTTTCATGCCCCCAATGAGATGCACTCGGTGCATTTCCAGAATTCCGGCGGGCGCTTTTTCATCATCGAGATCGAGCAATGGTGGTTGGAATGGGCGCGCGAGCATGGCGCAGTGATTGATTTTTCGTCCGATTTCAAAGGCGGGAGCCTGGCCATGTTCGGCATGAATCTCTATCAGGAATTTTTGTCGATGGATGAGGTCTCCCCGCTCATTGTCGAAGGCCTCATGCTCGCCATCATCGGCAAGGCTTCGCGCCACGCCTCGGCGGATGCGACTTCACATCCGCCGCGCTGGCTCGAACAAGCCAGACAACTCATGCGCGACCGATTCACCGAGACACTCACCCTCGCTGAAATTGCGCGCAACGTCGGCGTCAGTCCCTCATACCTCGCCCAGATGTTTCACAAACACTATTTCACTACGGTCGGAGGATATATACGCCAACTCCGGCTCGAGTTCGCTTGCCGGGAGATGGCCGCGTCCGATGCGCCGCTTTGCGAGATCGCCCTGGCGGCCGGCTTTTCCGACCAGAGCCATCTCAGCAGGCTGTTCAAACGCCATATGGGAATCGCCCCGGCTCGATACCGTGAGTCGTTCGCAGGCCCCAAGCGCAAGGGCTGAAAATAATGCGCGATTGGCGCCCGGCGTAAAGTCGTAAAAACGGAGAAAGGCTGATCGAGTCGATGCCGGTAGATTTGAACGACTAGGTCGCCGCGGCGGAAGATCCAAAATTCTTTTTCATCCCAGCAAAGCCAGTTTTATTTTTAGTCCTTCCACTTATATTAAACCACTTATGTGAGCGATATGTCTTGAACGTTATTTAGTTCGGTGGAATGTTCTTTAACATTCCACCAGCGCAACAGGCGTGGCGCGAGTAAACAACCCGCGCCACACCCATTACTCCCGCCCTGGAGCTTATCTCACCGAGACGTCATCGACTCGGAAAGACGATGGGAGCGAGGCGTCATTAGTCGCGCGAAATTGAATGCGAACCGTCTGCCCGGCGAAGGCAGAGAGGCTGAACGGCCCTCGCTGCACATAAGCGCCCGCCGTTCCTTTATTCAAATTGCTGAAAGTGCCCAGCGTCGAGAGCAGCGCGCCGGATGTGCTCTGCACCTCGACAAAGAGTCTGTCGAATTGCGTGGTCGTCGTAGTTTCAGACGACGTGACATTAAGCCAGAAGGTCAGGTTCCTTGCGGCGCCGGTCGGGATGGCAATTTGCTGATATTCCGCGCCGGCGGTGTTATCGGCGTTAACGACGATCGTGTAAGCGACTCCGCTGCGCGGGAATGTCCCCGTGCTGCGCAACGCGGCGCCGGAGAGAACCCACGGGCTGGTCCCGGATTCAAACCCGCCGTTAGTGATCAACTCTGTACCTCCGCCGCCTCCGCAGCCGGCGATGCATGACGCGGAGGTTATCCTGTTTCGGATCAACGCGCTTGGCTGTGGGCCGAAGCCGAGAGAGAAATTTTTGCCTACGCTGATCCGGTGGCAATAGCTCATGATGGTTCCGCCATTAGCGGGGATCGGCCCAGTGGGGCAGCTCCCTTCAGGCGTCCCGCATCCGTCAATGGCCGTGTTGTTGCCGTTCCAGACACAGGCATGGGTGTGGCGCGAACCCATTAGATGCCCCAACTCGTGCGTGAAGACATCGACCGTCCACGAATAGGTGGGAACGTTAGAGAACGTCGGGTTTATCCCGCTAAAACACTGCTTATTGTCCGTGTTGCTGTTGCAGAGCCCGTTGAAGCCCGCCGCGATGCCGTGCATGCTTCTAATCGCCACCAGCTGGCCGAGGTCTCCATTGAAGGAGTTGCGATAAGACTGGAACTGGGAAAGCAGCGTGCTGGTGTCGGAGCCGGTGTACGGGCTCGGCGTATCCCAGACGAAGACCTGAGACAGCGAGATCGCGATGCCGTCGTTGGAATAAATCGTCGCGGATTGGTTGAAAACCGCGGTGATGTAGTTGACGGTGTTAGTCACGCTGCCTTTATTCAGAAAGAGATCATTGTCCGCTTCCACATATATCCTCACACAACCTCCCGCCAGTTGAGGCGCCGGCCCCTCAACACCGGGTTGAGTGATGGGCGTGTTGTCAGCCTTGGTTAGGCATTCATGGGTATTTTCCACCGTCAGGTCGGCCTCCGCGTAGAGGATATGACTATTGTCCAGATTATCTCCGCCGAGCCTGCCCAGCACGAAGTTCCCCTGGGCCGGTGTGCTGTACATTCCGACAACCTCGTCACCCAGGACGCTGAGGGTCGCGAGCGAACCCGGCGAGCCTTTGACGACTCCACGGTAATGCGCGCTCTCCTCGTAATCAACCGTCCGCCCGCCCGTGCTGCTGGTAAGCACCGTGAATCCGTCGGCAAAAATATTGACCTTGGTTAACTCCAGCTCCACCGAGCCACTCTTCCCTGAAGGGTCGGGCAATCTCAACGTCATCGATGGCTTCTCGCCGCGCGCTATCTGCTGCGCCATTTGCTTGTCGGGATTGAGAACTATGCCTTTACCCAGGACATTCTGCGCCGCGGCCCTGCTTAAAGTTAAAGCGGACGCGGACGGTTCCTGCGCCTGAAATAATTCGACTGCGGGAAACCCTACGCCGCTTTTCCTTAGGTTCTCAATCATTATGTCCATCGGCTTTGTCCCTCGATCCTGGCTGGGAACTTGCCTGATTTGCGAATACGCCCGCCAAGTTGACGCGATCGTAATCGCCAGGCAGAGCAGGGCGACGAGCGCAATAAACCCTTTTTTGTGTGATACGACATACTTCGACATGGGGATGTCTTCCTTTCTTGTTGAGGGAATGTTTCGTATTGTGAGTTGTTACTTCAGAACACACCTGTATCTTGAAGTTGTTACTTCTGGGTTGGGAGCTGTTGGAATCCGCCTAAATCAGGCGACGGGACATTGGGACGCCGGCGCAGCGCCTCGCGCGCGAGCAAGCGGCCGACCGATGAGTTGGTCGCCTATTCGCCCGGCGCTGTGTCGATCTTGTATGGTTCGAAACTCGGTATACGCCACCGGCGTATACGCCTCCAGGAGCCTTTGGGCGCAGTGGAACACCAAGCAGGCAATTTGTCTTGAACGTCTTTTCGGTCATTTGAATATTCTTTGCGTGTCGGACGTCATTCAGGCGCGGACGCGGTATCGCAGGGACTACAAACATCCTTCCGGATGGTTTAGGCTATGGCCGCCATAGTTTCAATTCCTTCAATAAAGTGATTTTTTTTTGGTGAGGTGACACAAAACATGAAAAAACAGACGGCGACTGCTTTGCGCCACGGCTTGGCGATCGCGCTATTCGGCGTATGCGTTCTTAGCGGCATAGCGCCAACAAACACCAGCGCGCAAGACCGCCTGAAGACGATGCCGGGCTATGAGCAGTACCAGAAGATGAGTCGCGAGATTCCCGGCTCGGTCAAACCGGGCTTGCTCTCGGTGGTCTGGAAAGACGGGGGTCAGGCGTTTGAATATCGCAAAGAGGGCAAAGCCTATCGCTACACCATAGCGACTCGGACGGCGGCGGAAGTGGGGCCGACCGGGGAGAACAACCCGATTCTGCCGGGCCCGCTCGGAGGCCGGCGTCGTGAGGCCGGCGGACTGGAGCGCGGACGGCAATACAATTCGTCTCTTTCGCCGAATGAAAAGTTGAAAGCCTTCTACCGCGACCGCAATCTGTGGCTGAGCGACGCGCAGGGGGGCGCCGAGACCGCCGTCACGACGGATGGCAATGAGAAGACGCGCGTCAAATACGGCTCGGCGAGCTGGGTCTACGGAGAGGAATTGGACCAGAACACCGCGATGTGGTGGTCGCCGGACGGCAAGAAGCTCGCCTTCTATCGCTTCGACGAGAGCGCCGTTACCGATTACTTCCTGCAACTCGATCAGACCAAGCTCCAAAGCAGGATGGAGATCGAGGCCTATCCGAAAGCGGGCGCGCCCAATCCGATCGCCGACCTGTTCATTTACGACCTCGAGACGAAGAAGACCGTACGCATAGACGTCCGCGACGGAAAACCCTTCGACAATTCAGTCATCGGCCATTACGTCTATAACGTTTCGTGGTCGCCCGACGGAAGCGAATTGCTCTGCAACCGAACCAACCGGCGGCAGAACGTCATGGAATTTACCGCCTGCAACCCCGAGACCGGCAAATGCCGCGTCGTCTTGCGCGAAGAGTGGCTGCCGAGTTGGACCGAAAACTCGCCGGCGATGCGTTTCCTGAAGGACGGGAAGAGATTCATCTGGGCTTCGGAGCGCACGGGCTGGCGTAACTTCTACCTTTACGACCTGAGCGGCAAGCTGCTCACCGACCTGACAAACCATCCATTCGAGGTCGTCGCCAACCTGGTCCGCGTTGACGAAGAGACTGGAACGCTCTACTACATGGCGCGGAGCGGCGATAATCACATGAAACTGCAATTGCACCGCGTCGGCTTAGACGGCAAAGGGGACAAACGGCTCACCGATCCAGCCTTCCATCATACAGTGGACATCGCGCCGGACGGCAAACACTTCATCGACATCGCTCAGGCTCACAACTCGCCGCCGGTGACGCGACTGGTTGACGCCGAGGGCCGTGTCGTCGAGGAGTTGGCGAAGAGCGACGCGGCCAAATTCGATCAACTCGGATTGAAGCGCGTCGAATTGATCAAGTACAAAGCCGCGGACGGCGCCGCCGATTTATACGGGCTGCTCCATTTCCCGTCCAACTTCGACCCGAACAAAAAATACCCCCTGCTGGTCAGCGTATATGCGGGCCCCGCCACCAACGCGGCGCGAGAGTCCTTCACCTTGCCGAACTCGATTACCGAATACGGATTCCTGGTGGCGACGCTCGATTCGCGCAGCGCCGGCGGGCGCGGCAAAAGGTTCCTCGACGCCATTTATATGAAACTCGGCGTGGTTGAAATTGACGATCAGGCCGCGGGCGTCAAATCGCTCTGGAATCGGCCATACGTCGACAAGAACCGCGTGGGCATCTTCGGCACGTCATATGGCGGCTATGCTTCGGCAATGTGTCTGCTGCGCCACCCGGATGTTTTCCAGGCCGCGGCGGCCTCTTCCGCCGTGACCTCCTGGCATCACTATGACACCATCTACACCGAGCGTTATATGTGGACGCCGCAGGAGAACAAGGAAGGCTATGACGCGGGGAACGCCATGAATCATGTCGACAAATTGAAAGGCCGTTTGATGATCTACTACGGCACCGCCGACAACAACGTCCACCCGAACAACTCGATGCAGCTTATCCAGGCGCTGCAGAGGGCGGGCAAGAGCTTCGAGGTTCAAGTCGGCCCCGACGTGGGCCACTCCGGCATGCGACAGGATCGGATGATGGAGTTCTTCATCGAGAATCTGGCGTTGAATGGAGCGAAGCTATAAGAGGCTCAACGCGAAAGCTCAAAGTGGCGAAAGAACAAAGGGAGGAAGAGAATCGAAATTCTCTTCCTCCCTTTGTTCTTGTCTAACCGTGCCGGGCAATCATAAAAAAGCCTGCTCAATGAGCAGGCTTTTTTATGTCTCGATTTTCCTTCAATTAGAAGGTGAATCTGAAACCAAACCGGACGCTGCGAATTCCCTGGTATCCGCTCGGTTGTCCATAAAGACTGCTGATCGGATTTGGTCTACCTGCAAGACTCTTGTTAGCGCCGCTCGCCAGCCCCTCGATTTGCGGCCCGATTTGTCCGTTTAGGATTTTGTTGACGACGTTGGTCAGGGTCTGCGTCTTGACATCGTAGGTCGGGTCAATATCAGTCGACGCAATGGCGTTGGTCACCCGGTACTTGCCGGTCACCAGGCTGGTCACCGTGTTCTGGTTGAAGGCGTTCAGGACGTTGAAATCGAAGGCCATCGAATAACGCTCCTTAAACCTAAAACGATGTGTCAACGACAGGTCGGTTTGCGTCAGCGCCGGCGTGCGGCCCAAATCTCCCCGTTTGCTCAGCGGGATCGACGTGGCTGACACGGTCACGAAAGTCGATTGTGGCGTGCCTTGCTGCGCAGTGAAGAAGAAGTTCAGGTCGGTCGCATGCGCGTCGCTTCCCCACCGGTTGAAGCTGTAGCCGCCGAAGGCCTTAAACACATTACGGCGGTCGGTCGCCAAAAAGCCGTTATCAGGCTCGCCCAATGCCGTGAAGCCGTTGATGGCATAGTCGAAGAAACGATTGACCGCAGGCGAGGTGCGGCCATTACCATTAGTGACTTCGTCCGAGCTTGCCAGGCCGGAGTAATTGCCGAACAAACGACCGTATGTGTAATTCACGTTGAAAAAGTAATTGTTCGACAGCCGCCGGTTTAGCACGATTTCAAAAGCGTTGTAAAGTCGCTGCGGGATAGCTGACTTGGCGTAGCCGGTCTGCTGATCAAGTTTCAGATCCAAGCCTTGCCCAGGATTGCCTATGGGGTAGTTCTCCGATTCCGAGAGACCCAGGATGGCGTGGTCTTCGATGGCCCTGTCAACGTTTTTGCGGGTGTAGCGCGCCGACAGCACATAACCCCGGAAAATCTCGCGTTCAAAACCGACCGTGATCTCGCTTTGCCGGAAAGGCTTCAAATCAGGGTCAACGCCCGTGATGGGCAGCCCCAGATTGGTGAATTGTTCGGGTGACAGGTTTGAAGGGATCCGTTGGTCTCTTTGCAGTTGACTCAGGCCGCCTGCCGTTGAAGGGTCGCCGCCACCGAGCGGATCGGCCCACGAACCTAAAATTTTCGACGGCGTGTAGAAGCTGTAGTTCGGATTGGCGGCTGTGATCGGAAAATAATCAACACGCTGGAAATTACCGCCGAATAGACCGCGCGGAAGCTCAAACTTCAAGCGGTCATAAAACCAGCCGTAGCTGCCGTAGATTTTCGTCTTGCCGTCGCCGAAGAGGTTATACGCGCCCCCCAAACGCGGCGCGATCTTTTTGCCCCAGCCCAGGCGAATGGGCGGAATTTTCGACCCGGCCAACGTGAAGCCTTCGTTGTATGAAGGCAGGTTTTCCCGTTCCAGCCGAACACCCAGATTCAGAGTGAGACGATCGGACGGTTGCCACCGATCCTGCACGTAAACGGCCTGGTAGTTGTTGCGCGCCACGCCCTTCGCGCCCGACCGCGAAAGCGTGCCGACGCCAATGCAACTGGCTGTGCCGAGCGCGCAGGGCAGACTGACGGAAATGCCTGCGGCGGCGTAATCCTGACCATAGAAGAGCGTCACCGTGCCCGTGCCGGCATTGCCGCCCAGCGTGTCATTGAGGGTGCGCCCGTAAAGGTAGCCGCCTTTGAATTCGTGCTTTCCGCCGAAATCACCCAGCAGGTAGCTGAAATCCCCGGTGAACTCGTTGCGGATCGAGACGTCGCGGGTGGTGATGGAATTGGTGGAGAGGTTCTGGAAGTTGCGCGGACAGCCCGTCTGAATGGTGTTGTAGGCGGCTTGCGAGCCGCTGCAGACAAAACGGGGTTCGTTGGCGAGGGCGTAATTGCCGGCTTTTTGATTGAGAAAGAACCGGCCATAACGGAAGGTGGCGACCATTCTGTCGGTCGGGGTGTAAGTCAATTGGCTGGTGATGTTGTTCGAGTTCTCACGCCCGCCTCGCAGCCGCGCGTACTGTTCCGACGGAAAGGAGAAGCCGTTGTAGAGGGTGGGGACCGGAATGGAGGTCGTGATGTTGTCGAAAGGCAGGTTGCCGTCCGTAATTTCCGGATTCCACAAATACGTGACTGAGCCGCGCAGGTTGTTGAGAATCGCGCCGTCCAGGCGGCCAAAGGCATATTCGCTTTTGATTTGCCGTTTGTAGGTGAGCGGCCCTTGCGTTACGCCGTTGGTCACGCGCGGCGACGGCACGAAGGTACCGGACGCAAAATTCGCATTGCTAATGGAGTTGATGAAATTCGAGACGCGCGTGGTGCGGGAAATCTGGGGCGAATAGGAGCCCAGGAACCACAACCGGCTCTTGATCAACGGCCCGCCCAGCGTCGCGGTCGGATTCATGTTCAAGAACTGATCCCGTTCCGGTCTGAGCAGGTAGGTGTAATCAGGATTGGCCGCAACCGCGGCGGCGTCGAGGTTGCTCTGCACAAAACGCGACATCGCGGCGCGCGGGCGCGGTTGCAAGGCGCTGGGCTCGAAGGCCAAGCTGAAATCACCGTGAAATGAGTCCGAACCCGATTTGGTTTGCACTGATATGACGCCACCCGAAGCGCCGCCGTGCTCTGCTTCGAAGCCACCGGTCTTGATCTGAATTTCTGAGACCAGCGCTGTCGGAATGTTGTTGACTCCGTTGAGTGTGCTGGTTCTGTAATTCTCGAGCGACAACCCGTCAATGAGGAAGGTGTTTTCAGAACCTGAAGCCCCATCCACTTGGAAACCGCCCGACATCCCTTCCTGCCGAGTGGCGGGCGAGGCGCGTAACACCGAAGTAAAACTCGTCCCTTTGGGCAATTGATCGATCAACCTGGACGTGATGTTCGTCTGCACCTTGCTATCGGAAACGTCTATGTTCACGCCCAACTGATCCGAGGTCACGACCACGGATTCTGTCGCGGCGGCGACTCCCAATTTGATGTTGGCGACTGTGACGCTCTCGATCGTCACGGTGACACCGTCCACGATCGTTGCCGCAAAACCGCTGATCGGCGATGTCGCGATTCTGTATGTGCCGGCTGGGATTTGCTGGACGCGAAATTCACCCTGACTATCACTTTGAACGATTCGGCCAAAACCGACGGTGATACCGGTTACGGTAATGCTGATGCCCGGAACGACGGCTCCATTCGTGTCGGTGACTTTGCCTTCGATGTCTCCGGTTGTCCGCTGTCCGAAAACCGCCGTGGCCAAACAAAGGATGACTGACATAGTCATTAAGGCATATCTGAAGCTTTTCCGCATGGGTGGTCTCCTATAGAGATGGTGATGCTCTTTGCCCTAGGGGCCAGAGAAGGTAAACCGTCCGCGTTATCACTCTGTCCCCAGATCTCACGCCGACAGTCGATCGCTTGCAGAAGGAATGCTGAAATTCAGTTGTTGAATTGCATCTTATGAGTGGGACTACAAATCATCAAATAAGTGGGACTACAAATCATCAAATAAATTGATCGAAGGATGGCTGGATTCTAAACCTGGTATGGTGAAACATCAAAAGAAAACAGGTAATCTTTTTGCTCGATTTCCATTTTCTTTAAGAGAGAGACCGCCACATACAGGGATTAATGTGGCGCTACCATAAAATTAAAACCATGATCAAGAACGAAAATCGCTCCAAATGGCTTGAGCTGCAAGGCGCGGATTGATTTAGCTATAGCGGTTTGCAAATGCGTGTACGGTGTGGGGCGATTTGTTTAATCGCCCTGTTTGCGGCTTTGTCCAATCAGGAAAGAAGCGCGAGTAAACAACTCGCTCCACAACTCCCGCACACGCAATCGCAAACCGCTCTATTTCCCCGACGTGAAGTATTCGTTCAAATACCGCCGCAGCTTGTCGCGGTTGTTCTTGCGATACTCGACGTAATCGCGGGCGATCCCGGCGTCTGGTTTCGCCAGCAGGACGTAGGCTTCGAGCAGGTCGGCGTTGTGGACTTTAAGTAGGTTGGCGATTGACGGTTCGAGATCTTTCTCTTTCATTTTTCCGTTTTTTACGGATTCCGAGATGATCGTTGCGACCGCCCCTAGCGCCTCGACCTCTTCGCGTAAACTGTGGCGGTAGTCTTTCTCACCGGGAAACTCTTTCGCGAATTTCTCTTTGATCCATTGCGAGCGGGTCGTATGGTAAAACATCCACATCGCGGAGCCGTCGTTTTTACCGATCGAATTCATGTCGACAGTGATGTTGGTCCCATCTTTTTCGACCGACATCGAGCCTGAAGGCTCGATCCGCGGATGGCCGATTTGAACACGGCTGAGTTCGGCCCAGTTCCTCAGAAATTGCCACGGAAAGCGCGTGTAAGGCTCGGCGATCGCCGCCTCAATCAGCTTCTCCTTCGCCTCTTTCAACTTGCCCTCGCGCATCAGCACGTTTCCCCAATAGCGATAGGCCGTGTCACGGTCGGGATCGATGGCGACCGCGCGCGCATAGCTTTCGTAGGCCTTATCGTTCTTGCCCATCTTGTGGTAAGCGTCACCAATGAAGAGCGGCGCTTCGTAAAGCTTCGGTTCGAGCTTCAGCGCGCGCTCGTACTGCTCGATGGCGCGTTCCATTTCGCCTTTGGCGAACGCCGCTTCGCCTTCAATCAAGGCTTCATCCGCTGGCGTGCGTTTGTTCAATGTCGGAAGCCCAGCCATCTGGCCGTCAGCCGGAATAATTTCGAGCATCAATTGAATGCGCTCGCTGTTGGCGCCGAGTTTCTTTGCGCGCTCGACCAGCGAGCGGGCGCGCAGAAATTCCTTTTTACGCTTCTCAGGATCCTTCTCGGTCACCGCTATTACAGAGATGGCGTAGGCGAGAGATTCGAGTACGACTGTGTTGTCCGGTTTAGCCGTATGGAGCCTTTCGAGGATCGGCAGCGCCTCCGGCATTTTGTTCGCCTGAACCAGCTCAAGAGCGCGTTTGAGTTCGGCTTCGTAGTCGGGTTGTTCCTGCGCGAAGGTCCGCGCAGGGTGGCTCAAAAGCAATGCTGAAAAGGCCGCGAAGCAGAGAAGGGCGTTCAGAACAGGATGACGGGTTTTCATGGTTTTTGCCTCTCAGATTTGGTTGTGAATCAGTAGCGCGGCGCGCCGCCAGGGCTTTCATGAGACGGCCAACTGAAAGTTTGATTGTTTGATGTTGAATCGGCGGCGAATTCTCAATCCGCCATACATCCGATTTAAAAAGACGCCTGAGATTAAGAACGTGTTCCCAAGAAACCCTTGCGATGCGGAATGCTGTAACCTCGCCCGGTGACAATCCGTAATCAGTGCCGAGACAAGAACTTCCATCCATTCCGAAACCATCAGGGGGAATCAACCTATGCGACATCGCCACAACTTGAATCGCCACCTCCGACGCTTCTTTGTCGTCGCGCTCTGCTTCAGTCTGGGTTTAACGCCGACCGGCCTTCTGGCTCAGGACAACAAGGCTCAAAAACCCGATCAAGACAACCGCGTGCGCAAAGCCAATTATGTGTTGGCCGCGCGTTGGACTTCTCAGAAGGTCGGCAAACTGGTCTTCGACACTTCGGTCACGCCACGTTGGCTGGAGACCGGAGACCGCTTCTGGTACAGCTATGAAACCAGCCAGGGGAAGAAGTTCTATATTGTTGACCCGCCGCGCAAGACCAAGGCGCCGCTCTTCGACAACGCCAAAATGGCGGCCATGCTGACCAACTTGACGCGCATCCCGTATGACGCGCAGCACCTGCCGATCAACACAATCAAGTTCGTCAAGAAAGATTCCGCCTTTCAATTCGACGTCTCAGTTCCGAGGGACGCAGACATTCCAGGCGCGAAGAAAGAGCTTCAAATAGACACCAAAGCCGAGCAGGGCAGAAGCGGGGAGGATAAAGAGCAGAACGACCCGGCGCAAGTCCATCCAGAGGGCGGGCCGGAGCAGGTTAGGGGCGGGCAAGATAGAGCGCAGCGGGAACAACCTCCGCCGCCCAGAAACAAGATTCTCTATTTTGAATACGATCTGGCGACGATCAAACTGACTCTGCTCGAAAATTTCCAGCCGCCCCGCAAGCCGCGCTGGGCCTCGATCTCGCCTGACGAGAAGACCGTCGTTTTCGCGCGCGGCCACAACCTGTTTATGATGGACGCTGAGAATTACGCCAAAGCTCAGAAGAAAGAAGACGACGCCTCAATCGTCGAGACACAGATCACCACCGACGGCGAAGAGCATTTCAGCTACGCCCGCCGGTTGACCGAAGAGGAGAAGCGGGAGATCAGGGCCGGCGGCAAAGATAAACCTCCGCGCGTCCCGGCGATCACCGTCAACTGGTCGAAAGACTCGCGCAAATTCGCCGTCAACCGAATCGACCAGCGCAAGGTCGCCGACCTCTGGGTGATCAATTCACTCGCCCAACCTCGCCCGACGGTCGAAACCTATCGCTACGCCATGCCGGGCGAAGTCAATGTCCCGCAAGCCAACCTGGAAGTCTTCGACCTCGCATCGAAGGGGCGCGTCATAGTCAAAGCCGACAGGTTCAAGGATCAAACACTGGCGATCTCGACCGCGCGCGTCACGGACCTCGAACGGGAGCGCGCCAGAACTCTGAGGGTCGAACGCGGCGACCAGGATCAACAAGAACAACAGCAGCAACAGCAGCAACAGCAGCAGCAGCAGCGCGGGCCGGGAGGGCCGCAGGTCGAGCCGAAGTGGATAAGCGATACGTCGGACAAACTATATTTCAGCCGCACCAGCCGCGACATGCATCGCGTTGACATCTGTGTCGCCGACACCGCGACGGGCGAAGTTAAGACGCTGATCGAAGAGCGGTTGAACACCTATGTCGAAACCAAGCCGCTCTGGCTGGTCAACAACGGGCAGGAGCTGATCCACTGGTCGGAGCGCGACGGCTGGGGGCATTATTATCTCTTCGACGGCGGCGGCTCGTTGAAGAACCAGATCACCTCCGGCGAGTTTTACTGCGACAACATCGAGGGGATTGATGAAAAGACGCGGACCATCTTCTTCACCGCCAATGGCCGCGAGGCGGTAGAAGACCCGTACTACGATCACTTTTACCGCATCGGCTTCGACGGCGGCGGTCTCAAATTACTCAATCCGGGCGATAGCTCGCACGCGGCGCAGGCGTCGGATTCGGGCAAGTATTTCGTGGACAATTCCTCGCGGGTCAATAGCGAGCCGAAATCAACGCTCTACGACCAACTGGGCAATGTGGTGATGGAACTGGAAAAGACCGACCTGGCGATGTTGGCGGAGGCGGGGTTCAAGTTCCCCGAACCCTTCAAGGTCAAAGCCGACGACGGTATTACCGATCTTTACGGCGTGATGTACAAACCTTTCGATTTCGACCCGAACCGGAAGTATCCGATCATCGCCTTCGTCTACCCTGGCCCGCAGACCGAGAGCGTGACCAAGACGTTCACGCCGCGCAATGACCGGGTCACTCTCGCCCAGTTCGGTTTCATTGTTATCGAGGTCGGCAATCGCGGCGGCAATCCGCAGCGGTCGAAGTGGTACCACAACTACGGCTACGGCAACCTGCGCGATTACGGGCTGGTCGACAAGAAGACCGCCATCGAGCAACTGGCCCGCCGCCATCCGTTCATTGACATTGACCGCGTCGGCATCTACGGCCATTCGGGCGGCGGTTTTATGTCAACCGCCGCGATGCTGATCTATCCGGACTTCTTCAAAGTGGCGATTTCGTCCTCCGGCAACCACGAGAACAACGTCTACAATAAGAGCTGGAGCGAGAAACACCACGGCGTAAAAGAAGTCACGGACAAGGACGGCAATATCAAATTCGAGTACAGCATCGAAAAGAACTCCGAGCTGGCGAAGAATCTGAAAGGGCGTCTGTTGCTGGTGACAGGCGACATGGACGATAACGTGCATCCGGCTAACACGCTGCGAATGGCCGACGCGCTGATCAAGGCGAATAAGCGGTTCGACTTCTTCATCATCCCCGGCAAGCGTCACGGGTATGCCGACGCGACCAACTACTTCTTCTGGATTCGCGGGGATTATTTCTGCCGGCATCTGTTGGGCGACGCGGCGGAGAGCGTTGACCTGATCGAACTCAACAAAGAAAGGGAGCAGTCCGGCGAAAGGGGAAGAGGAAGGTAGTCAGATGTCAGATGTCAGATGTCAGATGTCAGATGTCAGATGAGTGATGCGATAGACCTCTTCACTGACATCTGATATCTGACATCTGACATCTGAACTGACCTTAACGGGACGCGGTCGAGGCGTTTGGCTTCAGCCACTGATCGAACCAGTCGAGCACGGTTTTGAACCAAAGCTCGCTGTTCTGCGGCTTCAGAATCCAGTGTCCCTCGTCCGGGTAATAGAGCAGCTTCGACGGGACGCCCTTGCGCTGCAAGGTCGAGAAGAGTTGCAGCCCTTCGCCGACGGGAACACGGTAATCCAGCTCGCCGTGAACGACCAGCGTCGGAGTCTTGAAATTTTTGGCGCTCAGGTGCGGCGACCACTTCGAGTAAAGCTCCGGGTTGTCCCAGGGCGTGCCTTTGAACTCCCAGTCGGTGAACCACAATTCTTCGGTCGCGTACATGCTGGTCAGGTTGTAGACGCCGGCGTGCGAGACCAACGCCTTGAAGCGATCATTGTGGCCGAGAATCCAGTTGACCATGTACCCGCCGTAAGAGCCGCCGGCCGCTCCCATGCGGTTCGGATCGACGTAGCCGAGCTTGATCATATGATCCACTCCCTTCATCAGGTCTTCGTAAACAGCGCCGCCCCAATCTCCGCTGATCTGTTCGGTGAATGCCTGGCCGTAGCCGGTCGAGCCATGCGGATTGATCAAAACGGCGACGTAGCCGCGCGCCGCCCACATCTGCGGGTTCCAGCGATAGCCCCACGAGTCGAACCATGCGCCCTGCGGCCCGCCATGGATGAGCAGGACCATCGGATATTTTTTCGACTTGTCGAACTGCGGCGGTTTGACGATGAAGCCATGAATCTTGGATTTGAGCGCGCCGTCGTATTCAAAATCTTCGGCTTTGCTCAGGTCGAACTGCGCCAATAGACTGGCGTTTACCTGCGTAAGCTGGCGGGCGCCGCTCCCGTTACTGTTGGCCGCGAAGACTTCGGCAGGCGACGCTAAACTCGACCGCGTGAAGGCCAGCGTCTTGCCGTCATTCGAAAGCGAAATGCCGTTGCTTGCGGTGTCGGCTATGAGGGGCTTGACGCCACCGTTGACCGAGGCGACGCCGATCAACTCGCGCCCCCGGTCTTCGGCGACGATGAAGATGCTCTGGCCGTCCGGCGCCCAGACCAATTCACCCGCCCAGCGGTCGAAGCCGGTCGAAAGTTCTTTCGAAGTTCCCGCCTTGCGGTCGTAAAGCATCAGGCGAAACCGATCCGCTTCATAACCGTTGCGCGACTGCGAACGGTAGGCGATGTATTTGCCGTCGGGCGAGTAGCGCGGCGTGGTGTCGGAGCCCGGGTTATTGCCGGTGATCCGTCTGGCCTCGCCGCCGCTGACCGAAACAATGAAGAGGTCGTTATTGGTGCTGGTGGCTTCGATTTTGTCGGTGTTACGCGCAAAGATGATTTCGCTCGAATCGGGCGCGAAATCGAAAGCGGTCGGATCGCCCAGACTGAAAGGCGGAACGTCGTAATCGCCCGGCGTCAGATCCTTCGGCTCGCCGCCTTCGCTCGGGACGACGAAAAGGTGCGAGCGTTTGCCGCGCTTGAACGAATCCCAGTGGCGATAGAGCAGGCGGTCGGAGATGACGGCTTTGATCTTGCTCTTTTCTTCGGCCTCGGCGCGCTTGGCGACGCAATTCAAGTTTCCGCATTCTGGATAAACGTCGGTTGTGAACGCGAACGTCTTGCCGTCCGGCGACCAGATGAATTCGCCGACGCCCTCGGGAACGCCGGTGACTTTGCGCGGATTCGATCCGTCTGCCCCGGCCACGAAGATCTGAGGCGCGCCTTCTCGCGTCGAGAGAAACGCGATCCATTTGCCGTCCGCCGACCATCGCGGCGAATAATCGTTTTTGTCCGAAGTGATCAGTTGCTGCGACGCGCCGCCCGAGCTCGGAACGGCCCAGACGCTGCGCTTGCCGCGGTTGAGATTTTTGTCGACGTCCGTGACGACGTAAACGACGCGCGAGCCGTCGGGCGAAATTTGGGCTTCGCCGATGCGCTTGATCGCCATCAGGTCGTCGAAGGTCATCGGTCGTTTCGTTTGAGCGAGCGCCGCGAGACTCAGGAGCGCGGCCCCAAAGAGAGCCAATCCGGCCTTGAGCGAAGGTTTCATAAAAGTCCTCCAGTTTTTCTGAAAATGTCATCCGCGAGGTTGCGAGATTATAGCACTCGCCACAATAATTCAGCCCGCCGCGATAAGACAAAAGAGGTACAGTACAAGTCTCATGTGTTCTGATTCTCCCGTTCCGGATTTCGCCAACGGGGAGACGTAGGACAGGAAAATACAAGATGCGAATCACGATTGCGATACTTTTCTCCATAATTACGGCGCTGATTCAATCGGCTCAGCCGAAATACGATCTGCTGCTGAAAAACGGCCACGTCATCGATCCGAAGAACAACATCGACGAGACGCGCGACGTGGCGATCTCGAAAGGCTTGATCGCCGCCGTCGAAAAAAACATCGCCCCTTCGACCGCCGCGCAGGTGATCGACCTCAACGGCCTGTACGTCGCGCCGGGCCTCGTCGACATTCACGTCCACGTCTATGCGGGCACGGGCGGGCGCTCCTATACGGGCGACCTGAGCGTCTACCCCGACGGGCACAGCTTCCGCGGTTGCACGACGACGATGGTCGACGCGGGCACTTCGGGCTGGCGCAATTTCGAGGACTTCAAGCAGCGCGTGATTGACCGCGCCAAGACCCGCGTCTTCGCCTTCATCAACATCGTCGGTAATGGGATGGGCGGCGGCGAGATCGAACAGAACACCGAAGACATGGACCCTCAGCGCGCGGCTGAGATGGCCAGGAAACATCCGGAAGCAATCGTCGGCTTCAAAACCGCGCATTACGCCAAGCCTGATTGGAAGGCGGTTGACCGCGTCCTCGAAGCGGGACGGTTGGCCAATCTGCCCATAATGGTAGATTACGGCCAGGTCCTGCCAGAACGCCCCCACGAGGAGTTTTACCTGAAGAAGATGCGCCCCGGCGACATCTACACCCACATCTACCGCAAGTTCGACCCGACGCTCGACGAGAACGGCAAGGTGCGCGCCTACCTATTCGAGGCCAAGAAGCGAGGCGTGATCTTCGATGTGGGCCACGGCGGCGGCAGCTTCATCTGGCGCTACGCCGTGCCCTCGATAAAGCAGGGCTTCGCGCCCGATTCGATCTCTACCGACCTCCACGTGGGAAGCATGAACTCCGGGATGAAAGACATCGTCAACGTAATGTCAAAGTTTTTAAACCTCGGCATGCCACTTCAGGAAATCATTTTGAAATCGACCTGGAATCCGGCCAGGGAGATTCGCCGTGAGAAGTTCGGCCATCTGAGCGTGGGCGCGCCCGCCGACGTCGCGGTCTTCAGGCTCGATCGCGGCGACTTTGGCTTCGTCGACACCGATAAAATGCTGATGAAAGGCCCGCAGCGGCTGGCGTGCGAGATGACGCTGATGGGCGGCAATCTGATGTGGGACCTGAACGGGCGCGGCAGCGGGCCGTGGGAGAAGAGATAGGGAATGCGGAATGCGGAATGCGGAATGCGGAATGCGGATTTATCAGTTTGTTCAACCGCAGACGCGAAATCGAGATTGAAAGCTGTATCATTCCGCATTCCGCATTCCGCATTCCCCGCGGCCTCACTTCTCCATTCGCAAAAGGCCGAAGGCTTCGGGCACATGATAGTTGTCGCTGTTGGTCGGCTGCCATGCGATGCGTTTACGGTCGGGGGGCGGACCCTGGAAACGGTAGAAATTGATGCGCAGATCCTGGCCGGCTTGCGGCTTACGTTTATCTATCTTGTCAATCGGGATGCGCATCTCGCCATACCAGATTTTCTTGTCGGCCGCGATGCGGGCCTTCACTTCGAAGCCCGAATTCCATTGCCAGTCGTGGTTGAACGGAGTGGAACCGCGGTCGATATCCAGATCGACCCATTCGCCATGCGGCGAGACCTGAAATTCGGTGTAGCGTTTGATGTTCTGGAAGTCGCTTCCGATGAAGACTTCGGCGACGTCCCACTCCCAGAGTTTGTTGGTCTCGGCAGTGGTTGAGGCGTCCGGTTTCGAGTAGAGTTCTTCATAGGGGCAGACGAAAAGCAGGTAGAGATTCTTGTCCGTCCAACGCGAACGAATCTCCGTGCGATGGCCAGGCGTCAAATCGCCGCGCGGCCCGTTCGTGGCGATCACGCCTTTGGTCTTCTTCCACTCCACGGAATTCGGGTCGGCGGTCAACGCGAAATCGGATTTCGAGTAGAAGCTTTTGATCGTCTTCGAATCGTCCTGGGCGTACGCCCTGATCGCGCAGAGGCAGAACAGAGCCATCGCCATTGAAAGCAGCGTTTGTCTTTTCATAATTTCTCCCTGAAGATGCGGATTTGCGAGCGCATCATGCCTTCATCAATTCGATTTGTCATCATTCCGGCGGCGCATATGTCACAGAGTCACAGAGTCACAGAGAAGACGGAGAGAAAGACGGCTTTTCTCTTAATTTTTCTGGCCTTATCTCTGTGTCTCTGTGTCTCTGTGGCGTTTTCTTATGCGCCGAAGACGCGGCGATACGAAGACAGCCGCGTTTCGATGGGCTGCGTCTACACGGTCGTCGTTTACGGCCACGACACGGCGCGGTTCCGAGAGGCCTCCGCCGCCGCCCTCGACGAGGTTGACCGCATCGACCGGCTGATGAGCCATTACAAAAACGACAGCGAGCTTTCGCGCGTCAACCGGGAGGCGGCGAAATCTCCCGTCAAGGTCGATCCCGAACTGTTCGACTTCGTCGCCGAATGCCTTCGCTACAGCCGCGAATCGGAAGGCGCGTTCGACATCACGGTCGGCCCGCTGATGAAGGCCTGGGGATTTTTCCGAGGCGAAGGCCGTATGCCGAGCGAGGCCGAGATGGCCGAGGCGCTAAGCCGCGTCGGCTACGGGCGCGTCATCTTGAATCGTAAGGACGGGACGATCTTTTTCGACCGGGCGGGCGTCGAGATCGACCTGGGCGGGATTGCGAAAGGTTACGCGGTTGACCGCGCCGTGGCGGTGTTGAAGCGACACGGCGTCACGAGCGCGCTCCTCAGCGCGGGCGGGAGCACTATCTACGCCCTGGGCGCCCCCCCCGGGAAGCCCGCGTGGGAGATCGAGGTTCAAGACCCGATCGAGCCCGACAAGATCGCGACAAGAGTTCAATTGAAAGACCGGGCGTTGTCGGTGTCGGGAAGTAATGAGAAGTTTTTTGAGCTTAACGGCGTGCGCTATTCGCATGTGATGGACCCGAGGACGGGCCGCCCTGTCCAGGGCGTTTTGAGCGTCGCGGTAATAACCGATGACGGAACGAGCGGTGACGCGCTCGATAACGTTTTTTATGTGTCCGGAGTCGAATGCGGCAGAGCCTGGATGAATAAGTTTTCCGCGAGTGAGGTAATCTTCTTCCTGCCCGATCGGGACAGAAAATGGAAAATGACTCGCATCGGAAGCTGGACGTCGGCGGGCAAAGAGAGCGTAAGACGGAGAAAGCCCCCAACGGATTTGGTAAAAACCTTCTTCGATGAACTTTGCTCGAAAGGATGTTCAGAAGAGGAGAAGACGCGGTGGAGAGAGAATTTCCGCTGGGAGTCGCATGATCTCAACAGAGACTCGATCCCGGAGTATTTCCTTTACATAGAGCACGCCGATTGGTGTGGCGCAGGCGGCAGTAATTGTAGGTATTCGGTCTATCAAAAAACGAAGAGTGGATACAAGCTGCTGATTGATGGCGTAAGACTGCGGCCGCTCCGGAGTCACGCAAACGGTTATCGCGATCTGGCCAGTGAGGATAGAATCGGAGCTTCCATTGTACCGTGTCATTCGGATTACCATTTCACGCGATATAAGTTTGACGGTCGGGAATATCAACCAGATCTCAATAAAACCATCCGAAAGAGATGGCGAAAATGCCGATGACGCAAAAGTCGGCAACTCTGGCGTAATTTAATATGGAGGATTAATGCCTGAAAAGATCCCTACAATCGAAGAATGGGGAAGGCTCTATGCGGCCGCCGGGCGCGTGAAGGAGATGGCGCCTTGGGAGTGGATGATGGAAGACGACGTCTTCGGAGTGCGCAACCCGGAGAGAGATGAGATAGGGTTCGTCAGCGTGATGGGGGCCGGAGGCGAACATTTCGCGGGCGCGCTTTATCAAGGCGCCGCTGCGCTTTACGACTTCCTCGCCCTGAGCGAAGCGGGCAGGGACGGGAGGGGGGACAGTGTCGTGGCGGGGCGTGTGCTCGAAATCCCTCAGCTTCAGGCGTCGTTTGAAGACCGTGGGCATTTGCAAAAGGAAGACCGCGATGTCATCAAGAAGCTCGGTCTGAAATTTCGCGGCGCCAATAGTTGGCCGATGTTCCGCAATTACGCCCCGGGAATGTTCCCCTGGTTTCTGACCTCGTCCGAGGCGCGATTTCTTACCATCGCGCTCGAACAGTTGCTCGACGTCGCCCCTCGAGTCCGCGACGACGAAGACTGCTTACGTGGCGAGGAAGATAACGAGTTTCTGGTGAGAGTCCCGCGCGTTGAGAAAGCCCGTCTGGTGTGGGAGGACAAAATCATGCCAGTGCCCGAACCTGAGTTGAAAGTCGCCGCGCCCGCGCCGCTCGACCCGCAATTGCTCGAATCGCTCAAACAATTGCCAGAGGTTACCAATGTCATCGAGATTGAGCTGACGATGCTGCCGATGCCCGTGCGCGAGAAGAAAGAACGCCCCTTCTTCCCGTACCTGCTGATGCTTGCCGAAGCGAGCAGCGGGGCGATTGTCGGCAGTGACATGCTGCAACCGCTGCCTTCGCTGGACGCGATGCGAGCGGAGGTTCCGACTAAAGTGGCCGAATATCTGCTGCAACTCGGCGTCAAGCCGCTGAAAATCGCCGTCCGCACGGAGACGACCGCCCGGTCGCTCGCCCCATTAGCGAATGGGCTTGGGATTCGGATCAAACTGTCGCCGAATCTTCCGGCGCTCGACAGTGCGATGGAATTTATGGGGCGGATGTTCAGATGAATACGACGCTTTCGGAAACTTTCGAGTTCGGCCGGCGTCTTTACACTGTCAGAAAAATCTCTGCAAAGCCTTTTGCAACAGCCGTTCATTGCATCGACGGCCGAATCCGAGTCTGAATGCTTTCAGGCCCGGATCAACTCAGTGATTTTCAAGTTTACTCAGTCTATGGAGGAGCCTATGAGAGGTTCAGCAAAATTGTTTTTGATGGTATTGATGATTGCCCTTTCAGCCTGCTACAGCTCAAGACACGGAAGTATTGCCCCCTTGATGTCCGGCAGCCCGGCGCCCGCCGCGCCCGCCGCAGCAGGGGCCGAGTCAGACCTTGGGGCCCCGATAGTGCGAAATTCAGGCAACATTTCAAGCGCGCCGAGAAGTTCTATCGCCTTACCTGTTGATGCGTTTTCGGTTCAAGCAGGGCAGCAAGGCCAGCAACAGCAAGGCACGCTGGATTCGGGCGCCGCCGCTCAAGCCTTCATGCGCAAGGTCATTCAGAACGCCGAGATGACCATCGAGACCGACAAACCGAGCGAAGGCCAGCAGAAGATCGGCGTCATCGCCGAGAAACATGGCGGCTTCGTGGTCATTTCGGAATCGAAACACAACGATGCCGCCTCGCAGAATGTCGCCTCGACATTGGTGAACGTCGTCGTCCGCGTGCCCGCGCAGAAATTCCAGACGGCGCTCGATGAGATTCGCGCCGTGGGCGGACGCATCCTGCACGAAAAGTCTTCAGGGCAGGACGTGACCGAGGAATATATTGACCTGGAAGCGCGCATCCGCACGAAGAAGGCGCTCGAAGCGCAGTTCCTGGAGATCATGAAGCAGGCGCGGAAAATTTCGGACGCGATGGAAGTGCAGACGCAACTCGCCGAGGTCCGGACCGAGATCGAACGGCTCGAAGGCCGCCGCCGCTTCCTCGAAAATCAATCGGCGCTTTCGACCATCAACATCACGCTCCACACCCCCACCCCGGTAGTCGCCGCCGCGACGCGCGGATTTGTTTACGACCTCAAGGCCGCGTTCGGCGACGGAATGGATACTGGAGCCGGGATATTCCTGGGCATTATCCAGTTTGTGATCGTGATGATTCCAGTGATGCTGTTTATTGTGATTCCCGCATGGCTTGTCTTCAAATGGCTGCGCAAGCGAATCCCCTGGCCGGTAAAAGCGGCTACCGTGAGCGTGACGGATCCCGGTGAATGATTCACCGAGAGCCGTTATTTTCTCTCGGCTGCACATTGAGCGTCAGTTTTGTGGAGTGTGGTGCGGGTATTTCAAGGGGGGACGAATCATGGAGGTTGCGGTCAATAACGTATCAATCGGCGGTCTTCAATGTGCAGCGCGAGAGCAAATCTGAGAACGTTATATAACGTCCTCAATCTTATTGCGGCCTTAGTGCGATGATCATTATCTGTAGTTATTAACTTTCAAGCCGCAAAGCGAACATCAGATATAAATCAAACTCAGCCGAACCTTCAAAACAATGTCCAACGAAAAATTCTATTTATCATTCCCAGCGAGGCTATTAGTTCGGAGTGAAGACTTTATTTGTCTTTCAACGTGACAAAGTAAAGCAACGTCCGTGCCATCGCATGAGTGGGCGACCACGAAGCGAGCTAAGTGAACAAATAGCAGAAGATATGCTGCAGGTCGAGGAAGCGGCGTGGTAGATCTGAACGAAGATGTGTCCACAACTGATGATGAGTTTCAGCTCCGCTGTCCACGGATGGTGACAGGAGGAGACAGGGGAGTGGGGGAGCGGGAGAGCGAGGAAGCGAGGGAACGGGAGACAAGGAGACAAAGAGTATCTTGCTTTTCGTCTCCCCGTCTCCCGCTCCCCCACTCTCCCGCTCTCCCGCTCCGGATTGTCAAACTCGCCCGGCAAAGGTAAAGTACGCGCGGTCACAATTGATCTCAATCACCACTAGATTAATCAGTAAATGAATAAGGAAAGGATTCGGCGATGTGGCGACGCATTGCGGCTGTGCATCGATTTCGTCTTCGACTTGATACGCTTCTATCTATAGTTCTGATCGCGTCGGCGCTCCCGGCCTATGCGCAGGAGCCTACTTGGGAACGATTGATCAACTCCGACCGCGAGCCGCAGAATTGGATGAGCTACGGCGGCAATTACGCGGCGCACCGGTTCAGCGCCCTCGATCAGATTAACCGCGATAACGTCAAACAACTAGCGCCCGTCTGGATGTTTCACACGGGCGAGTTGCGAGGCGGGTTGAATTCGACTCCGATCGTCGTCGACGGCGTGATGTACCTGATGGGACCGATGAACCGCGTGTTCGCGATCAACGCCGCAACGGGCGAAAAGCTCTGGAGCTACATCTACAAGCTGCCGCAGATGTCAATTCCCTACCAACCGGGGTCGCGCGGGCTGGCGGTGGCTTACGGACGAGTCTATTTCGGAACGCTCGACAACCACGTGGTCGCGCTCGACGCCAAAACGGGCCGCGAAATCTGGGACGTCGAAGTTGAAGACGTACGCCAGTGTGGGTGCAACATCACGTCGGCGCCGCTCGTCGTCAAAGACAAAGTGATCGTCGGGGGCACGGGCGGCGAACACGCCCACCGCGGATACCTGAACGCATACGACGCGAAGACCGGCAAACACGTCTGGCGGTTCTACACTATTCCCGGTCCCGGCGAACCGGGCTTCGAAACCTGGAGCGAGAAGATGTGGAAGTACGGCGGCGCTCCGACGTGGCTGGTCGGGTCCTACGATCCCGAACTAAACCTGCTCTATTGGGGCGTGGGCAATCCGTCCTCCGATTTTTACGACGAGTTCCGTCCGGGCGACAACCTCTACTCGAATTCAATCATCGCGCTAGACCCCGACACCGGCAAATTGAAGTGGTATTACCAGGAAGTGCCGCACGACATGTACGACTTCGACTCGGCCTACGAGTGCGCGCTGATCGATTACGAGAAGGACGGCCGCAAACAGAAACTGCTCGTCCACGCGAACAAAGGCGGGATGACGTGGGTGCTCGACCGCGTGACGGGCAAATACGTGAACGCCTGGCCGCACGTCGACACCCTGACATGGCTCAAAGGCGTTGATAAGAATGGGCGCCCGGTCGGCATGCAGCCCGTTCCTCCCGACAAAGAGACCTTCGTCTGTCCGAGCGCGGCGGGCGGACGCAATTACGATCATTCGGCGTACAACCCGCGAATCGGCTGGTGGTACAACATCGGCTGGGAGATATGCAACATCATCAGGCCGCAGAAGCTTGATATCAAAGAAGGACAGCCCCTCTTCGGCGGCGGCATGGAGATGATGCCGCCCAAAGACAAGCCCGCATACGGGCACATTAACGCCTTCGATCCGCTCACGGGCGAGCGCAAATGGCGGTACAACACGACGGGCATGAACGTGGCGTCGCTGCTGGCTACGGGCGGCGGACTTATTTTCAGCGGCGACGCGATGGGCAATGCCTTCGCGCTCGACGCTCGGACGGGGCAGAAGCTGTGGTCGTTCAACGCCGGCGCGGGGATGAGCGGCTCGCCGATCAGTTACTCGGTCAGCGGGCGGCAATATATCGCCATCCCGACCGGCATGGGGTCGCTCCTGGGCGGACTCGTTCCGCTCTTATGGCCCGAATCGGCCCAAAAAATTCCGGAAGCGGCGTCGACGCTTGTCGTCTTCGCCCTCCCCGAAACTTCAACCAAAGGAGCGGCGGTCAATGGAAAATAGATCGAGGTCTGTGAAGATCGCCACACGCGCCTTAGCCGCGCTGTTCCTGCCTTTCGCCCTTTGTCATTTGTCTTTGGATATCTCGACCGGCTCGCGCGCCGCGCAACCGCAGAGCGACGAGAGCCAGATCGAAGCCGGCAAGCGAATCTATCTCGGTTCGTGCAGTATGACTTATTGCCACGCCGCCGGCGCCATCGGCGGAGGAGCTCCGAAATTGCGTGACCGCGCATTCACCGCCGAATACCTGAGACACTTGATCACGGAAGGCATTCCAGGAACAGGGATGCCCGCGTTCAAGAACAGTTTGAACAAGCAACAGATCGAGCAATGCGTCGCTTACATCATCTCGCTCTCTCCGAAGCAGGGCGCGGCAAAAGCGAAAAGCGAGGCGCAACCCCAGACTCAGACTCTCGACCCTCATCTCAGCGGCGCGGCGCCGAAGACCGACCCCGCGCCGCCCCCTGCGCCCGAGCGAGTTAAATCCGAGGTCGCGATCAACGACTCATTCGACATTCGCGGCGACGTCGAGGCCGGAAGGACGCTCTTCTTCGATTCCGGCGAGATTCAAAACTGCCGCGTTTGTCACACCGCGCAGAATCAGGGCGGGCGCGTCGGCCCCGACCTGACCGAGCTTGCCGGCAAGCCGCCGCGCGAGATTTTGCAGGGCATCGTCGCGCCGCATGCGGCGATTGAGGAAAGATACACGACGATCACGATCACGACCCGCGCCGGCGAAAAATTCACCGGAGTCAAACGCGACGAGAACGAGACGACGATCAGACTCTACGACACTTCGACGCTCCCGCCCGTTTCACGCGCCTTCCCGAAATCGAATGTGGCGAAGATCGAGCGGCTCAATACATCGGCGATGCCCGCCGATTACGCGTCGAAGTATTCGCTCAAGCAGTTGCTCGACCTGGTCTCGTTCTTGAAGTCGTCGAATGTGAGTCTCAAGGATTTGTTTTAGATATGCGGATAATCGGTTCACGCCAACAGTTCATCGCTGATCACAGCTCGACCAACTATCTTTTCTTCGCCGCCAAGCCTCTTAGCAAAGCATCGCGCGCGGCAGTGAGCAATCTGAGCAGCCATGTTGATGTCGGCAGCCGCACGGCTGAGATCACTTACAACTACGAATTTTCCGACTTGGGAGACGATCGGCGAAAGAAATTCCTTCAGCATTTCGACGTTGAAGTGCGCGAGTCTTACGACTGGTGGACGCTGTCAGTCATGCTCGAACCGGCGAACCTGCCGAAAGAGACCGACCTCAAAGAATACCAGGTCGAAGAAGAGGCGAGCCTGACATTCAAGAAACAAGGCAAACGAATCCGGCTATGTTTCGACGGCTGGCATCAGGATTACAGCGCGTCTTATGACGATTTCGGCAAGGACACAATGAGAGGGCTGGCCGAGTTGGGATTGAAGCTGCGCGAAGAGATTTACGCCGGGAAAACCGACGCGTTGAAGGTGATGCGGCGTTACTGCGCCGAGGGCGAAATCAAAGGTGGGAGGTCGTCGGTCTCCAAAACGCTGGCGGCTATCTTGGAGGTCGTGTAATGGGAACCGCTTCGATGGCCGCCTGGCGACTCAACCCGCAGACCCGCTTGCGCCGCGCTTCAGGCGGCGGCGCGGCATTTTTGCCCGAGACGGCCACAACGGTCGAACTGGACGAAGAAGCCTTTGCCGCGCTCGCAATGCTTTCGACCGCGCGAACCGCGCGCGACATGCGGAGGCGCCTGATCGAGCGATTCCGTCGCAATTTTACCATCGCCGAGATCGAAATATTGTTGCGCGAACTCGGCGAACAACGGTTTGTAGTCGAAGCTCAAAACGTCCCTGCGGGCTCGATCAACCGACAATCAATAGTCCGTGACGCGCAATCGCTTCTGCCCGCGCCGGAGAGCGTCCATCTGCAGATCAACAACGTCTGCAATCTGCGCTGCCCTTCGTGTTACGTCGGCTTGAGCGAGGATGACGACGGCTCATTGCCGTTGGAACGAATCCTGTCGTTGATTGACGAATGGGCCGAGATGGGCGTTTTTCAACTGGCGCTGGGAGGTGGCGAGCCGTTGATGTCTCCAAAGTTCTCCCCACTAGTTCGGCGCGCGCGCGCGCGCGGCGTCGCCCCGAACGTAACGACCAACGGATGGCTGATCACTGAAGAGTTGCTGGACGAAATCGCGGGCAGCCTCGGCGAATTGCGGATGTCGCTGAACGACGCCGTTAGCGCCAACAAAGCGTTGATTGAAGAGAAGGCCGCTTTACTGTGCGCGCGCAGAGTTCGGTTCGGTTTCAACCTAATCGTCACGCGACAAAATCTGGACCGCCTTTCCGAATTGCTCCGTTGGGCGATTGAACAAGGCGCGGCGACGATCAATTTGATTCGCCCCAAACCGGCGCCCGGCAACGATCGGTGGTATCGCCACAATGCCCTCACGCCTGCGGATTCTGTGCGCCTCGCCGCAGCGCTGCCACGACTCGAACCTCTCTTCGCAAAAACGAACCTGACGGTGGATTGCGCTTTTTCGTTTCTTTTCCACGGCTGGCCTGTTGAGAAACTGCTGGCGCGAGGAGTGGCGGGGTGCGCGATAGGCGAGCGGTTCGCTACCGTCAAATGGAACGGCGATGTCTATCCGTGCTCGCATTTGCACGGCGACGAGTTCAACGCGGGCAATGTGCGCGACAAATCGTTTCGCGAGATCTGGCAGTCTGGCCTGGTCTTTTCGCGAGTGCGCCAGGAGATTAGTCAAATCGGCGGAGCTTGCGGCGTGTGCGGCCACAACGCATTTTGCAAAGGCTGCCGCGCGGTAATGCAACATCAAATTGGAAACTGGCTTGCGACCGATCATGAATGCGGCGTGATGCCAGAGCCTGTATTGAAGTGTTAAAACTGCACGTAAACATTCTTTAAAGGAGTGATATTCATGGCGCAAGCCACCCTATCATTTCCGGTGAGGAAATTTCATCAATCCCCGGGATGGATAGCCCCGAACGGCAGATTTTTTCCTTGCCCCTGTCACGAACACGATTCACAAGCCGAGGATCTGGCGAGGAAATTCTACGCCGATGAAGCGAAGCGTAAATCGGGCACGCAGATTTTCGAAGAGAAGCGCTGGGTGAGGTTGTTGGAGAACGGCGCGTTCCGCGTCGGCTCCGACCTGCAGGCTGTGCCCAGCATCACACAGGCGCAGCGCGACACGCTCTTCGATCTGGTCAGCATCAACAGGGAAAATGACTTCAGCCGCAGGCTGATGATGTGGCTCGATCAAGCGGAAGACCGCTGATCGGACACCGGCTATTGAGCGTTGACCGTTGTTTGCAAATGCAGGGGCAAGTATTCCGCGCCCAGACGCCTAGCTCACGAACGCGGGCGGGGAATACCCACCCCTACGCCGTCGTCGTGATACATTTTCAAAGCCATTTTGCGAGCGCGCTGCGCGGTAATTATCAATGGCTATTTCAAGTCGCTCTGCCCCGCTTAAAAACGCGAAACAGGTAGTAGAGTGAGGGAAACAACAGCGCCGAGCCTGCCAGCAGGGCCCACCAGACGAGGCGCAGCGTGATCGCGGGCGCCGCCGAGTTATAGATCGTCACGTCGGGCACAATCAGATAAGGGTACTGCGCGCCCCCCCAGCCCCATAGAATCAACGTCACTTGCGCCGCCGCGTAAAACCTGGCCCTCCGGAATTGTCGCGCCCACAGCGCGTAGATCGCGCAGACCGCGCAGACCGCCGTGGAGATTTGCAGTGGCCATGTCCACCAACTCAGGGTCAACCGGCGCCGGATCACCGTCGCGCCGTTCTCGGCGAGCAAAAAGACGGTGAGAGCCATCACGCCGACCGCGACCGCCGAGGCCAACGCGCGCAGACGGAAATCCTCGCGCAGCGTTTCGTCACTGGCCTCGACCGTCAAATAGACCGCCGCTAGAAACGCGAACAGCGCGAGCGCAAAGAATCCGACGGCGAAAGGAAACGGCGCCAGCCACGGGGAGACGAAGGCCGCAGCGAAATCCGAATACTCGCCCCGAATCCGCCCTGACGAAATCGCGCCGACGGCAACGCCCAGCAAAACCGGCGTGATCAAACTGGTCATCGAAAAAACCCGCCCCCATCGCCGCTGCACGTCGTCCGTCTTTCTGTCGTAGCTGCGGAAAGTGAAAGCCGATCCGCGCAAAACAATGCCGATCAACATCAGCGTCAACGGGATGTGCAGCGCGGTCGCGATCTCTGCGAAGGCTGGCGGGAACGTGGTGAAGAGGAGGACTACGACCAGGATCAACCAGACGTGGTTCGCCTCCCAGACGGGCCCTATAGCTTCGGCTATCAATTCGCGCTGCGCCCGCTTGCGCGGGCCTGAGGCGAACAGGTCCCACACGCCGCCGCCGAAATCGGCCCCGCCCAGCAGCGCGTAAAACGTCAGCGAGACCATAATAGCGCCTGAAATCAACACCTCAATCGAAAGCATATTCCCGACCTCGATTATCAGCGCCCTCCGGTTCGGCATAAACGCGCGGGCTTTCCGCCACCTGCCTGGCGAGCAACCAGACGACGACCGCCGCGAGAAAGATGTAGATTAACGTGAAAGTGACGAACGGGATTTTCAGCCCCGTCATAGGCGTGACCGCCTGGGCTGTTCGCATCACGCCTTGGATGATCCAGGGCTGGCGGCCCACTTCGGTCACCGTCCAACCGGCTTCAATCGCAATGAAGCCGAGCGGAGACGCGGCCACAACCGCGCGGAGAAACCACCGTGAATCCGGAAGCGATTTACGCCGCCACGCCATATAGGCGGCGCACAACGCCACCAGCGCCATCGCCGCGCCCGCCGCGACCATCACCTGAAACGCGATGTGGACTATGGCAACCGGCGGCCACACGTCGCGCGGAAAGTCTTCAAGCCCTCTCACGACGGCCTTGGGGTCGTGAAACGCGAGCAGGCTCAACCCGTAAGGAATCTCGATCGCATGAGGCGTGGTCGCGGATTCTTCATCGGGCAATCCGCCGATGCGCAGCGGCGCGCCCTGCTCGGTTTTGAACTGCCCTTCCATCGCGGCCAATTTGACCGGCTGATAGCGCGACAGCATCTGCCCCAACAGGTCGCCGCTCGCCGGTTGCAGTAACGCGCTCACACCGCCGACGGCTAGCGCGATCGCCAGCGCGTGGCGATGAAAAATGTTCCGGCGGTCTCTGAGCAGCAAAAACGCGTGAATGCCCGCGACCGCGAACCCGACCGCCGCATAAGCCGCGAGCAGCATGTGGATAGTCTGCCCCAACGCCGCCGGATTCATCATCGCGGCGATCGGATCGATGTCCACGGGCTTGCCGTCCATCAATCTGAACCCGGTCGGGGTGTTCATCCACGCGTTGGCGATGACTACGAAGACCGCCGAGGCCGCGCCGCTCAAAGCGACGATCGCGCCCGCCGCCAAATGCGCGAGCGGCGAAACGCGATCCCAACCGTAAAGATATATTCCCAGAAAGATCGCCTCGGTGAAGAAAGCGAAGCCTTCGAGCGAGAACGGCATTCCGATGATCGCGCCCGCCCAGCGCATGAATTCGGGCCACAGCAAGCCGAGTTCGAACGACAACACCGTGCCCGACACCGCTCCGACCGCGAAAAGAATCGCGGTCCCCTTCGCCCACCTCTTCGCCAGCGTCAAATAAGTCTCGTCCCGCGTCCGCAGCCAGCGCCACTCCGCGATACACATCATCAACGGCGTTGCGACGCCCGCGACCGCGAAGATGATGTGGAATGCCAGCGACATCGCCATCTGCGAACGCGCAGCCAACAGGTCATCCATATTCGCCTCTTCTATAGCGTTTGGCTCAGCCTTCTACCGGATATCCAGCCTTGACCCATGCGCTCGTCCCGCCGAGCACGTTGAGCAGATTTTTAAAGCCCAGCCGATCGAGGACGCTCGTCGCCGCGCTCGAACGAAAGCCGCCCCCGCAGATGACCGCCGTCCGGCGATTCGGATCGAATTCGGTCGCGCGCTCGCCAACTCGCGCCAGCGGCGCGTTGACCGCCGACGGCACATGCCCGCTGTTATATTCGCCCGGCTGGCGCACGTCGATCACCTGCATGTCCTTTTGCGAACTCAACAACTCGCTCAAATCATCGACCGAAATCTGCGCAATCGCTCTCACGTCCAGGCCGGCGTGACGCCACGCGTCCATTCCGCCCGCCAGATAGCCTATGACGTTTTCGATCCCCACGCGCGCCAGCCCAATCACCGCTTCATCAACTTTCGTCTCGTTTTCGGCGACGATCACGACCGGCGCGTCGAATTTGATCAATTGCCCCGCCCACGAAGCGAAAGGCCCGCCGAGGCCGACGTTGAGCGCGCCGGGAACATGCCCTGCGCCGAACTCGGTGTTCGCTCGCACGTCCAAAATCGTCGCGCCAAGGCCAGCGAGTTTGTTGACCTCCGCAGGCGCGAGCGCCGCGAGGCGCGGCAATTCGGCGAGCGGGCGCGCGCCGCCACGATTGATCTCGGCGTCTTTTGAAAAATAAGCAGGGACTTCCGGCAGGTCGGACGTCATCATTTTGACGAATTCTTCTTTCGCCATCGGCCGCAAGGCGTAATTGAGCCGCCGTTGCAGTCCTATGGTTGACGACGTCTCGTTCGACATATTGCGCCCGCAGAGACTGCCCTTGCCGTGCGCGGGCCATACCTCGACCGCGTCGCCGAGTTTTAACAACTTGTCATGCAGACTGTCGTAAAGCATTCCGGCCATCTGCTCCGCCGTGAAGCCTTTCGAGCTGACCAGATCCGGTCGCCCGACGTCGCCGATGAAAAGCGTGTCGCCAGTCAGAACTTTTTGCGGTTGACTCGGGGCCCCGGCGTCGGTGACCAGAATGGAGATGCTTTCGGGCGTGTGGCCGGGAGTCTCAATGACTCGGAGAACGACTTCGCCGATTCTGAACTCGTCGCCGTCTTTGGCGGGCGCGTAATCGAGAACCGCGCCGGCTTTATGCCCGAAGACGATCTTAGCCCCTGTGCGTTCGGCAAGCTCGCGATGGCCGCTTACGAAATCGGCGTGCAGGTGCGTCTCGATCACGAATTTGATCTTCAGCCCTTCGGCTTCGGCCTCGTTGATGTACTGTTCGACATCGCGCTGCGGATCCACGACCGCCGCTTCGCCTCCGGAGCCGATCAGATACGAAGCATGCGCCAGACACCCAAGATAAAATTGCTTGAAGTACATGAAATTCCCTCCCTCTTATAAGATCGGGCGTTTAATAGTTTACCGCAACGGAAGGAATCAATCCTCTCAGAAAATACCTGTGTACGCATCGCTTCCAGCGTACAGGCGCGGGCGCCGGACCTATTGGAGGCCAACCGCGCGTTTGGAGCCGAATGCGCACGATTGCAAGCGATAATCACTCGACGCAAGCGCGGCGACGTCGAGAGCGCCTGCTTTCGATCAATGCGTCTAACGCCCGCGCCTGCACGCTGGAAGCGATGCCTACCCAGAGGAAATTTTCACAGACGCGACGGACCGGCGCGGATTATGCGAGCCTAAGAGGCGCCGGTAAACGCAGGGAATCCGGTTTGCGGCGAGCGCATATTGAGCTATGGCTTCTTGAAATTGACCACAGTGTCGAATGTGGGGTCTTCGATTTGGATCGTTGAATGAGTGAGGGCGAAGCGACGGGCGAGCATCTCGCGGAGCTCGCGCAGGATGCGGTAGCTTTCGCTGGCGTCGTTGATGACGACATGGGCGGTGACGGCGTGGCGGCCCGAAGTGATCGTCCAGATGTGCAGGTCGTGAACCGCGCGCACACCTGGCGACGACCGCATGGCCTCTTCGACCGCCGCGGCGTTAATGTGCGACGGCGCGCCTTCGAGCAGAACGTTGACCGCGTCGGCCACCAACCGCCACGAGCTGTATATGATCAGAAGGCTGATGGCGACGCTGAAGAGCGGGTCGGCCCAAACCCAACCGCGCCAGATGATCATAACGCCCGCCGCGATGGCCGCGACCGACCCCAGCAAATCTCCGAGCACGTGCAAAAGCGCGCCGCGTATATTGAGGCTCTCGTCGTGGGAATGCGAAAGCATCCAGGCTGAGATCAGGTTAACCGCCAGCCCGCCCGCCGAAATCCAGATCAGAGTCCACCCCTGCACGGCCTCGGGGCTCCGCAGCCGGTGATACGCCTCGACGCAGATCAAGAGCGACAGCACGATCAACGTCACGCCGTTCGCCAGCGCCGCGAGAATCTCCAGCCGGTAAAAGCCGTACGTTTTGCGAGGGGTCGCGGGCCGCGACGCGAATCTGACGGCGAACAACGAAAGCGTGAGGGCGGCCACGTCGGTGAGCATGTGCCCCGCGTCGGAAAGCAGCGCGAGACTATTGGCGAGATAGCCGCCGATCGCCTCGGCCAGCATATAGGCGAACGTCAACGCGAGGACGATCAGGAGTGTGCGCTGCGAGGCTTCGCGCGTATGGTCGTGACGCCGCCCGTCACGATGCGTGTGGGGATGCGCATGCGGATGCGTGTGATCGTGTTGATGCGCGTGACTAGCCATCGCCGGTGATCTTGATCAGAGGCGGGACAAACTAATGGTCTTTGAAAAATAGCGCGCCCAAGCTCCGCCAATTTTGTGGCGCGAGTTGTTTACTCGCGCCTCTTTGGCGGAGGGCGGCGCGAGTAAACAACTCGCGCCACAACAGACGCATTTATTTCTCAAAGACCGCCAGTCTGTTCACCCCAATTCATGCCAAGGACAGACTAATGGTCTTTGAATATTAAGCGCAACCAGAGGCGCGCCCGCTTCCTCGCGGGCAAGCGATTGGCCAGTCGGCTGCCCGAGAGGACGCGGGCGCGCCGCGTAGGCGCCACTGGTTGTATTTAATATTCAAAGACCATTAGTCTGTCCCACTATAATTCCTCGTAATAACGCTCGCCCGCGCAGGCGCGACAAAGCGACCGACCGCCGCGCGCGACCTCCCGGCGGTCGTTGACGCCTTCGCCGCATTCGTCGCAGATCACGCGCGAGAGCGGATGACCGGGGCGGTCTGCGTCGGGCAGATTCACCCGGACGCGACTCCAGGAAAAGAGTCTCTCTTCGGGCAAGGTCTTATACGCCTCCAGTTGCTGTTCTTTTTTAGTCGGCAAATGGCCGAAGAGCTCTTTCGCCAGGCCGCGCGAAGATTCGTGCGCGACGACGCGCACGGCTTCGTTGGTCTCGGTGTTGAGAAAGGTCGCGGCGAGTTTGCCGAAATCGCGATGCTTGAGCGTACGTCTGCCCAGCCGGCAGCCCGTGACCGTGTTGATGGCGTCGGCCGCGCATCGGTCGATCTCGACGAAGACGATCAGACGTTTGCCAGCCTTCGGCTCTTCTATCCCGACCAGACGGCATCCGAGCATGGCCATTCTCACGCCGAGCGCCTGCCCCGGACACATGTGCCCATGATTTTTTTCGGCCTCGACGAGATATTCGGTCAAGGTGTTCATTGCGCTCTTCCTGGATAGCATTTATAGAACCTATAGCACTTATCAGTCTCGTGTCCTATAAGTCCTATTTGATTTCAATAAAGCAAATAAGGCCCACGCCGCTCGGCGAATTCTTCCTCCCCGGCCCGCCACGAAGCGGCGATATCTTCTATGGAAACTCCGCTTTCAATCTGCTCCCGCAATTTCGTAGTCCCCGCGATCACATCGAACGGCAAACGGTCGTGAACGTATTCATAAGGCGGCGATTGCCATCGGAAATCGTCCGGGTAGAGGTCGTGAAAGGCCTTGATCAACGCGATGCCGACGATGACGGGTTTGAAAGCTTCTCGGTTGAGCGGGTGAATTTGAACCCCGTGGCACAGCGATCCGGCGTGTTTTTGAAATGTCGGCAGGAAGCTGTGCGGGCGGAAACGAACGCCGGGCAGATCGAGGCTGTTAAGGTATTCGGCCACCCTATATGAATCGGCGTAAGGCGCGCCGTTTATTTCGAATGGCCGGGTCGTGCCTCGGCCTTCGCTGATCTTCGTACCTTCGACGAGGACGGTTCCGGGATAGACCTTCGCCGTGTCGGGAGTCGGAATGTTGGGCGAGGGGATTACCCATGGCGCGTCGGTGTCGTTAAACCAAAATTCCCGCTTGTAGCCGCGCATCGGCGCGACTTCCAGGTCACAGCCGATTTTGAACTCTTCATTAAACATTCGCGCAAGCTCGGCTACCGTCATCCCGTGCCGCATCGGGAGAGGATATCTGCCGACAAATGATGCATGCCCTGGCTCCAGGATGTTCCCTTCAACTCCTAATCCGCCGATTGGATTGGGGCGATCCAGAACGACGAACCGCTTGCCGAATTCGCGCGCGGCCTCCATCGCCAGGGCCATCGTGTAAATGAACGTGTAGACGCGCGTGCCCACGTCCTGAAGATCGAAGACCAGCGCGTCCACGTCGCGCAGCATTTCCTCGGTAGGCTTGCGAAACTCGCCGTAAAGCGAATGAGCCATAACGCCCGTGCGCGGGTCGCGGAAGCCCTCCCATTCGATCATGTTGTCCTGCGTCTCGCCGCGAATTCCGTGCTGAGGTCCGAAAAGGGCCGTTAGATTAACATCGGGGCGCATATGAAACAGGTCTGCGGCGTGCCGGAAATCGTGATCTACAGAAGACGGGTTGCAAATCAATCCGATGCGCGATCCGCTTACAAGCGAATTTTTATCCGCCAGCAAAATCTCCAGTCCGAGCGCGATCTTGTTAATCATAAGAATCGAGTATCCGACGACGGGAAAACAAGTGTCAACCAACTGTATCGGTTTTCAAACGTATGAAGAATGCTAGCCACACAGGGCGCAGAGAACACAGAGAAGTCATTAAATCCCCTCTGTAGCCTGCGGTGTGCTCTGTGGCTATTCATCTATACCCCAAATGAACGGCGTCTTGAGCGGCTCCGCCTCTCTCGGATATAATCTGCCCATTCAATTCCCGACATTCCCCTTACTCCCAATATTTTATCCCGCGACCATCCCCGGTAACTTCACCTCCCTCTGTAAGGAGGATAAATATACATATGCTGCGCCGTCTATTACTGACCGTAGCGCATTTTTTGTTGTTGGCTTTGCTGGTTTATCAGATCAATGGACAGGAAACACAGTCGCAAAAACTAGAAGGCGCGCCGAGACAGACGGACAGTTCGGGTCTGATCATGTCTCGTTTATCCGCAAAAGAGCTTGATCTCTGGAAGGAGATGGAGCGTATCGTATTCGCGGAGGGCGCCGACCGGCGACCGCTGCATCCCATGTTGCGCGGTCTGTGGGAATGGGTCGAAACCAGCGGCCACGCGGTCTTTATTCAAATCGCGTGTTCGTCAAGAACCTCGTCCACTGCGGGGAGTTTCGCCATCGAACGCTTCGATCCGAAAGGCGAAAAGCACATCGCCGCAATCAAACTCAATCTGTCGAGTATCGACCGGGCTTTCGTCGGCCCGAGCACCGCTCGGGATAACGGATTCATCCCTTTCCAGGGGCTGTCCAAAAAGGAGCGATACGTCGAAGTGCTGGGCCACGAACTGGCGCACGCCGTTTACATCCTGAGTGACCTGGAGCGCGCCAGAAAGGTCGAGGAGATGGTCGAAAAGACCAATGAGATATTGCTCTCGCAGCGCCCGAACCGGAGAGTCAACCTCCTGGCGCCTGAGATGAACCGGCGGCTTTCCCGGCGTGACGCGCTGTTGAAAGATCTCGAGGAGCAAGCCGAAGAGATGGAATACGCCGTCTGGCGCGAGTTGATCGCGAGCAAAGGCGTCAGAGAGACAGGGCGACGGGGCGATAGAGAGCCAAGGAGATTTCGATGATGCTGACGCCCCCGTCGCCACGTCTCATCATGCAGGCAAAGCGAAAAATGTGATGCCCAAGATCGCGTAGACCGCGAGAAGTAAAACTCCCTCCATCCAGTTCGACTCGCCGTCTTGCGCGATCAACGTGACGATGGCGACCGAAACGCCTACGGCGACGACCTCCAACGGCGTGAAGAGCAAATCCATGGGCTTACCGAACAGATAGCTCGCGAAGACCAATACCGGCGCGACAAACAGAGCGACCTGCATGCTCGACCCGATGGCGATGTTGAGCGCCAGGTCCATTTTGTTCTTCATCGCGACCAGCACGGCCGTCGAATGCTCCGCCGCGTTGCCTATGATCGCGACCACGATCACGCCGACGAAGATCTCGGTCAACCCCAATTTGTTCGAAGTCTCTTCGACCGCGCCGACCAGAAACTCGCTCATCACGGCTACCAGCGCCGTCGCGGCCAGCAGCGTGCCGATTGATCGCCCCTTACTCCAGCCATGCGTGCCGATCGCCTCCTGTTCATCTTTTTTATCGATGCCGCCAGTGTAGAGGTGCGAATGCGTGCGGAGCGTGAAGACCAGGCTGAGAACATAGGTGACAATCAAAACGACGGCGATCTCGAGGCTCAAATCCTGCTCCTTAACGTTCGCCTTGCCCTGGACGATGATGTGAAACACGGCCGGCATCACCAGCGCGATGGCCGACAGCCCCAGCATCGTCGAACCGATCATCGCGGCGGTTCTGTTGAAGACCTGTTTCGGATATTTCAACCCTCCCAGCACCACGCTCAGACCCAGCACCAGCAGTACGTTCCCGATGATCGATCCGGTGAGCGACGCTTTGACGACGTCGAACAGCCCCTTTCGCAAAGCCATCAGCGCGATGATCAACTCGGCGGCGTTGCCGAAGGTGGCGTTGAGCAGCCCCCCCAACCCTTCACCAAGCTTTTCCGAGAGGTGTTCAGTCGCTCGCCCCATCCACCCCGCCAGCGGGATGATCGCCATCCCTGAAGCGGCGAAGATCGCAATCGGGTTCGCATGCATGATTTCCAATACGACGGCGATCGGCACGAAGACCAGTAGCAGATTGAGGAGGTTTTCCGGAGCGAGCAATTTTTTCAGCATAATTGATTGGTGTGAGTTTCAGGCGTTGATTAAATGAGAGGGGATTATAGAAATCGCCTCCGAGTTAGTAAATCGCTTTTTGCGGATATTTTGGCTCATCAACGCTAATCATTGTTCCAGCCATCATCGGCTTTCGCCCGCCTGATTTGTTTGTTAAGCTTTTCGCGCCGAATCGTTCGCTGAACGAATAATGTGCTAATCGTTAAAAAGGAGAAGATCATGCAAAAGTTTTCAGGCGTCATTGTCCGCCTACTCGTATTCCTTTTCTGCTTCGGTTTATTAATTCCAGCCGCGCAATCCCAAACCAGAAAGAAATCTGTGGCGAAGAGGCCCGCTGTGCGCTTTCTGCCGATCCCTAACGGGACCGAAATAAAGATCAGGTTGGAGGACGAGATCGACACCAAAAAATCGAGAGACGGCGATCGGTTCACCGCCACGGTGCTTTCGCCGAGTAAATACGCCGACGCGACCATCGAAGGTCACGTCGCCAAAATCGATGAATCCGGCAAGCTCTCCGGCAAAACCGAACTGGCGCTCTCTTTTGATCGCATCCGTTTGAAGAACGGCCAGAGCGGGCGAATGGCCGCTCAGGTGGTAAAGGTTTACGGCGAGGATTCGGTCAAAGAGGTTGACGAAGAGGGCAACGTCAAAAGCGGCAGCAAAGGTAAAACGACCGCCGTGCGCACTGGCGGAGGCGCGGCTTTAGGCGCGATCGTCGGCGGCATCGCTGGCGGCGGCAAAGGCGCGGCCATCGGCGCGGCCATCGGCGCGGCGGCCGGCGTAGGTT
>DATCXQ010000743.1:0-6614 GCA_036565725.1 Blastocatellia bacterium
GCGTGTGGCTGGCGCTGTTCATCCGGGAATTGAAAGCGAGACCGATGCTGCCGCTGCGCGACCCGCATCTAGCCGACGCGATTGGCGAGGGCGAGCAATATTCGATTGATCGCATGTAGTGAGGGCCGGGCGCCGTACCACTTATGAGCGACGCCGTTATTCACAATGATCGAAACGAAACGAACGGCGGACGCGGCGCGGACGGCGCTGGAACTCTTCCCGAGCCGAACACCGTCAACATTCCCGGCGTCGTGAAATTCTTCGTCTGGCTGTCCGTTGCGATAATCGTCGTGGCGCTGTTGATGTGGGGATTGCTTCACTACTTCGATAAACGCAAGGCGCAAGAGGCGCCGCCTCCGTCGCCGCTCGCGCCAGGAGTCAGGTTACCGCCAGAACCGCGATTGCAGGGCGCGCCCGGTAGCGTCAGTTCCCCGGCGGAAGACATCAGGCAGTTCCGCGAGCAGGAGGATCAGATGCTCAACAGTTACGGATGGATTGATCAGCGGAACGGAATCATTCGCATCCCGATCGAACAGGCGAAGAAGTTGATCGAGCAAAAAGGGTTGCCGGCCACGCCGCCGAGCGCATCGCGGGGCGCCGCGGCTCCGGGCGACAAGAAGGAGCGATGAGACCTTCAATTATCAATACAATCACCTGTCTGGCGCTGCTCGCCGCCGCGGCCGCGGCGCAGCCCGCGCGCCCCATCAAACCGAGCGACATCGGGTTCGATCAGCGTCTGGACGAACAGGTCCCGCTCGACCTCGCCTTCCGCGACGAAGGCGGAAAGACGGTCAGGCTCGGCGATTACTTCAACCGCAAGCCGGTCATCCTGGCGCTCGTCTATTACCAGTGCCCGATGCTATGCAACCAGGAGTTGAACGGATTGGCCGGCGGCTTGAAGGCGCTCCCCTTCGACGCTGGCAAAGAGTTCGAGGTCGTCGTCGTCAGCATCAATCCGCGCGAAACATCTGATCTGGCCGCGGCGAAGAAAGATGGCTACATGCGCGATTACGGGCGCGCGGACGCGGCTTCGGGCTGGCATTTCCTGACCGGCGATCCGAAGCCGATCGACGCGCTGACGCGGGCGGTCGGGTTCCGCTACGCCTACGACTCGATGCTCAACCAGTACGCGCACGCTTCGGGCGTCGTCGTTCTGACGCCTAAGGGGAGAGTCGCGCGGTACTTTTACGGCGTCGAGTATGCGCCGCGCGACCTGCGATTCGGATTGATCGAAGCGGCCGAGGATAGGATCGGGACGCCGGTGGATCAGGTTCTGCTGCTCTGTTACCAGTACGATCCGAAGACCGGCAAATACAGCGCGGCGGTGATGAAGTCGCTGCGGCTTGGCGGCGTCGTGACGGTGATCGGCGTCGCCGCGTTATTGTTCGCGTTGAACCGCAAGGCGAAGAGAGGAAGGCAGAGCGTGAAGCTCGCGAATTACTGCTTCCTCCCGTTCGGCGCGCTGTTTATTCCGTTCCTGCCTGAAAACGCGTCGAGCTTCGCGGGCGACGTCGACGCGCTCTATTTCACGCTGGTCGGCGTGTCGGTGTTCTTCGCCGCGCTGATCGCCGCGCTGGAAGTCTATTTCGCGATCAAATACCGCCGCCGCTCGCCGGGAGAGATTCCGCCGAAGACCGCCACGTCGTACGCGCTCGAAACGGCCTGGATCGCCGTCCCGTTTCTGATCTGTATGGTGATTTTCATCTGGGGCGCGAGTCTTTATTACAGGATCTACAGCGCGCCGAAAGAGACGATGGAGGTTTATGTCACGGCCAAGCAATGGATGTGGCGGTTCCAGCATACGGGCGGCCAACGCGAGATCAACGAACTGCACGTGCCGCTCGGGAGACGCGTCAAGCTGACGATGACGAGCGAGGATGTCATCCACAGCTTCTTCGTGCCCGCGTTCCGCGTCAAGGCCGACGTGCTGCCGGGCCAGGGGCGCTACCGGGTCATCTGGTTCGAGCCGACCAAACCGGGGCGCTATCACCTCTTCTGCGCCGAATATTGCGGGACGAACCATTCAGGGATGATCGGATGGGTCGAGGTGATGCGGCCCCAGGAGTTTCAGGCATGGCTGAGCGTCGGCGGCGCTGAAGGCTCGATGGCCTCGTCGGGGCAGAAGCTATTTCAACAACTGCCTTGCGCTTCGTGCCACAAGTCCGACGGGGCGGGACGCTGCCCCGTGCTCGAAGGGGTGTTCGGCAAACAGGTTCAATTGCAGGACGGGCGAACCGTGACCGTTGACGAGGACTACATCCGCGAATCGATCCTCGATCCGAAGGCGAAAGTCGCGGCGGGCTATGAGCCGATCATGCCCAACTTTACGGGGTTGCTGAGCGAGGAGCAGATAGCGCAGCTCGTCGCCTACATAAAATCGATCGGCGGGCCACAACCGGGCGCGTCGCCCCAATCGGAAGGACGGAAATAGCGCAACCGGCATTGGGCTAAAGCCTGAACTCCATGCTCTTTCTCCGAGATATTATATGAATGCGATAGCGACAGAAACCGAGTCTTACGAAGACTATTTAAACAACGATTACGGCTGGAAGTCGTGGCTGTTTACCACCGACCACAAACGCATCGGGCTGCTTTACCTGGTCTCGATCACGCTCTTCTTCTTCCTGGGCGGCCTCTTCGCGTTGATCATCCGGCTGGACCTGATGACGCCGCCGGGCGACCTGGTCTCGTCCGAGACGTACAACAAGATGTTTTCGATGCACGGGATCATCATGGTCTTCTTCTTTCTGATCCCCTCGATTCCCACCGTGCTCGGAAATTTTTTCTTGCCGATGATGATCGGGGCGCGCGACGTGGCCTTCCCGCGATTGAACCTGCTGAGCTGGTACCTGTTCAATCTCGGCGGGTTGTGCATGCTCTACGCCGTGGTCAATGGCGGCGTGGATACGGGGTGGACGTTCTATCCGCCGTACAGTTCCAACTTCTCGAACACGAACGTCGCGATGGCCGTGACCGCGATCTTCATCGCCGGGTTTTCGTCGATCCTGACGGGGCTGAACTTCGTCATCACCATCAATACGATGCGCGCCGCCGGAATGACCTGGTTCCGATTGCCGCTCTTCATCTGGTCGCTTTACGCGACGAGCCTGATCCAGGTCCTGGGCACGCCCGTAGTGGCGATCACGCTGGCGCTGGTGGCGGGCGAGCGGCTGCTCCATCTGGGCGTCTTCGATCCGGCGTACGGCGGTGACCCGATCCTTTTTCAACACCTATTCTGGTTCTATTCCCACCCGGCGGTCTACATCATGATCCTGCCGGCGATGGGCGTGGTCAGCGAGTTAGTCGCCACGTTTACGCGCAAAGAGATTTACGGATACAGGTTCGTGGCGGCGGCGAGCGTGGCCATCGCCGTCTTCGGCTTTCTGGTCTGGGGCCACCACATGTTCACGAGCGGCCAGTCGATTTACGCCGGGATGATCTTCTCGCTCCTGAGTTACGCGGTGGCGATCCCTTCGGCGGTCAAGGTCTTCAACTGGACGGCGACGCTCTACAAATCGTCGGTCTCGCTCCATACGCCGATGCTCTACGCGTTCGGATTCATCGGGCTGTTCACGATCGGCGGTTTGACCGGCTTGTTCGTGGCGGCGCTGGGTATAGACATTCACTTGACCGACACCTACTTCGTCATCGCGCACTTCCATTACATTATGGTCGGGGGCGCGGTGATGGGCTATCTGGGCGGCATCCATTACTGGTGGCCGAAGATTTCGGGCCGGATGTACCCGGAAATCTGGGGCAAGCTGGCGGCGCTGATCGTCTTCGTCGGATTCAACCTGACCTTCTTTCCGCAATTCATACTGGGTTACCTGGGGATGCCGCGCCGTTATCACGCCTACCCCGATGAGTTCCAAGTGTTGAACGTGATGTCGTCGGCGGGCGCGTCGATATTGGGCGTCGGCTACGTCCTGCCGATGATCTACCTGGCGTGGTCGATGCGCTACGGCGAGAAAGCCGTCGCGAACCCGTGGCCCGCGACGGGTCTGGAATGGCATACGCCTTCGCCGCCGCCGCCTGAGAATTTTTTGGAGCCGCCCGTCGTGGCGTGGGGCGCATACGACATGTCCGCCCAGCCGGAGCTGGTCGCCAGATTGAATGATGAAGACCGCATGTACGAGGCGGCGCTGCGAGCGGGCGCGTGGAAGCGCGAGGAACTGGACGTCGAGCCGCCTGCGTCAGGCGCTTAGGAGGTTGCGTAGTGGCTGAAACTTCAGTCGCGGATCGACACACACACGGCGCGGCGCGCGCGCATCAGTTCGACGACGCCGAGCAGCAGCGCGACGCGGTGACGATGGGGATGTGGGTCTTTCTGGTCACCGAGATCATGTTCTTCGGCGGGCTGTTCACAGCCTACGTCGTCTATCGCACGCTGTACCCGGCGGCGTTCGCGGTTGCCAGCCGGGCGCTGGACATCACGCTCGGCACGCTCAACACGGCGGTGCTGCTGGTGAGCAGCTTCACGATGGCGGTCGCGGTCTTCGGATCGCAAACGGGGCGCCGGCGCCTGCTCGTCGGCGGGTTGGCGCTGACGATCGCGCTGGGGATCGTTTTCCTCGCCATCAAGCTTTACGAGTATTACCAGAAGTACGTCGAGCATCACATCCCCGGCCCGTCGTTCGCGTTCCCCGCGCCTTACACGCAATCGGCGAAGATGTATTTCACTCTCTATTTCGCAATGACCGGATTGCATGCGGCGCACATGATAGTCGGTTGCGGGCTGCTGGGTGTTCTGATCGTGATGGCCTGGCGCGGACGCTTCACGCCGGAATATCACAGCCCTGTGGAGCTCTCGGGCCTCTACTGGCACTTCGTGGACATCATCTGGATTTTCCTTTACCCGCTGCTTTACCTGGTCGGGCGGCATCTGGAATGAGGGATTGAAGCTATGCCGGAGCATATCGTTCCTATCAAAACCTACACGATTGTCCTGATCGCGCTGCTGGTTTTAACCGCCACGACGTGCGCGGTGTCGTTCATTGACATGGGGAAGATGAACGCCGTGGTCGCGGTGGCGATCGCTTTCGCCAAGGCGTCGCTGGTCGCGTTAATCTTCATGCACTTGCGCTACAGCCGCCGCTTGATGCGGGTCGTGGCGGCGGCAGGGCTGTTCTGGCTGGGCATATTGATTGCGCTGACGATGAGCGATTATTTGACACGCGGGTGGCAATAGACCGGAGTGAATTTTGATTCAAGGAGATGTGGGACAATGAAAAAGCGAAGACTGAAAGCCGCGGCGCATCCGGCAATCCCGTTTGCGCGACCGCGACTTCCACGACCTTTTCGTCCAGCGCCAACGCGCGCCGACAGATTTCTCCGTCCCAATCATCCACATGGTTGTCCGGCCGGCGGCGCAGCGCCCAGACCGACAGATCGAGCCGAAAGGGCGGCGCCGGTTCGAACGAAAATGTGGCGGGTCTCAAGCGCAAGTTCCTCACCAATCGCAAAGGCCGGCGAGCTCATCAACCTTTTTGCAAAAGCTTCTGTAGCACCAGCGCGCCATTGTGCGCTTCATCTCGCGCCGCGTAGACCAGGGTAATGGTGCCCTCTCTGGCCTTGCGCCTGAGCATTTTGATCAGATCGGTCTTCTGCCTGAGTTCTTTTAGATATCGCTGGCGGAACCCGACCCACTTGTCCGGGTCATGCCCGAACCATTTTCTCAGCTCCATGCTCGGCGCAATTTCCTTCAACCATAGATCGAGCTTTGCCTGCGTCTTGGTCACGCCGCGCGGCCAGAGTCGTTCGACCAGAATTCGCTCGCCATCATCTTTAGCCGGTTTTTCGTAAGCCCGTTTCAACTTGATCATCTTGATTCACAATGAAGAGTCATGAAGGTTGGATGAAGCCGATTCCGCGCGGCTTTCACCCTTTCTGCTCCTTCGCTTTCTCCTTCTCGGCGAGCGTTTTTAGGAGAAGCTCCAGCGTATTCCGCTTGGCCTCTTCCGGCGACTGACCGGCGGCTTTCGAGGCCTCCTCGAAAGTTTTATTGGTGATATTTTTGGGATCGCCCATGTCGTTGTCGGGCATTTGGCATCCACAGTTGTAGCACATAGCTGCATCTCCTCTCAGAGGTTTAAGTGAGTTAGTAACCGGCGAATTCTTCGGCGCGGACATCGTCGCTGTTGACGCCTGCGACGCTCAGCGTCTGTCGCATTGCCGCGACCATTGCCGGAGGCCCGGCAATGTAATAGATCGGCGCCGCCAAATCGCCAATGTATTTCGCCAGCATCTCCTGGTTGATTAAACCTGTTTCGCCTCGCCAAACCCGGTTTGATCCGGCCATATCAGTCATCGTCCCAATGAATTTGTAGTTTTGGTTTTCCTTTTCCAACTCTTCCATCTCTTCCAGGAATGCGGCGTCTTCGGGACGGCGATTGGAATAAAAGAGAAAGAGATGATGAAGCAACTTCTGTTCCGCGGCTTGCCGAAGCATACTGCGGAAAGGCGTGATGCCGATGCCTGTCCCTGGTAAAAACTCCATCCAGCCTTATTTCCCTTGCATTTAGCTGAGGAGGCAGCAATTCTATTCTCTTGTCCGTCGCCCTCGTCTGAAATACTTCGCTCGACTCTTATGGCCATCTTCTCTGCGTTATTTCTAT
>DATCXQ010000744.1:0-2776 GCA_036565725.1 Blastocatellia bacterium
CAATCCGCAATCCGCAATCCGCAATCCGCAATCACTACGCCTGCTGCTGCAACACAGCGTCGTCAATCTCGAAGTTGGCGTAGACGCTTTGGACGTCGTCATGGTCGTCGAGCGCGTCGTAAAGCTTGAGCATCTGCGTGGCCTGTGCGCCGTCGAGTTTGACGGTGTTTTGCGGGATCATCGCGATTTCCGAAGAGACCGGCTCGACTCCCTTGCCCTTGATCGCGTCGAGGACTGAGTGGAAATCCTCCGGCGCCGTGAGAATCTGGTAGCTCTCGCCGTCGTTCTGCATGTCTTCGGCGCCGGCATCGAGCGCAATCTCCATCATCTCGTCCTCGCTCTTCGACGAGGCGTCGACGATTATCTGCCCCTTCTTGTTGAACATCCAGGCGACCGAGCCCGACTCACCGAGGTTGCCGCTGTTCTTCGAAAAGAGGTGGCGCAATTCCGAGACCGTGCGGTTGCGGTTGTCCGTGGTCGCGTTGACCATCACGGCGGCGCCGCCCGGCCCGTAGCCTTCGTAAGTGATCTCCTCGTAGGTGGCGCCTTCCAGTTCACCTGTGCCGCGTTTGATGGCGCGATCGATCGTGTCGTTCGGCATGTTCGCGGCCTTGGCGTCGTTGACGGCCTTGCGCAGGCGAGGGCTCTGGTTCGGATCGCCGCTGCCGCCAGTCCGCGCGGCGATGGTGAGTTCCTTGATCAGCTTCGTGAATAGCTTCCCGCGCTTGGCGTCAAGCGCGCCTTTTTTGTGCTTAATCGAATGCCATTTTGAATGCCCTGACATAGGCCTAGTACCTCTCTATGATATTCGTCTGAGCGCAGGAAAAATATGTGAGAAAGTAGCAGCCAATATAGCATGCCCGTTTGGAAATCGTAAACTTAACATGCGCCTTATGAAAAGCCACAGAGCCACAGAGACACAGAGACAAGTGGACAAGGAGAAACCCACCTTGTCCACTTGTCTCTGTGTCTCTGTGGCTCTGTGGCTTTTCATAGTGGAAAGGGAGCGCTTGACGAGCAGCCGAGCGCCGCTTCACCATTCCGCCATGACGAAGACGCCCTATGAGAAGACTTTCGAGCGGGCGCTCAATCTGCTCTCGTACAAGCCGCGCAGCCTCGCCGAGATGCGCGCGCGATTGATGGAGAAGGATTGGGCGGAGGAGGCGGTCGTCGATCAAGTGCTCGCCAGACTTGAAGAGCTGGGCTACTTGAATGACGAGGAGTTCGCCGCGAATTTCGCCAACTCGCGCCTGACGGCGAAGCCGATAGGCCGATCGCGGCTGCGGCGCGACCTACGGCGCAAAAAACTCCCGTCCGAAACCATCGAAAACGCGCTTGACGAAGCCTACGAACAACAGAGCGAAGAGGAGTTGATCGACCGCGCCATCGGCAAACACGTGAGATTGAAGGGCGCGCCGGCGACCCGCGAGGAGACGAAGAGGCTCTTCGATTACCTGATAAGGCGCGGGTTCAGCTACGACCTGGTCATCCGCAAAGTGCGCGAGGCCGCTCAAGGGGTCGAGCCGCAAGACGAATAGCCGAAGGTCGTTCATTAGTGGCGCAGCCCTTAGGCTGCGCAGTATTGCATGCGCAGCCTAAGGGCTGCGCTACTACACAAACTGGCGACAGATGGGGCCGCGGCGGTTACAATAAGCGCCGTTCTCCGCTATACTCACCGTCGAAAGCGCGGATTAACGCCGTCCATAAATGAGAGGGGGACATATGAGAAAGACTCTTTTAGTGCTGGGCGCAGCGGCGCTCATTTCGACTTCGTTACTATACGCGTCAGCGAAAATTCGTCCGGCCAATTCGGGCGCCGCGGTCGCCCCGAACGAGGCTTCCGCCCAGAAATCCGGTCCGCAACTCCCACCTGAGGAGGTCATCAGCCGGTTCACGAAGAAAGAGAGCGAGTTGCGCGAGATTTGGAAAGAATACGCCTACACGCAGGAATCGAAGCTTCAGGTCTTAGGCCCCGCCGACACGATTTCCGGCGAATACTATCAGGTCTCCGAGTTCGTTTTTAACGACGCCGGCGCCCGCATCGAGCGGATCATCAAGGCCCCGCCGTCAACGCTCGACCGGGCGGGCCTGACTATGACGTCGGAGGACAAGAATGCCTTCATCAACCTGCAACCCTTCGCCCTCGCCGCCGAAGACCTGTCGAATTATTTCGTCAGTTATGTCGGCAAAGAGAAGGTCGACGAATTGAACACGCTTGTTTTCGACGTGATCCCGAAGGTGATGTCCAACAAGAAAGAGCTTGATCGGCTGCGTAAACAGCAGATCGAAGGGAAATTCTTTCAGGGAAAAATCTGGGTCGACGACCAGGACTTGCAGATAGTCAAGACCTCGGGCAAAACCGTCCCTGAGTTCAAGCAACGATTCCCGAAATTCGAAACTTACCGCGAAAACATCGACGAACGGTTCTGGCTGCCGACATACACTTACGGCGACGACACTCTGGAATTCGAGGACTCCCGCGTTCGCGTGCGCATGGTCATCAGGTACAAAAACTATCGCCGTTTCCAATCGGATGTGAAGCTCTTGAACGACACCGAAGAGGTTAAGGATGAGAAGCCAGCGCCGGGCGCCAAGCCTTCGGCCGGGACAAGCGGAGCGAAACCTGGAGAGAACAAAAAAGAGGAAGTGAAGAAAGAGGAAACAGCCAAACCTAAACAACGCCCGCGACCATGACTTTGTCGCCCTTCTTTACGCTCCCCAGAAAATGGCGCGCCCGCGTCCTCGCGGGCAGGCTTCACCGCAAGACCTGCCCGCG
>DATCXQ010000763.1:0-12014 GCA_036565725.1 Blastocatellia bacterium
CCCGCTTCGCGGGCTTGTGCGATAAATGCTGGTCGTACCTGGGGTTCCGCTGCGCTCCACCCCAGGCTCTATTCTGCCGCCCGCATTCGCGGGCTAGGATTTGACATACGTGTTTCGAGTAAAAATTTGGGTAATGACAAGGCTTTGAAAAGCCGGGCTAAGCTCACGTTGTCGCTGCGGCGACCGTGAAGACGGTTGTTGCATTTATTTTTCAAAGACCATAAGTCGTTACTACGTGGTTGCGATTAATTCTCAAAGGCAATCACCCACGGATGAGAGTAGAGCGGTTTGCAGATGAGTGTTCAGCCGCGACTCCGGGGTCTAAAAGCTGATCGGCGCGGGTAGCGCAAAATGGCATTTTGCGCCATATCTTCACTCGCTAACTGATCGCCAGTCGCGCCAATCATCCATCCGCCTTAGTTCCTCCGAATGGTTATGATTCGGAAGCCGCGCAAACTGCCAGTTTGCACTACTCGCGCCGATCCCGTCGCGCCAGCGACGATTGAACCGGGCTGGCGCGCATAGTTCAATCGTAGTTGGCGCGACGCGAACAAATCGCTGTAAGTCATGGCAAGAGAAGTTCGAGTGTCACCTCTTCGTCAGATTCATCCCCGCTCTGCGAATAGATCGGCGCCTGCGGATCGATCTCCACAATGTTCTTTCGGTAACTCAGCCGCGCCCGAACCGTCGGGCTATCGAGCAGCGACCGGCCGGCCGTGTCGGGGAACAAAAGAAAGAACCCTGTGCCGTCGGCGCGGCGAAGGATGCGAAATCCCCGGTCGACAAAGGCCGTGTCCGGTAACTGCGATCGGGAACTGAGGATGGCGCCGTCCGGTGCAGTCAAGCGCAGCCTTACGCCTTCTGGCGGCAAGGTTACTTCGGCTTCGCCTTGACGGGCGCGATAACGCCGAACCATGCCCGGCGGCGCGGGATCGTTGCTAGGCGAGCCACTCAGCAGGCGCGCTAATGAGCCGTCGGCAAGGAGGCGCTCGCGCCCGAATTGATGCAAAAGGCTCCAATTCCCGATTTCCACTCGTACGCGAGAAACCCGCAATCCGGTGTTGGCCTGGCAGTGCAGGCCGACGCGGCCCTTCGGATGGGAATCGTCATATCGCTCGGCGAGCAATCGGCCGTCCACGTATACCCTTAACCGGTCTCCGAAGGCATCGATGGTTATGAGGTAATCGCGGCCCGATTGATAGCTGACGGCGTCTCTCCAAAGCTCCGTGTATACGCCGCCGCGGCAACGAACAAGACGCCGGTAGGACCGCCCACGATTCATATCGAAGCGGTAATAATTGTTCTGATCGAGGTACCGGAAGACTACGCCCATCTCACCGTCGTTGTTGAAGGTTTGCATCTTGACCGTGAAACGATAGTCGGTCCATTCGGATTCTCCCGTCACCGCGAGCGACCCGGCGGCCAGACTGATTAAAGGAAGCCGTTGCAGAACAGAGATGTTACCCGTCTGATAAATCTGGCCATTTTGGAAAGACCACGCCGAACTGCCGATGACGCCGACGTCGCGAACCTGCCAGCGATCGGCGAACGATCCCGCGAACGTCTCCTCTAAAACGGTTTGCCCCAGATGGAAGAAATCGGGATAGACGTGGACGCGCGCGAACTGGGCCGAACCCCATCCGTATGGCGCGACACGGCCATGCGGGAGCTGAGCGTCGGTCACGTCGAACAATCCAACGCCGTCGAAATAACACTCGATGCGCGAGCCTCGGAGTACGATGACCACGTCGTGGAACGTTCCGGGCGCCGGTGCGTACTGGGCGTCTTGCCATAGGACAGTCTGGCCGGTTGGCGTCACTCGAAGCAATCGGCGCTGCATCGATGTGGGGTTCAGTTCGAAACGATAGTGACTGTTTGTAGCGGTATGGCGGAAAAGCAAGCCCGCGGCCGCTCCGCCGGAAAGACTCAACCGGCAATAGATGACGACGTCCCGCCATGTTACCACGCCGACCGGGTTGGCCGACTGGAAGGTTCCGCTGAACAAGCGGTATGCGAGAGCGGGCGGGCGGGAGACTTGTGCGCGATGAAAAACGGCGAAGTCGTTGTTATTGGCGTAAAGCCCGATCTGTCCCGACGCGTGGCTGCCGTCCGCGACGTCGAAGAGCGACTGGCCGTTCAAGGCGCCTCGGAGCCTGCCGCCTGCCGCGTCAATGGCTAATTCGTATTCCGCGCTTAGCTGGTAAGGCGCAAGGTCTTCCCAGAGTGTGGTCCAGACCCCGTCGAGGCATCGCTCCAACCGCCGCCGCGGTTGCGACCGCTCCATCGCGAAACGGTAAAAATTGCGGCAGTCACGATAGCGGAAGACTGCGCCAATCGCGCCGTCACGATGAGACTGAAGCGAGACTGTCAACCGGACATCGGTCCAATTCGTTTCACCAGCCAACGCGTATGTTCCGGCCTCGCGCCATGTGGCGGCGCTGTCCCGGATCGACGAGCGCTGAAGCATTTGGCCGTCGGCCACGCTCCAATCAGACGGCGTTCCGGTATTGCCTCGATCTACGATTCGCCACGGGCCGAGTTGGCGAGATCGCTGGAAGACCTGCGCCTGATGGAACCGCGCGGCGCCGTTGGCGTAACTGTAGAGTCCCGCGCGGCCGCATGGAATCGTGTTGTCGTAGACGTCGAAAAGTAACTGGCCGTCAACGTAACCTCGTAGTCGGGAACCTTCCACGCGGATCGTCACTTCATACCGGCGGTTCAGATCGAAGCGTTGACCGTCTTGCCAGATGACGCGGGCGCTTCCAGGCGTAACTCTTACCAATTCCCGCCGCGGAGCGCGGGCGGCCTCGTTATACATGGCGAAGCGGTAGAAGGTATCGTCATTCACAAAACGGAAAACCGCACCCAACCCGCCTTGTTGGCCGGACTCGATCACCGTCCGCAACTCATAATCCGTCCAATCTTCAGCGCCGAACACCGCCACCGTACCCGGCTCGAACGTCGGATGTGAGCGGTAAATATGCGAAAGCTGGACGATCCTCGTCGGTTCCAACACCCACTGTGATGGGCCGTCTACGGTTCCCATGTCGCGGATGTCGAGTTGATCGAGCGCCGTGCGGTTGAAACCGTCGGAATACAACACTCCGCCCCCATTGAGTGATTCGACTCGCACGTCGTCGAAGTGTGCGGAAGTTTGCGCGTAGCTATACAGCGCCACGCGGCCCTGCGAATGATTATTGTCCGCGACGGCTGTCAGCAACACGCCGTCCTGCCGCAGGCTGATCTCGTTCCCCCGACACTCGACTTGCAGTTCGTAAGGTTGGTTGTATTGATACCGCCAGTTATCCTCCCAAAGCAATGTCGCTGCCCCGTCAATAAGCCGCATCAGCCGTCGATATCCGATCTGCCGGTTGATGGCGAAGCGGTAGTAATTGCCTGGGCTCGCATAACGAAACATCAAGCCGAGGTCGTCATCGTCGCCGGACGAAACGCGGGCAGCCACGCGGTAATCGGTCCAACTCGCATTTCCAAGGAGAGCGTACGTCCCGAATCGCCACTCCGGCTGGGCGGGCGAATTGATGCCGCTGATCTCGCTCAACACGCCCCGCTCGATTCGCCATTGCGACGGCCCGTTCGCGTTCCCGTCGTCGATGATCTGCAATGCGCGAAACGCCGGATCGACCCCGGAGAACTCCCACAGCGCGTATTTGTCCGGGAGGGGCTCTACCCGCATCGTACGGAGCCGCGAGCCCTGGTTATACCAGCTGTAGAGGCCGATTTGGCCGGTTTTGATTCCTTGAGCGTCGCGCACATCGAAGAGGAGCCGGTGATCCAGATAGCCTATCAGCCGATCGCCCGCGCATTCGATTCGCGCGTGATACCACCTGTTGCTGGTATACGCCTCCTGGTCCTGCCAGAGTATTTTGTTTTTACCGTTCTTTCGCCGGAACAGTTGGCGAAACTGCTTCTGACGGTTGATCGAGAAACGGTAATAGTTGTTTTCATCCTTGTAGCGGAAGACGACGCCAATCCCGCCGTCGTCTTCGGAGAGCAGTTCGCACTCCAGCCGGTAATCGCCCCAATCCTGAAGGCCGTTCAGCAGCAGCGTGCCAGGCCGGCTCGGATCCTTGTCGTTAAAATCCGATCCCCCATAGTCGGATGTTTGCAGCAGCGTTCTGCCGTCGAGTTTCCAGGTCCCTTTGCCTCCGAATTTGGAGGCGCCCAGGTCGGCCTGTATCCAATAATCGAGCGTGTTCGGACCGAAGGTTTCGGCCAACAGAACGGCCGACTCGGCGCGCCGGAAGTCGTCGGCAAAATAGACGGCGTCGTCCCAATCGGCTCCGATACTCCCCGGCCGGCTGAAGTATTCGACCTTCGCGCCGCTCAGATCCGCAGTGCGGCGAATGAGCAGGTCTACGTACTCACTGTTCGGATCACTGTTCTGGCCGGCTACAGGTAGCGCGGCGCCGATCAATTTCACTTCCCTGGCCGGCGCAGGTAGTTCGACGGGTCGGTTGGCGGACTGGACCGCCAATGATGTTCGACGCCAATCGACTGGTTCGGCGGTTTCGATAAACCAGGCATAAATCTCACCGGTCTGATTGCCGATCACTGTCGTTTCCGTTCGCGACGGTAACAGGCGCGGCCCCGCGCCGAACACCGAGGCTTGTAAGGTTTCGAAGGCCTGGGTTTCAGCTTCTGACGGCGGGCCGGACTGTGTGGTTGAAGCCGGCAGCGCGGCCCTGATCGCCGAATCGTCCGCAACGGTCTGCCGCCAATAGCGGTCGTCATGCGAATGTATGTGATGCCGGAAGTTGGCGTAAAGCGATGTGATGAATTGATAACTGAAAACAGTCGGCGAGACGACGGGTTGCTGTTGCTGTTGGTCCGCTCCGCGCAAATCGCTCAACCGGATGTCGCTGAACCGCGCTCCTTGGTGAGCCCAGCAGTAAAGACCGATCATGCCCCGTTGATGGGTCGAGTCTTCGGCGGCGAAGACGCGCCGTCCGTCGACAAAGACGTTTAGCGACGAACCGACGGCTTCGACCGTCACTTCATAATCATTGTCTCTCTGATAGGGCGTGTCGTCCTGGGCGAGCACCGTGACGCTGGCGCCCTGATGTCTTGTTAATCGCCGGAATTGCCGCCGGGCGTCCCAGGCGAAGCGATAGAACTTGTCGCGGTCGATCCAGCGGAAAACCACGCCCAACGCGTCTTCGTCGCCGACGGCTCGCATGACAACGTTCAGCCGGTAGTCAGTCCACATTGCGTCGCCGCTGACCAGATAGGCGCCCGGTTTGGCGGCCGAATCCCGAGACGTATCGCCGCTGTAAATTGGTATGGTCTGGATCACGAACTTTTGCCCGGTTTGAGGGTCTGTGTCTATATGCCAGTCTGAACTGGCGCCGCCGAGCGGATTGGTGGGATTGATCACGGTCCACGCCGGATTGAGCGCCGAGTCCCGAAATGTCTCGTGTAACAACAACGGAATCAGTCGCGTTTCGTGAAGCAGGCCGCCCTGAAGCGTTTGGCCTGCAAAGACCGAGGTGATCTGATCAGGCAGCGGAATGGCCGGCGGATCGTCATCCCCGCAGTTCGATGAAGTCACTGTGTGGATCCAGCGGGAGGCTGAACGATTGAGCGTTACCTGTTCGATCGCCGGATCGGTCCAGGCGTTGCGGGGCGTAACGATGGCCCCTTCCGCATCGCGAATGGGCTGGCCGTTCTGATCGAACAAATACATCGCCAGGTCGCGCCCCGCCAGCGCATACATCAGTTCGACGTAATCCTGGTTGAAGCGCACGCCCAGATCGTACGCCCGGTAGAAAGGCCTGTCGCCATGTTTGGGCAGCGTAGCGTCTACGTATAGTCGCAAATCACCGAGCGGATCTCCCGGCACGCGATTGTTGATGGACTGAGAATTGGATGTCGCCAGTCGGGCCAATCCCGGCGGGCCTTCGGTGCGGAAGTACGCATGCTCGATGAGATTGGCTGCGCGGTCGCCGTCAGTCACTTGCGTCTCGATCGTCAGCCGATATGTCGTATTCGGCTGGAATACGCGCCCTTCGGCTTCCCATTCCGTGCGGAAGTTATCCATCGCGGCGAGCCGTTCCTGGTAGCGTTGCAATTCGGCCTGCGATGGCATTTGTACAAAGCACAGGCCGTAGAAAAATAGGTCTTTGCCGCTCAGCCGAATTTCTTCGGCGCCGGCGACATTCAGCTTCAGTGTCACCGGACGATGGCTGTTGCGTGTGGCGGGCGCCTCGCCGAGATTGTCGAACCGGAATGATCCCGAGGTCGGCGGTCCGGAAGTTGACAAGGTCCTCCAGTTGAGTTGTTCACCGCGGCCTTCATCGAGCGCCAGGAAGAACAACTCCAGGTCCGACACGTCGGGAGGTAGCGAAATAACAAATTCCGAATTTTGCAGGTCTGAGAGATAGACCGCATGCGACAACCCATTGACTTGATCGGGAGAAGTATCCAGGACTATGAAGTCGCTCGGACCGGGGATTTGCTCGAATCCCACTTCTTCGTTATCCGGATGGGTCCACGGATTCGGGAAGCGCAGCCCCAACTGCGCCCGTTGCAAGTCGTAACAACGGCGTTGAGGTTGAGGCTGCGCGGGGCACGGATAATTGGGGTATTGCTCGGTCAGCCACTCTTCATAGGAGCTGGAAATGTTTCGGGAGAAGCTGAAGTCCGATTTGGCGAAGAGCGACAGCTTGCTTGCCTCGGTCTGGCCGTTTTCATCAACCACCGCCGACCAGACGCCCGAGATCGGCGTAACGTCCGCCCATCCGTTCGCCACGCGCCTCGCCAGCTTGATGGAACGCAGGTCATATCGGTATGTCAAGGCGCCGATCCGCTCTTCGCCGCTGGAAGCGGGAGTCGCCTGCGCGTCGATGATCCCGGCGGGAGCGTTGACGGTTTTGGCGAATGTGATCTGCGGGCGGGCATCCAGCGGGACGACCGGCGCCCGATCGATCACCGCGGCTTCGTCCAAAAACTGCGGAGGAGCGTCCAGGTAATCGGGATGAATAAAGCCGTCGGGTTCTTCATTCCCATTGGTATCCCAATTCGGCAGCAGGAGAGGCTGGTCGCCGCCGCGCGGCAGGCTCCAGATCTGGCTGGCCAGTTCGTGACCGATGGCGACCTCCTTGACCGGGAGCGGCAGAGGCGGCCGGCCCTGGCCATCGCCCCAGCACATTTCGATAGAGGCTCCGAAGTCCGGCAGCGGCCAGGGTAGTTCTATCTCCACGGCAAATGAGCCGCAAACTTTGAACGGTTCCGGCGCGTCGACCACGAGCCGCGCATCGACCATCAATCCCAGTCCGAACTTCCACACACGCAGGCGCACTTCGCCATGCAAATGCAGCTCGCCGTGGAACTGGATCGGCTTGAACCGCAGCGCCGCGCCTCCCTCGATGAACGACGAGAGCGTGACCTGCAGCGGCCCGAACGACCAGGTGCGGTCGTAGCCGACCCACGCCCCCAACGCGAGGCCGTCGTGATCGAGCATGAAGTAGGCGTTGGCGTCGAAGAGATTGAGAATCGTCGCCCGGATTCGCTTTTCGACCGGCTCTTTCTGGCCCAGATAGAGATGCCAGTTGCGGAAATTTTTGTAATCGAAGAAGGCTTCGGCGCTGCCGTTGACCTGATATAAATCGCCGCCTTCGTCAATGGCGTATTGGGCCGCGATACTCATCAGGATCATGCCGGCCCGCCCGTCGATCACCACCAGCGAACGGAATATGGGTTCGTCACTGAGGCTCGAACGTTCCTTCAGGATGTTCGCGCCGCCTTCAATCAGGATGATGGGACCAGGAAAAACCAGAACCAACAGCTTCTTGCCGCTGACCAGATAGCCGTTGTCCGCATAGGTCCCCAGCGTCACGCCGACCCCGAACCCAAGCGCGTCACGTTCGATCCCCCAACGGTCTGATGATGTGGCGCTTGGCGGAAGATTCCTGGTGTACCAGCCACTGCCTTCCTCTCTCAAATCGCCGACCCACTCTTCATCGCGCGCCTTGTTTGGCGCCATGTTCATGGCGAAGAGTCCGGCCATGCCGTAGATGCCGACATTGGTGCTGCCCAGGAGGATTCCGAACGGCAATTCGACGCCGACGTAAACATACAACGCGATATCGCCGTGCGGCGGCAGCTTGCCGATGGCCAGCGACGCATCGATCCTCAGATCGACGGGAATGATCTCCAGATCGATGTCGCCGCGAAACATGTTGACCCGAATGTTCTCTTCGGGCGGCGGCAAACTCTCTTCAGTGAATCGAACCTGCCCGGCGAACTTCAACACGTCAGGGATTTCCAGGTTTACTCCCACGCCCTCGACCGACACGCCGATGTCGGTCGGCCCGCTCGCGCCGTCCTTCCACGAAATCCGCATCCCCTCGACCGATCCGCCCAGGCTGATCTGATCAATGAAGTTAATCGCGGCGCTGAAACCGATCCACTTCGATCCGTCGTCTTCCTTGCCGAATCCTATCCGCGAGACTTCCATCTGGAAGCCGTAAAAGCTGAACGCGAACTGGTCGCGCAAATCGATCCATCCGCCTTCGATCCTGACGTTGCCCTTGGAGTCGATGGTCAGTTCTTCGACCTCGAAACTTGGCCATTCAATATCAGCGACCAGCGGGCGGATATTACCGCTCAGCTTCACAAAGAACACGCCGCTCTCCACGCCGAACCCCAGGCCATTCAACTGGATTTCGATAAGTTCCGGGGCCGTCAGCGTGGTCAGCCCGTCTTCCGCCGCCAGGCTGACGAGCCAGTTTCCGTCGAGATCGATGCTTAGAGCCACGTCCAGAGGCTGATCGAAGAACGGGAGTTCAAGTTCGGCGGCGACTGAGAATTCGGTGAGCGAGTTTTGCAAGAATTCGATTTCAATTTCCTGAAGTCCGATTCCCACGCCGAAGAATTCGCCGCGCGTGTTCGCAGGGTTCCAATGAGCGCTGATCGAACCGGAGATCCCGCCACCGCCGATGTGAAAGTTGGTCAACTGAAGGCTTTCCGGAGCAATAGGCGCATTCAGGTCGTCGGGCAGATGGATGATCAGGTTTTTGAAAATCGCCCCCCGCCACGACTCGCTCAATCCCAGGGCCAGTGTTTCGGGCAGAGAGCTGTTTTCCGAAAGATCCAGGGCCAGCGCGCCTTCGACCACGACACCCGTATCCGCAATCATCACCGGGCCGAGTGAAAACTCGTTTTCGCCCTCGAACCAGACGTTCCCGCTCTCATCGAATGCGATGCCCGCGCTGAGGTCGATCTCGGCGAAAGGACGCGATCCGTCGTCGATCCACCGGCCATCCTGTCGAACTACGGGCCGCATCCATTCCCGAGGGAATCGAATTCGCATAGCTCCGGCGAGCAAGAGCCGCCAGTGGTTTTCTTCACCGCTCTCCCATCGGACGATCAAGGCGTCGTCTTGGGCGCCCCCGAAAAGGAGGGAGAACCCGCCCAGCCCCGGGATCTGGAAGACCGCCTCAGGCGCAAAACTGAAACCGACTTCGACTAACGAGCTTTCTTCCGAAGGAGACGATTCTTCATGGTAGGTGGTAAGAAAAATTCGGCTGAGGACCGCTTGCAAGTCATCGATGGGAGCGATCCGATCCAAAGGAAGTACCTCTGGTCTGATGAGCTCCACCAAGGGGGTAGCTAAGTCGGATTGAGGCATGAATATCGCTCCTCCAGATAAAATCGAACGTGGCGTTTTAGGACCTCTCCGGCCCTGCATATGGGTCGACCAAATGAGTAATCAGTGTGATATGTCCGGTAGGTTTTTCACCGGGATGATCGGTTGGGAACGGTCTCATCAACCCCTCACTGTTATTCACACGGCTCTTGAACAGGTTGTAAGCGGCAATAAAATCTGGGGGAAGATTCGACGTCTCGAGATGGTGCCGCCATAAGGCTTCGCGGAGATCTCGGGCGAACTGATTTTGCGCATCGACGATTCCCAGTTGGAGCTCTCCGTCATGGGCCATGCTGCGCTGACATATGTTGGCGCTGCCCAGCAAAACAAACTCGTCATCGACGATCATCAGCTTGCCGTGCACGTATACTCCCGCATCCCGGTCTCCCACCACTCGACGAAGGTAGGCGACGACCAGTTCCCTTGATTCCGTAGCCGCAATGTTGGCCAGATAGCTAATAGCCAACCGGCGTTGATACACCTGAAACTTGCTTGTCCCGTCCTCTGATTTCTGGGGCAGGAGGATAATCACCTTGACCCCTCGTCTGAGAGCCTCCCCCAGTTGATAGATAATATCGGTGTCGCGGTACCGGCTCGACTCTGTCTGGTTGTGGGCAGGCGGCCATCCAGAGGCCAGGAGGTATTGCTCTTCGATGTAGATGTAAGTTTGCGCCTCACGGATCGCATTGAGATAGGAAGCCCAGATAGTGAACTCGCCATGAGGCGACCACGAATAGCCGCGAAAGCCGTACGTGATGCCGTAGGTGTGTAGGACTTGCACGGAATGCGTTCCCACGTTTTGCGGTGGCGTTACGACGGGGGTACTGATAGGAGTGAGTCTGGCGAAAACCTCGCTATAAGGATCAGAATCGTCATTCCAGCGATCCCGGAATGATCGCTCGATGTCTGCGACTGCCGGTCCCTTGACCTCTACTGTTATTTCATGGCTGGGATACGTCGTCTGCCGCAATGGCCAGGGAAAGAGATGATCCTGGCTGTCCCAGCGCCCCTTTACTAAGTCGCACGAGGCGACGAGCGCCGAACCTTTAGTTGGATCAGCCGGGTTCTTGATGACGATGTACTTAGCATGAATGGATCCCGTTACCGGGTAACGTTTATCCACTGATATGCGATCCCCCGGAAGTGGCGAAAGCGGGCTACCAAACCCATTATCGCGCAGCCAATGGAGTGTCGGCAGATTTGTCTCCGTGGCGTTGCTTTGGAAATTCAGCAAAATCCGATAGTCGACACCGCGGTCACGCGCACGTTTCATCACCTGGAGAGAGTCGGAGTTTTGATCGTAATTGAGACGATCGGGAAGCGTACGCGCGGTAAGCACCGATTCAAGCCAGGCGGCTGAGTGATAGACCTCGCTGCCGGCTTGCAGCAGCTCTACCAAGATATACCAACGGGTCATATAGGCTTCGCCGTCGATTAGCGGTGTGACGAGGTTGCCGTCGGTATGGTTCGAGACCGTACAGCCCGGATAACGCACGATAGGGGGAAAAGCCAGGTGGCCGACGGAAAAATCGAGGAACCACTTCTGCTTTAGCTCGTTCAGCGTAGGCATCATTACTCCTTATATGCGGAGAGCGCTATGGAGGCGTCAGTGTAACTGTGGCAAAGGTGTCGTTAGTCAGACCTATTTGATTGACGACTTTGAGGCGATACGTCAGGTCAAAGAAAGTCAAGTTGCTGCGATGGACGAACTCGGAGGCGCCGTACCCCAACCAACCAGATGCGTTGGTGAACGAATCATCCGGCGCTGTTTGTACCTGCGCCAGGCAATTTAGCGGGGGATTGGGCGCTGTCCAGGCCAGACGAACGGCCGCGTAACGTGTCTGCTCCGCAGGAATGGGATCCGCATAAGGATAGACCCTCCCGTCCGCGTCTATCCGCACCCATTCAAGAGTGGTAATCAATGGAGGATCGGGCGGAGTAGTATCTGCTATTCGTGCGGCGCCGATTCCGGAAGGTCTGGAAACTATCTCGACCATTCCCGCCGGCCCTTCGCCATTCCGTACCGCCACCAGTCGGTAAAAATAAGTCCGGCCGCCTATCAACCCGGCATCGTTCCATCGACGCGGCCCATTCTTATAGGGAGTAACTTGCAAGCCGCCTCGACTATCCCGATAGACGGCTACGACTTCAGCAGCATCAGCGGCGTTGAGGCCGGTGATGCGGCCATTGATTGGGACTCTCGGCGCGGCTAGCAGATTGGGACCCGGCTGAGACAGTGGGTCCTGCCGGGGATCGAAATTGGCCGCTGCGTAAATTCCAACCACAGTCGCAACGTCGATACCCGAACCGAAATCAACCGCGCCGCCCATCACTGTCAGCGGCTGCG
>DATCXQ010000804.1:0-2418 GCA_036565725.1 Blastocatellia bacterium
CACACCGTTGCAACTGATGATCTGCCGACCGGAGCCGTCTAGATTTCCGGTCGCCGGGTCATAGATTTTGGTCGGCGCGTTGCCGAAGTTGCCAGTGCGCCACTCCATGATGGGAATCACGGCGCGACCGACTTTGCCGAGTTTATCGCTCGTGTACTGGTAATCGCCGAAGTAGAAGAGTTTGTTTTTGATGATAGGGCCGCCGACGGTAAAACCGACCTGGCGGTAACGCGTCAGCGGTTTGCTGAAGTTCGGCGTCAGCGACGAGAAGTAATCTTTGGCAACCGTGTTTTCATTGTTGCCGAAGAAGAAGGCGCTGCCATGTATGTCGTTCGTGCCTGATTTAAGCGTGACCGAAGAGACCGCTCCGCCGGCGCGACCGAGTTCGGCGTCGAAGTTGCTGGTCGAGATGCTGACGGTCTCAATCGCGTCCGCCGCTGGAATCAGAACCTGGAGCAAGCCGGTCTTTTCGTTGTTATCCACGCCTTCGATCATGAAGTTGTTCGACATGCGCGATTGGCCGTTGACCTTCGATTCGAGGCTGTCCTGTGGGTTGAAGAATTCGGAGTGCGGGCGCGCGGGCCGTGTCGCGCCCGGCACGGTAACGAGCAAACCCTGGAAGTTGCGGCCGAAGCCGAGCGGCAATTCGGCCACCTGCTTGGTTTCGATCAGCCGGCCGGTGTCGGCGCGGTCGGTTTGCAGAACCGGCGCGGAGTCCGATTGGATTGTCACTGTCTCGCTGACCTCGCCGACAGGCATCACCAGGTCAACGCGGACGGTCGTGTTGACGTCCACCTGGACGCTTTCACGGGCGACCTTCTTGAACCCCTTCTGTGTCGTCTCCACGCGGTAGACGCCTTCCTTGATGTTCGAGAAGACGTAGTTGCCGTCCGCATTGGTCGTTGTCACGGCAGTGATATTTGTGCGGGTCTCGGTAATCGTGACCGTCGCGCCGGCCGCCGCCGCCCCGTTCGAATCGGTAATCGTTCCGAGCAGCGACCCTTTGACGGCCTGCCCCACGACGACCGTAAGGACGGCGATGTAAATCAATACGAGCAATAACAGTCTTTTTGCGATATGCATAATCGGCCTCCTGGTTGATGGTTGCTTCTTTTCGACTCTCAGTGGAGTCTTATCCGTTTTCTCGCCCGTCTTAGTCGCGGATTGTTTCCAGTTGGCGAAGGTCCCGCTCGATGCTCGCCGCCAAGTGCGTTTGCCCGAGCGTCGTCGCGCGTTTCATCGCCTCGTTCAAATATTGAACGCCTTTCTGCTTCTCCCCGGCCCGGACATAGGTCGCGCCCAGAGCGTATGTGAAACGGGGAGTCTGCTCATCTTCCGGCGTCAGAGTTTGACGAAAATGCTCGATGGCCTCCCCCAGTTTGCCTTGATGAACGAGGATCCGTCCGAGGTGAAAATGGGCCAGCCGGTGGCTGGGACGATTTTCGAGCGCTTTGCGATAATGCTCAGCCGCCTCACCCAGCCGCCCTTCCCGTTCGATAATCGCGGCGTAATTGTGATGAGCATCCGCGTTGAACTGATTGATCTGCAAGCTGCGTTGGAAGGCTTGCTCGGCCTCCGCGTACCGCTCCTGTCCGGCGAGCAGCACTCCATAGTTATAGTGGCTGTCGGCCAGATCGGGATTGATGGCCACGGCGGCGCGGTAATGTTTCTCGGCCTTTTCAAACCGCTCTGTTCTTCCATAAAGCTGTATCAGATTGATGTGCGCTTGCGTGAGCTGCGGATTGACTTCGAGCGCGCGCTCGTGTTCGGCGATCGATTCCTCGATCCGCCCCGCGCTCTCCAAGACGACGCCCCGCTTGAGAATCTCGTTACTCAAGGCGTTCAACTCCGCAATCGAGGTGAGCAGCGGGTCTTCGAACGGGGGACGTGACAATTTGTATTTTTGCGAAAAGGCCAGATGCTCTTGCGCCTTGTCCGCCTGTCCCAGGTCGCGCAAAGCTAATCCCATCGCGTAATGCGCCCCGCCGTATTCGGGAAACAGCTCTATCGCTTTTCGGAAATGCGCGGCTGCGGCTGCGAGTTCGCCGGCGGCGACCTCGACCCGGCCCAGACCGTAATGCGCTTGCGCGCTGGCGGCGTTCTTCTTGACGACGGCCTCGTAAAGCGCCCGGCTCTCAAGCCGCTGCCCCATGGCCAGCAAAGAGTCGGCGAGGCGGAGTCGCGCCGGGAGATAATCGGGACGCCGGCGCGTGGCTTCGTTGAAAAGAGCCGACGCTTCGCCATGTTTGCCTAACGCGCCTTGAACAATCCCAAGGTAATAGACCCAACGAAATTCATCCGGCGCCAATCGCCGCGCGCGTTCATAGCAGACAGCGGCGCCTTCGTATTCTTCGTAGGTGTGCAGCGTCATGCCGAGTCGCCCGACCGCTTCGGCGTCGCGCGGATTCGCTTGGGCCG
>DATCXQ010000809.1:0-5870 GCA_036565725.1 Blastocatellia bacterium
AGAAGACGTACCAGCCGGTCAAGACTTGCTGGTTTGCCTCAACCTGGGCGGAGCCGTGATTGATGGAAGAGATCGGGAAGATAATTCTGTAATTGACATCGCCGCCGGAGGCCGGCCCCTCATTGAGCAAATAAAGGTAGCCTGCCTGCGGACTGACAAGGCGGAACCGGAACTTCCAGCCGCTCTCGAAACTCTCGTGGCCTGAGGCTTCGAACGGCTCATCGAACGTCTCGCCATTCCGCATCTTCTGCACAATGATCGAGTAAGCGATCACGCGTTCGTGCGGCGCCGATTCGAGCGCAAAGGATAAAGGCAAGGGACGCGTTGATTGAACGAAGGCGGCCAGGATGCCCGAAACTGCCAGGATGAATAGGAGAACTGCGACGGCAGCCAACGATCTTTTATGACGCGATTTTCCGGCGATTCGTTCGATCCCTGGCGCCTCGATCGCCGCCGTCATGTTTAGCCTTCGACTCGCAATCGAGGTCTCGATCTCGGATCGGCGTTCGAGTTTGCGCTTGAGTTCTTGTATGTCGCGCAACATCTCAGGCGCCGATTGATATCGTCGCTCGCGCTCTTTCCTCAACGCCCGCGCCAGGATGTTTTGCAACTCAGGCTCGCCCGGTTCCGCGAGCGGCGCCGGTTCGCGCGCGAGGATCGACGCGATAATGTCTGAAGGCGTCTCGCCCCCGAATGGCGGCGCTCCGGCCAGCAATTCGTAAAACACCGCTCCCAGGCTCCAGAGGTCGCTGCGATGGTCTACGTTCTGCCCGCGCGCCTGCTCAGGCGACATATATCGGAAAGTTCCGATCAGCGCGCCGGGCGACGTTTCATAGGAGTCGCGCGTCGGCATTGAGGAATAATCGGACGGAGCGGGCGCGACTTCGACCGGCTTGGCCAGCCCGAAATCGAGAACCTTCACAATGCCGTCGGGCCGCAGCATAACGTTTTCTGGTTTGATGTCGCGATGAACGATTCCGGCGCTGTGAGCGGCGTCGAGCGCCGACGCCATCTGGACTGCGATATTTACAGCCTCGGCCGGTTCGATCGCCCCGTCGGCGAGGCGTTGGCGCAGCGTCATGCCCTTGATGAATTCCGTGGCGATGAATAACGCCTCGCCTTCGCGCCCGATTTCGTAAATGGTCAGGATGTTAGGGTGATTGAGCGCTGAGGCGATTCTGGCTTCGCGCTCGAATCGCTTCACGCGTTCGGCGTCACGCGCGAATTCTGCGGGAAGCAACTTGAGCGCGACTTCGCGGCCCAGGCTCGTGTCTGCGGCGAGACAAACCTCGCCCATTCCGCCCCTGCCCAGCATGGAGAGCAAACGATAATGACCAATGAATCGTCTGAGATGTGGTTTGGATGCGCCGTCGATCAACAAATTGGCGGCGTCTTCGATCGCGTCGGCGGCGATAAAGCTGCCGGCCTGTTCGTATGAGGCGAGCAGCGACGCGACCTCCTCGAGCAATTCAACGTCACCGCCACAGACCTGTTCGAGAAAATGGAGGCGCTCGCGCGGCTCATGTTGGAGCGCGGCGTCGAACACTTCTTTCACCTTTTGCCACCGTTCAGGATTCATGGCTGTTTAACCGCTACCAATCGCTCGACACGCCCAAATCCGCGTCATTCTCACCACCCGTGGCCCGCGAATTGCCCCGCGGTAATGACACTTATAAATCCGCCCGGTCATAGCCAGCGCGACGATTGTCGAGAGTTGGCGCCCCTGGCTTTTACGCCGGTTGTTTTATTTCCGCACCCACAGACTGGCAGCGCTGCGGCTGACACGCAGGCGACGCGCTGTCTCGGCTTTGTTGAGGTTGCCTTCACGGAGAAGGCGCCCACCTTCTACCAGCCTTTCTTCAATCTGCTCAGGATTTAGCTTGCTCAGTTGCCACTTGGGCAATCATTGTGAAGCTGATTACCTGAAACTCAATAAGAGGCGCGGCAGGTTTACTTTTGTGAGGTGATTGGCAATGGAATGTGATCTTGATAAGCCTTTGCAGCCTTAGAGTCAATTTGTCGTAGTCTGATCGAAAAAAAACTCGTCATGTCGGCAAACATGGAACAGAAATACGCAGGACAGAAATACGCAGGACAAAAATATATGGGTCGCAGATTTCTCAAATAACTCACCATGACCGAAACGACGATCAAGGCTCCATTGCGCAGGTCGAAAAATTTCATCCGAGTGAGCCAATCGGGGTAGTTCCTACCGATATAACATATTAGGAGGAAGTATGATTGACACACTAAGAAGGCCACTCTTTTTGATAGCTGTGGCGCTGATCGCCATTGTGTTATTGATCGAGCTCGGCTCGGGGCTGGTCGCAAGCCTCGGGGCGGGCGCGCGCGGAATGGGCATTCCCTATCTTGCGCTGCTGGACGGGTTGCTGGTCTTCACCATCGGCCTGATAGCCTGTTCATTACTGATCCCGGAGCGGGTACAGGGGAGGCTTCAAGGCGTGGCGACCCTGATAGTTTCGCTGATCGTGATCACCCTGGGGATCGTTCAAATCTTCACGGCTCTCGGCAAGCTGTTTTTGATGCTCGGGCTGTTGCTGGCCCCGATCTTCGGCACAATCGCCTACCTCATTATCTTCGCCGGGTTTCCTCGCGGGGAGGCGGCCTTCAGCCTTAGCCTGCTGATGACATTGAAACTCTTCTTCGCGGGATTCCTCGTTTTCGCGCACCAGCGTTTTCTGCAGAACAAAGGGCTCGTCCTGCTAACGCTGTGTTCCTTCATCGCCACCATCATCGTCGGCTTCCTACACGGCTTCGTCCCCGGCTTCCTGGTGTCCATCACCGACGCGATCGCCGCCATAGTCGTGTCGATCATCGCCATCGTCTGGGCGATCGTTTTCCTGGTCGGCTCGATCATCTCAATGATCAAAGCGATTGCCTGACGTCCTAAAGTTCGCTCAATCTCCTCGGCGTTTTTTGTATTCAACCTATACCGCCACATCGGGGCGCTTGAATTTAGCTCTGCGTTGATGGTCTTTAAAACATAAATGCAATCACGTAACCCGGCGTAGGGGCCCCCTTTTCCTCGCCCCTGACCGTAATCGGGGCGATTAGGCGCGGAATACGCGCCCCTGCATTGTTACATCCATTTTTCCTGGGTCTAACGGATTTCGTGGTAGCGGCCATTCCCCTGCCCTGGAGGGGCGACATGTTTATAGTAACGTAGGCGAATCGAGCTTATAGCCCCTGCGGGGCGGCATCTGCCAAGAGCAGATGCCGCCCCTGTTTGCTGTTTGTTGGCGGCGCCATTCAATCTTCGCTGCCGCGACCGAAGATTGTGTTTGCCTCGTCCACGGCGTTGATGGTCTTTGAGAAATAAATGGGGACGCCTTTGCGCCTTTGCGTCTTTGCGCGAGATCGGTTTCCTCGTTCGGGCGGGGGGTCTCGCTAAGGCGCAAAGGCGCAAAGGACGCGAAGGAAGGCGCGTCTGCCATGACGCCACTTAATTTTCGAAGACCATAAACGCTGCGCTAAGCTCAAACGTCGCGCTGCGGCTGAGGGCGCAATTTCAAAAACAGCTAGAAAAGTGAGCGAACGGTAAGTTGACACTGATCAACCGCAGAGACGGAGGACCTAGAATCGAAGATCGAGGATAGCGATGAGTGGCGTCATTCTATCCTCGATTCTCGATTATCACTTGAGTTCAATTCGGCAGGGCTGATCGCCGGCGCATTCGAACGTCAGGTTTCCGCCGTCCTTGAAGATGGAGATTTCGGCGCAGGATTTGTCATTCTTTCCGCAACTGCTGTTCGGCGTGGCGGACTGCAGCAGTTCGAGCTTTCTGCCGCGCAATTCCGATTTGGCTTCGGAATCTTCAACCCCCGCGGGCAACGACTTCGGCTCGTATGTGACAAAAGCTTTGGCGCCGGAGGCGAGTTTGAAGACGGCTTTTCGGTTCTCGTCGTCAGATTTGCTGATGAGCGCGACCAGAGGCGCTTTGTGGGAAAAGTCGATGAGGACAATGGAGTCGTTGAACTTCGGATAGGTGAAATCCTGAGCTTTCAGCTTTGGGCCTTGCGAGCCCAACGATTCTTGCAGGGTCTTGAAGAAATTAGGGACGCTCTTCTCGACAAACGCCGCGATCTGATCGTTGTTCATCTTTCCGGCATCCGGTTCATCTTCATTCCGGCTGAGTCCCGCGCCTACCCCGATCGCGAAGACGACGGCAATTAGAACCAATATGATGATGGCAATCCGTGATTTGTTCATATGTCACCCTTCAAGAACACCGCTACTTATCTGAAGACTTCGCAAATTAAAACTGAATGCAATCAACTACTTGAAATGGTCGATTTATGCGCAGCCTTCACTTATCTCCAGTAGCTAAATAGGGGCTGGAGCCAGGCGTACCATGACACAGCCCATCGGCGCCCCAGTTGCCCTGTATCTTTTCCCAGACGCCCGTACTCTCGCAAGAGAACGTAATGTCATCCCACCAAACCCGATTACACGCAGGAAAGACATATTTGTTGTATGCGCCCGCTGGAACTTTAATGGCAAACCCAAGGCTCGCTTGTGGGAGCCGGAATTCTACCCAACTGCGTGCGCTCTCGGAGCGGAAGACCCGCGAGGCGCATGCGCTAACGACGCGAGTGGGTGCGGGGGTGGGAGGGGCGGCGTTGGTCGTAGCCATAGGGCCTGGCTGGCTTGCTACCAAAGTATTTTCCGCGGCGATCAACAACGTGACCGTTGCGCCAGCCTCAGCCATTGAGTTCCTTTTCGGATCTTGCCCGTAGACACGGTATCTCAAGACTGACGGGTTAGCCTGGCTTGTAAACCCGGCTTTGAGGTTCAAGTCCTCAAGCTTCTTCTTAGCCTCTTCGAGATCAAGCCCGACAACGTCGGGAACTTCTACGCTCTTGGGCCACAACAACCAGGTAAGCGTGACGATCAGGATCACCGCCCCGCCAGCCGCGGCTACAATCCACCACGGGAAGGCCTTCTTCGGGGCCTCCGCCGCCTTGACTTCCAGATCGACGGTCGGGCCTTCGGTGAAATCGTCATCCGGATTGACCACGGAAATGGCGTCGAGCCTGAATTGATATTTACCGGCAGGCGCGCCAGGGGAAGTGACGACTTTGACCACGACCTGTTGCGTGGCGTTCGGCGAGAAGGCGCGTTCGGTCTCGCCAGCGACGCTCAGCCACTCCCCCCTGGTCGAGCCGAGGGGCCGGACGCGAAGCTGGCCGCGCAACGGGCGCGCCGAACTGTTCGTCACTGTGAAGGTAATTTCACCGCGACCGTCTCCTCCGACGGAAACACGCTCGCTAGCGGCGGTGATTGCGAAGATTCTATTCATGGTTTAGTTCCTAGTGTCGTTCCAATGCTATTGCGGAAGAGCGAGGCGCCGGTAATCGTTACTGTACCTCGATCCGCACGTTATCCAATCCCCACCCTTCGTTGGTACGGTCGTTTAGCATACGTGGTTAGAAGCCGCCGCCAAGCGGCTCCCATCCAGTCTGCGATGGATGCCAACCCGGCGCCCAAGCTTTATGCCAGACGCCAAAATCTTTGCCGACGCCAAAGATGTCCAGCCGTTCCCGCCCCCACGCGACGACCGCTGGCGGGCTCGCGAAGCTCCCACCCAGTAACGCCCACCCGCCGGGTGAGGGATGCCAGCCATTGTCCCAGGCCTTGTGATACATAGCGCCATCGAGGCCAATGGCGAAGATATCAATGCGGCCTGGTCCCCACGAGACCACGGCGGGAGGAGTGAGGAACTTGCCGCCGAGCGGCTCCCAGCCTACCTGCGAGGGGAACCATCCCTGCGCCCAGGCCTTGTGCCACATGCTGCCATCTAGTCCGAGGGCGAAGATGTCCAGCCGGTCTTGGCCCCAGGACACGACGGC